>NZ_JACVAO010000049.1:0-2641 GCF_014851885.1 Ensifer sp. ENS02 | reverse complement strand
TATAGCGCGGCGATCAGGATGAGACGGCGGCGACAATCTGGATGAGACTCTTATGTCGCGGTCGGCATGAAGGTATCATGCTGATTGTCGCTGGCAAGGGTCTCATCGTGTTCTGATTGCCGCTCCGCGACAATCTGGGAAGCACTTTTAATTGTCGCGAAGGCGGCAGGTCTGCCGCGCTGGCGTTTGGCTTCCATGGCGGAACGTCGCCGATAGCTTTCGACGTTCATTTCGAAGATCGTTGCGTGATGAACAAGTCGGTCCACCGCCGCAAGCGTCATGGCCGGGTCCGGAAAGACGCGGTTCCATTCCCCGAAGGGCTGATTGGCGGTGATCATGATGGAACGCCGCTCATATCTTGCGGAGATGAGTTCGAAGAGCACGCTGGTTTCGGCCTGGTCCTTGGTGACGTAGGCCAGATCGTCGAGGATGAGCAGATCGAACTTGTCGAGCTTTGCGATGGCGGATTCGAGCTGGAGCTCACGCCGTGCGACCTGCAGCTTCTGGACGAGGTCTGTCGTGCGCGTGAACAGCACCCGCCAACCGTTCTCGATCAGTGCGAGGCCAATGGCGGCGGCGAGATGGCTCTTTCCGCCTCCCGGCGGACCGAACAACAGGATATTGGCACCTTTGGCGAGCCAACTATCGCCGGCGGCAATCGCCATGACCTGGGCCTTGGAGACCATGGGCACGGCGTCGAAAGCGAAGCTCTCGAGCGTCTTTCCCGGCGGCAGATGCGCCTCGGCGAGGTGACGTTCGATCCTGCGATGCGCCCGTTCAGCCAGCTCGTGTTCGGCGATAGCGGAGAGGAAGCGAGCCGCGGGCCACCCTTCACGATCGGCCTGTTCGGCAAATTGCGGCCACAGCGTTTTGATTGTCGGCAGCCTCAGTTCATTGAGCATGATGCCGAGGCGGGCTTCGTCGATGCTGTTGTGGACGTTTTTCATGCGGCCTCTCCCGCATAAGCAGACCCCATCAGGGCTTCATAGCTATTGAGCGATGCGAGCTGCACATGAACGGTCGGCAACTGATCCGGGTCCGGGCCGAAGATGGCTCTCAAGGCCATCAGGTCGGGCAGTTTGCGGGCGTCGAGCGTTCTGGCAAGCTCCTCGGCCAGTTCACGCTCGCAACCGCGATCATGCGCCAGGGCCAGCAATTCGACGGTGATCTTGCAAGCCTGCCGGTCAGGCAGTTGCTCGATGAGAGCGTCGAAAGCCCTTCGATATTCCGGCCGGGGAAAGAGCTTGTCGCGATAGACCAGGTTGAGAAGCGCCATGGGCTTTTTGCGCAGAGAGTGGATGACGTGGTGATAGTTGACGACCTGGTCATGCCTGCCGCTCGCGTCGGCGCGACCGCGTGGCAACGTCAGCAGATGCGTGCCGCCGACGAAGACGTCGAGGCGATCGTCGAACAAACGCACACGCAGCCGGTGGCCGATCAAACGGGAGGGGACGGTGTAGAAGACCTTGCGCAAGGCGAAGCCGCCGGTGCGCGACACGGTGACGACCACCTCCTCGAAGTCGGTGGTGCGGCGCTCGGGAAGTGCCTGCAGATGCGGGCGCTCGGCATCGATGCGCTTGCCATGTGCGGCATTGCGGCGGCTGACGATCTCGTCGATGAAGGCGCGGTAGGAGCGGAGATCGTCGAAGTCTCGGGTGCCGCGCATCAGGAGTGCATCGCGGACTGCGTTCTTGAGATGGCCGTGGGAACTTTCGATTGAGCCGTTCTCGTGAGCGACGCCCTTGTTGTTGCGCGTCGGCGTCATCCGGTAATGAGCGCATAGGTCTTCATAGCGGTTTGTCAGATCGACCTTGGCATCGGCGTCGAGGTTGCGGAAGGCAGCCGACAGGCTGTCGCTGCGGTGATAGAGCGGCGAACCGCCGACCGACCACAGGGCATTCTGCAGTCCCTCCGCCAAGGCGACGAAGCTTTCACCGCCAAGGATGACATGGGCGTGTTCGAAGCCCGACCAGACCAGCCGGAAGTGATAAAGCAGATGGTCGAGCGGCTGGCCGGCGATCGTCACGCTGAGGCTGCCCATGTCGGTAAAATCCGACAACCCTAGCCGGCCGGGTTCATGCGTCTGGCGGAAGATCACCTCCTGTGCCTCACCGTGAACGGCCCGCCAGGACCGAATGCGCCGCTCAAGTGTGCGGCGAATGCCTTCGGGCAGCTCCGGATGACGCCGCAGCATCTCGTCGTAAATGGCGACCGCGCGAATGCCGGGAGCGGCCTTGAGGAGCGGAACGACCTCCGCATCAAAGATATGCTCAAGCGGATCGGGACGACGCCGACCGCGCGGCGGCTTGTTCTGCGACGGAAGGCGCTGCTCTTTCTCCATGCGGAACGCCGTCGCCCGGCTGATCGACGCCTTCGCGGCGGCGACCTCAACAGAATGCGTTTGTCGGTACTTCATGAATAATCTCATCTGATGATCGGTTACATGGCGACCCGGCACAAAGGTGGTTCTCCATTCCAGAAAACCGCCACCGTAGCGGGCCGACCGCGATCATGAGACGCCTAAAAATTGCGCCGCGGCGGGGGTGTAACTCCGGTCGGGCTACGCCCTCCCTTCGTCACACCCCCGCCGCCGAGTCTCATCCTGATTGACGCTGAATCTCACCTTGTTTGTCGCCGCGCA
>NZ_JACVAO010000048.1:0-2958 GCF_014851885.1 Ensifer sp. ENS02 | reverse complement strand
GGAGCGGCAATCAGAACACGATGAGACCCTTGCCAGCGACAATCAGCATGATACCTTCATGCCGACCGCGACATAAGAGTCTCATCCAGATTGTCGCCGCCGTCTCATCCTGATCGCCGCGCTATACGGGACGGCCGGGAGGCGCTCATTGCTATGTAGAACGCAATGCTCAGCAGGTACTGCGGTATATCTGCCCATAGATCAGCCCCTGATGGATTGCCCCCATTCTTCTTTCAGCGTCCTCGAGCGAATAGGCCTCGAGCGTCAACGCCCAAAGTCGGTCGTCCATCCAGTACTCCACTCCGTAAAGATACATCGGCCGGCCAAGGCTATCATGTGAGGCACAGTCCGGGTCAGGAGCATCTCGTGTGGCACGTGCGGATTGGAGATCGATAATCACTGGTAAAATCCTCTTTCGACCCGCCTAAAACGATCTGCCGGGGCGACCTGCGCGGCGTTTATCAAGATCAAACCGGCCGGGGGTCTGATGGTTCCGACATTTCCCACGTGCCGGCTCTCATATCGCCTAATTGACCGAGCCACTCCTAAGGGTCGCAAGCTCAAGTTGGACCCAGAAGCGTTGCCAAGCAGCTGAAGAGAGGCGTCGTTTGTTTGGTCGAGCTTTAAACGCCGTCCTTCGAGACGGTCACCTAGTATCCAAGATCGATTGCGCCGAGCATCGTCGCCATTACGAAAACGTCCGGCTCGCCTCCTGTAACAACAACAGTTCCGACACTTCCAAGCCCGAGTGTTCTTTCCAACCTCCCCGTGATCCCGGGCGAATAGGTGCACTTGTCGAGAATGCGAGCGGGCGGAATCAGGATTTGCAGGTTGGGGCGCATATCAAATCGCTTCAGTCGTTCTCGAGGATCATCGGGATGGCTAAATCTGGAAAGGAGACATCGAACAGATCTTCCAGCATTTATGACGAGAAGCTCTACGCCCCCGCAAAATCCCGGCCAGTTCTAAACTGGAACGGGATCGGGAAACGGGTGGCTCAAAAAGGCAGAGCCTTGCGCTCCGAACCGCCACCGCACGTCGGCAGCCCTCGTGACCCCAATACGAGGGCCTCGGCAGACATCCGTTTCGCCCTCCCCAACAGTGAGATAAAAAGGGGCCGCAAAGAGCGATCGTCCGTCAAGATGGCGGGTCACTCCGAGAGCTTGGCAAAGGCGTCCCGGCCCCGCGCACAAGACGGTTTCCCTGGCTGTCCCGCGCCTGATCCGCATCGTTCCAAGGCCCGTTTGCGGCTCGATCGCTCGGAGCAATACCGCGCTTGCGTTCTCGCAGACGAAGTTGAGGCACCAATGCAAACCGTAGGACCGGTAGACGTAAGCGGTGCCGGCGGGGCCGAACATCGCGTTGTTCCGGGCAGTTTTTCCAACGTAACTATGAGAGGCGGGATCGTCCCGCCCGTAAGCTTCCGTTTCCACGATCTTGCCGCCGATCCCATTTACTTCCAGAATGACGCCAATCAAAGCCTCCGCGACGGAAACGGCATCGCGCCCAAAAAATGCTGGAGTGATCCTTTCCAGTTGGTTGGGGTCGTGTCGCATGTTTACTCGCTAATCTTTTGGACTGCTTCAAGGCGTGGCATTGTCGAAGGCGGCGTTCGGCTGGTGCCAGAACCGTCTCGATACTCGAATACGTAGGCCGTGGGGCCCTCATTGCCGACCACAGCGGCAGGAGCGACTGCACCCATTGCTTCGGGCATCGGATTCATTCAGCGCCGTAGCGAAAGAGGCGGTTTGGACAGCAGCGCCTTGGCATGGGCGATAAGCGGCTTCGTCATCCAGGCCCATTCGATTTGGCCACGTCGGGTGATGGAATCACCGCCTCTTTCCCGTGTGTACCTCACGCACAGGAAACTTCGATGCTAATGATCTGCACGAAGATCAACCTGCATTGCCTAGGGGTCCTAGGAAACAAGCGCCTGCTCTTTCGATCGCTCTTCCCAATGCGCCGACACCGCTTCGATACTCAGGTCCTTTCCCAGTCAGGTCGTAGGAAGAACACTACTCCGCGTCCTCCGACGGCCGCCCGGCTTCCCCGCGCGGCGCGGTGGATGGAGCAACAATGGTGCCAGTTTGATCATCCCCGGTTTGACTGTTGGGAGGCAGACGCTCATGTTCCGCAATCTCCCTACTTGCTTGCTCCCAATGCCGGCGCTCCTGGCCCTCGGGGCGCCCCTCACGCTCCCAAATCTCGTAAGCGCGTCGCCGGATGAGTTCGTCTTTATCGTTCATGTTCAAGTACCTCCCTGCAGCCGTTGATCACTGAACCGAATACCGTCGCGTTTGTTCCAGCGCAGGCACAAGGTTGCTAGGAATTCATCGGGCACCGCCTCAGACGAGGCGCCCGGGCATCCTTATCCAATATGTAATCGGGGGGCTGAAGGGGGTTTCGATGACCTTGACAGAGCCAGAGTTCCTGGGCCGTAATTTTTCGAGAATGCGGTATACTGGCTGAGCGAGTTCGGCTTCGATGGCTGCGGCTCGATGCCGTCCAGGCTTGGGGCGTGGACGTAGCCGGGGAGATCATACTCGATGGCGACTGGACGAAGCGCGCGCCCGTATCCTCCCACCACGGCGCAGTGCCCCCAACGTCAGTAACATCCCCGGGTGAGGCAATAGGCGGGGTCAAATCTTCATTTCGCTTGACACCTCTCGTCGTTGGAGACGAGGAGCGCAGGCGTGATGTGATCCCTTATCGACTGCCGCACAGGCCGACCAGGTTTTCATTCAGTTGGAACGACGATTTTCCTTACGCCATCCATAAGATCGCAACCGGCGAAACCGGCGGTCACTACCGGCCCGATGCTGAGGCGCCGTTGCGGGTTTCAGAAAGTACGGGACAAGGATTTCAGTAAGTCGCGGACACCGATTTCAGTAAGTACGGGACAGCGATTTCACTAAGTCGCGGACAGGCATAGGCGGCGGATTTAGATCGATTTTCGTA
>NZ_JACVAO010000047.1:0-3102 GCF_014851885.1 Ensifer sp. ENS02 | reverse complement strand
TCCTCCACCGCGTAAAACACGCGCCGCACCGCATCCGCCGTCGGATCTCCGGCGATCTTTTCGACTTGCCGGTCGGAAAGCAGATAGACGTCGAGTTCGGGCCGGATGCGCTTCAAGCCGCGCGCCAAGCGCAACGCCGACATATCCGGTCCCTCGGTCTCTCCCAGGGGGTCAAGCACCGAGCGGAGCACTGGCGCGTCGTGACGCGAGCGGTACGGAAATCCTTCGGCCAGCACGACGGCAATGATATCGGGATTTAGAGCGGCCGCGCAAAAGGCATCCTCGAACGAACCCACCAGAACGGGCTCGTAGATGAAACCGTCCTCCGGTCGGCGTAGCCTGCGGATCTCGGCTGCGAAGGCATCCCACCGCGCGGCGGGCTGGCTGTTGACGTAAAGAACTTCGAAATAGGGGCGCCGCCCGCCTGCCTCGCCCGTTCCCGGTGGCATGATGTCAGTCACTTCGGTCGCCGCCATCTCTTCATGCACGTCCCACTCGCTCGGGCGGCCGCGATAGGAATGGGTGAGCAATCCGTTCGAGATGCGTCGGGCTAGCTTTGCAGCCCCGCCGGCGTCGTCCGTGGCGATGCGCTCGGCCAGCGCCGACAGCAATCGTCCCCCCGGATAGGCGTGGTACTCCTCGGCCGCCCTGACCGCGGCGATCGCCGCTTCCAGCGCTGCCCGCTCGCCACGCTTGGCGGCCCAGGCGTCTGCCAGCGTGGTGATTTCGCGCCAATTGTCTGCACGCCCCGAATGGATGAGCAGAAACTGATCAACATGTGCGGTCTTGTTCGGCATCACACGCTCCCGGTATTGTTCCGACTGGATTGAGGCAGAGATAATTCAGATGCAACCGGCACTCTACGTTCCATGCTTGATACGACCAGCAACGCATTGAGACCGGCTGCAGAAGGCTCCCGATGATGATGCAATCGGGAGACCACTATCCATTCGAGTGTCTTCTTTGATGCGCGACCATCCTGACCGGCTCTAAGTCATCATCATCACGAGCACCATGCCCCAGATCGTCAGCAAGGTGTTGCCGACGGCATAGGTCACGGTATAGCCGAGCCCGGGGATCTGGCTCTTGGCCCGATCGTTGATCATCCCCAGCGACGCGGTGGTCGTGCGCGCACCGGAGCAACACCCCAGGAGAATGGCTGGATGGAACCGGAACACATATTTCCCGACATACATGGCCAGCACCAGTGGCACGGTCGTTGCAAATATGCCCCAAAGGAACAGGCTGAAACCAAGCTGCTGCAAGCCGGCGACGAAACCCGGGCCCGAGGAAATGCCGACCACGGCGATGAAGACATTCAGACCGACCGAGTTCATGAACCAGACGGTCGAGGTCGGTATGCGCCCGAATTTCGGACGCACGGAGCGCAGCCAGCCGAAGAAAAGCCCGGAAATCAATGCGCCCCCGGACGTGGACAGGGTAAACGGCACATCGCCGACCTTGTAGACGAGCGCGCCAAGCAAGCCACCGATCGCGATCGCGGCGCCGATGAACGCGACGTCCGCGACGTCAGTCGGGCGGTCGGCCACACCGAGCGCTTTCGCGGCAGCCGAAGTATCCTGGGTCCGCCCGACGATCGTCAGGATGTCGCCGCGATGGATCTGCGTGTTTGGAAGGATGGGGATTTCAGTCGCCGTCGCGCCCCGAGCTATGCGCCGCAGGAAGACGCCACGAGAAGTCGGCCATTGCGCCAGGTCGGCCAGTGTCTTTCCGTCCGCTTCCTTGACAGTGACAAGGACGTCGACGCCCTCGATGGGCACCGCCAGCAGTTCTCGGTCGTCGACTTCTTCCGCAGTCTGACCGATCAGGCTCACCAGCACGTCGCGACGCCCGGCAACGGCAACGACGTCGCCGGCCTGAACCACCATATCCGCAGTCGCTTCCTCGATCTTCGCCCCTCGTCGGATACGCTCGATGAACACGCGCTGTTCGGGGATCAGCGCTTCGGCCTCACGTACCGTCTTGCCGACGACCGGGCCACCCTCGCGCACACGGTAGGCACGTAGCTCGTAATGGTGCCAGGCAGTTCCAGCACCGCCCGCTTCCTTTTTGCCGCCCTGCTCCGCCTCGTAGCGCTTGCACTCGGCCTCCAAGTCGATACCCAACAGCGCCGGACCGAAAAGGGCCAGCACGATAGCCGATCCCACCGTGCCGAAAATATAGGTAACGGCATAGGCGACCGGCATCGCATCCAGTAATCGCTTGGTTTCCTCAGGCGCAAGACCAAGACGATTGATTGCGTCCGTTCCCAAGCCCATTGATGCGGAGATGGTTTGCGATCCGGCATAGAGGCCCAGTGCGGAACCGACGTCGTAACCGGCTATTTTAGCCGCGACAAATGGCGCTCCGAGGCAAAAGACGCAGACCACGACCGCAAACAGCGCCTGCGGGATGCCATCCTTAGCAATGCCTCTCACGAACTGCGGACCGACGCCGTAACCGATCGCAAACAGGAACATCAGAAAGAACGTGGCCTTGAGAGGCGGCGAAATCGTGATTCCGATCTGTCCGATGATGACGGCAGCAACCAGCGTGGCCGTTACCGCGCCAAGGCCGAGGCCCTTATACGTGAACGACCCGAAGTAGTAACCAAGCGCCAATGAAAGAAATATTGCTATTTCCGGGTACGTTCGAAGCGTGTTTACGAACCAGTCGACCATGATGCCTTCCCCATTACTTCGCCGACGCGATCTGCCTCGGGTGTCTTCTCGGACGAATAGTAAGCGTGATGATGCTCAGCGCCCCTCACAGAATCAACATCATTAACGCAAATCACCGCAATGTAACTGTTACGTATCTTCCATTGCGCAACGCTTGGGCCATAATTCACGCCGAACTGAATATTGCAGATGTACTCATCCCGCTCGTTCTGCTGCCTTATGAAGGCAAAGGTTGAGTTGATTTTTGTCAAGGAATCACGGCCCCTTCGTGCCTGGAGGTCATTTATGGTCAGCAAGACGATCATCGCGCTCGGCAGCGCAATCGCGGTTTTGATAACAACACCCGTCACGGCGGTTCTTGCACAGCAGACGGCAGCCGCACCGGCTGCTCAGGAACAACAGACAGCACCCGAGCCGCTCA
>NZ_JACVAO010000046.1:0-3117 GCF_014851885.1 Ensifer sp. ENS02 | reverse complement strand
AACAAACGCAGGGAAAACCGGTGTGCAACACCGCTTTCGACATATGGACGTCAAAAGCCCCTTCGGCAAAAGGCGTTGGCTTTACTCACTCACCCAGCTTCAATGCCGAAACCGCACTCTTTGGAACATATTCCGTGGCTGCAGAGCGGCGGCAGAATCCAACGATACCGCAACCCATTCAGGAGAAATGGAGGTCAGAGCGGCTCCTGCAACGCCCTCTTGCTGCCAACGGACAAATCACGCAAGGGCCAGACATGAGCGGATAGCACGTGCTATTCGGATCGGACCATCGCAAACAAGAAAAGCGGCGACCGGTCGCCGCTTTTCCGTTTCTGAGCGGGCGAACTTGCAGGGACGGTCGCTCAGAAATTCTGCCAATCGACGGCGACCGCCGCTGAAAGCACCGTCCTTTGGCCGCGGCACATTGCGCGACGTTTCTGCCCGCGGTCTTCGATGGTCTGCGCCTCGCGGCACTGGATGATTTGCGATTTTGCAAGTGGGACGACGGCACTGTAACGTTAACCGGCGGTCTATTTCCGCCTGCGATGAATGGGCATGAGGAACATTGCCCACAATCGACTTTATCGTCGTCACCCATTTCCCGCTGATGTGATTGCCTATGCGGTCTGGCTGTATTTCCGGTTTCCCCTCAGCCTGCGAATGGTCGAAGACCTGCTGGCAGCCCGTGGCATCATCGTCTCACATCAGACGATCCGTTTATGGGCGGAGAAATTCGGCAGGCACTTTGCCAATGACGTTCGCAGGCGCTCAGCCGGAAAGCTCGGCAATAAATGGCATCTCGACGAGGTCGTCATCACGATTCGTGGACAGAAGCAATGGCTGTGGCGTGCCGTAGATCAGGACGGCTTCGTCCTCGACGTTCTGGTGCAAAGTCGGCGCAATGCCACGGCCGCCAGGCGTCTCATGCGAAAGCTCCTGAAAGGGCAAGGCCGATCACCTCGCGTAATGATCACCGACAAGCTTCGATCTTACGGCGCAGCCAGGCGCCAGATCATGCCGGGTATTGAACATCGCTCCCACAAGGGCTTGAATAACCGGGCAGAGAATTCGCATCAGCCGATCCGACGAAGGGAGAGGATCATGAAGCGCTTCAAATCGGCTTCTGCGCGGCGGCAATCAAGGTGAGATTCCGCGTCAATCAGGATGAGACTCGGCGGCGTGGGTGTGACGAAGGGAGGGCCTAGCCTGACCGGAGTTACACCCACGCCGCGGCGCAATTTTTCCATCTCAAGAATGCGGTCCGCGATGCACTCCTGATGCGCGGCACCAGAGACTTCGACGATCTCCGCTCCTACCGCGCCTTCATCGACGATGATCGTCAGCCGCCGCAATGCCGCACATGGCAAGCGCATCGATGCCGAGCGCCCGCATCTGCAGGGACTACCCGATCGCCGCACCACCGACTTCGAGGAGGTGGTCGTCACCGTGTCGCGCACCGGCGGCTTCGCCTTGCGCAAGGTCTTCTACACCGTCCCCTCCCGTTTGATCGGCCACCGGCTGCGTGTGCGTTTGTTTGACGATCGTCTCAACGTCTTCATCGGCGGCACGCATTTTCTGACGTTGCCGCGAGGTCGCGCCCACGCGAGCGGCAAGCATGACCAGGTCGTCAACTATCACCACGTCATCCACTCTCTGCGCAAAAAGCCCATGGCGAGCCGAGGCGCATCTGCCGCCTGGCAAGACACTCGAGAGCTTCGCCTTCGACGCCGCGCCCATGGTCTCCAAGGCCCAGGTCATGGCCATTGCCGCCGGCGATAGTTGGCTCGCCAAAGGTGCCAATATCCTCCTGTTCGGTCCGTCTGGCGGCGGAAAGAGCCATCTCGCCGACCGGCTATGCACCAAGACCCGTTTCCGCGCGTCGGACGCTCTGTGAAGCAGCAACAATAATGATCGTTACTGGAATTTTCGCCCTTAAAAAAGGAAGCTCCGAGGTCCGCCAACGGAGCTTCCATAAGGTGCTGGCTCCGACGCACCACCGGTCTCCTCAGACAAGTGGTGGTCAAAAAAGACATCAGCATCCCCTTAAAGACCAAACGAAGAATTTAACTTCCGGGCCCTTACGGCAGACGCTGATGAAGCTTGATAACAATTCGCCATACACAATTCAAGTGTGCTGTCACAGATTTGTTATGTGATGCCGTTCCTTCGCACACAACTGGCAACGCGCGGAGATGACCGCTACTCAGACCGTTACCAACGATCCGACCGGCGACCGCCCCTCCCCTTCCCCGGAACCCAGCACGTTACAAATCTCTGATCAGATTTCGTCCACGAGCTGGCCAACCCTGCGGTGCAGCGTGGTCGGCTCGCACGCAAATCTCCCTATCCGCCGGTTCACCCGGATTTTGTGATCGCAAGGCGCGCGCCCACCGCCAACGAACCAGATCACTTGATATCACCGTTCACAATTGTGACTGTCATAATCGCTTGACGTCATTACCGGTCCAATGTTATCAATACACATCGCCTGTGAATGAACCATGCAAGCTCCACCCTCCCCGCTTGTTCCATTTCAGGTGATGGCTTCACCGGCCGCCCCAGGTCTCAAAAACCTAGTCGGCGTGCAAGAAGCAATTGCTACAGGGGAGCTCTGCATGAGACGCAGAGCTCCCCTGTGGGCAACAGCGGATCCTACCGTTTTGCATTGGCTTCGCTGCGGTCTGGAGAACGCGGCTTACGCTGCACATACAGAGAACGGTGGCTGCTCAGGTGAGGTGGAGTGCCTGGGCGCGCAAACGTTGATGGATCGCTCATCTGTTGGGCCACAGTCCTTCAACGATGCTGCGATTGTGGCCGCCCGGCCTCCGGATTGAGTATTTTTTCACATCACTGGTTTGCAGAAGCTCGCGAGCCTTTTCAGGGTTATGGAATGTTCGGTCTCTTGCGTGGAATACAGACCTTAAGGGACACTGTGCATCAGATTTCGGCGGCCCATACGCCTGAGCGTGATGGGAATGCGTTTGTCCAATCGCTAGAAGGCGCGCGTCGTGGCGCTCGACCGATTGAGGGCCCTGTTTCGCCTTTGTATCTGCGGTCCGAGGCGGCGTTTCCCGGGTTTGTCGAGGATGCGCTGAGGCTGACGGTTGCGGATTCGGA
>NZ_JACVAO010000045.1:0-3318 GCF_014851885.1 Ensifer sp. ENS02 | reverse complement strand
TTCTTTCAAGTCCAGGACTGCAGTTCGTACTGACACTCAAGCCCGCATAGAGTTCGAGGTTACGCACCCGTTCCATCCGTGGCGCGGACAGCGCTTCGTGCTGTCGACACGCAAACAGAACTGGGGCGAAGACCGCGTCATGTTCTACGACGCCCAAGGACGGTTGCGTTCGCTTCCGGCCTCGTGGACCGATGTCAATGAGGCCGACTTGTTCAGTCAGGTTGCTGCAGGTCGGTCCTTCTCCCGCCCAGACGATCTGTCGGCGCTGGCGTCGTTGATTGATCACATTAAGCGCCGCCAGGAAGAATGACGAAGCGTCAAGTAAATTACGCCGCATATGTAAGCCTAATTATGCCGAGACGCGATGTCATTGATCGTCCAAGCAATAGGTAAGGCTCGATGTTACATGGGTTTCGGCGGTATTTGAGATATAATTTGATTGACGTTTGAGCAAAGTGCGGCATAATTTGCATTACACAGGGAGGCTCCCATGACTAAAGAAAGCAAGCCCGATCGCCTGCGCCAGATGGGCGCTCTGAACCCCAAGCCCGAGGGCGTCCGCGCCCCCTGGTTCCGGGAAGCAGGTTTCTTTGATCCACTCGATCTCGTGCAAGTGAAGTATGAGATGCTTCGGCACGCCCGCGAAGACGGCACCAACAAAGCGGATGCGGCCGCGCTTTTCGGGCTGTCTCGGCAGACCTACTATCAAGCGGAGGCCGCGTTCGAGCGCGATGGCATGTCCGGCCTCTTGCCGCGCACCCGCGGGCCGAAGTCAGCCCACAAGCTTACTGGCGAGGTGATGCGTCTCGTCGAGGAGCATCTCGATGTGAACGGCCAACTGCAGGCCCGTTCTCTGGCGGACCTAGTGCATGCGAGACTGGGCATCAGCGTCCATCCTCGCAGCATCGAACGCGCGGTGGCGCGTAAAAAAAAACGATGAAGAGCCGACGCACGCAATCGCCATGTCGGAGAACGGCAAGGATGTTTACGAAGCGCTCCGCGCCGATGTTATTTGCGGTACGGCTTGCGCGAGGCGCATGGGCGCCATCGTCTTCCACGGACTGTGGCGCGGCCTGGCAGTACTGATCGCACCACATCAATCCGCGATAGCGCGACAGCAGTCGACGCCTCGGCTCAAGACAACTTCACTGGTCGCGCACGATCGCCAGCTCGTGCACATGCTCGCCAATATGGTGCTGGCAGCAGAGACAGGAGGAAGCCATGTCTACTGATAATGCCATGAAGATTAGCGCCGATCACCTGCGGCGCGATGCGTTTCTCTACGTCCGCCAGTCCTCCCTTCGTCAGGTGTTTGAGAACACCGAGAGCACGAAGCGGCAATATGCACTGCGGGACCGCGCGGTGGCGCTGGGTTGGCCGATTGAGCGTGTCCACGTCATCGACAACGACCTCGGCCTTTCCGGTGCACAGTCGCAGGACCGCGACGGATTTCAGCGCTTGGTGAGCGAGGTCGCGATGGGGCACGCAGGGATCGTGCTGGGGCTGGAAGTGTCTCGCCTGGCTCGCAACAATGCGGACTGGCATCGCCTTCTGGAACTGGCCGCCATGTCGCGCACGCTCATCATGGACGAAGATGGCGTTTACGACGCGGCGTCGTTCAACGATCGTATGCTGCTCGGCCTGAAGGGCACGATGAGCGAGGCCGAACTGCACATCCTGAAGTCTCGACTGCAAGGCGGCATTCTCAACAAGGCGCGTCGTGGCGAGCTCGAGTTGCCGTTGCCGATCGGACTGGTCTACACGCCTGATATGCGCGTGGTGCTCGATCCGGATCGCCAGATCCAGGACACGGTGCGCATGCTGTTCGATACCTTCCGGGAGGTGGGCACAGCCTGTGCGGTCGTGCGCCGCCTGCGCAGCGAGAAGATCCTGTTTCCCCGGCGTGTCCGTCGCGGCATCGGCAAGGGCGACGTGCTGTGGAGCGCGATCGACCATTCTCGCGTGATCCAGATTTTGCACAATCCACGATACGCTGGTGCTTTCGCATACGGACGCACCCGCACGGTCTATAATGCCAAGCTTAAGTCCGTACAGCAGAAGATGCCGAGGTCCGACTGGCAGGTGCTCATCCCTCAGGCCCATGAAGGCTACATCTCGTGGGACGAGTTCGAGCGCAATCAAACAAGTCTCGAACAAAATGCAGTCGGTTTTTCTCCGGGCCTGCGGGGTCGTATGCCTCGCCAGGGCAACGGCTTATTGCAAGGAAGAGTTTTGTGCGGTCGTTGCGGCGCCCGCATGCGGGTCCATTATGAACAGTTCGAGGGCAAGCTTCGTCCCTATTACATCTGCAACGAGGCCGTCGTGCGCCACGCGGGCAAGGCTTGCCAATGGGCAAGAGGACCAGCGATCGATGAAGCGATCAGCGCGTTGCTGCTCGAAGCAATGGCACCCACGGCGATAGAGGTCGCACTTGCGGTGCAGGAGGAGATCTCGCAACGTGTCGAACAAGCCGCCTCGCTGCGCGACAAGCAGTTACAGCGCGCCCGGTATGAGGCTGAACTCGCACGCCGACGCTATCTGAAGGTCGATCCCGACAACCGCTTGGTTGCCGACGCACTCGAAGCGGACTGGAATGGCAAGCTTCGCGACCTCGATACGCTTCAGCGCGAACATGAGCGTCAGAACGAGACAGACCAGTCATTGCTGGACGGCGCTATGCAGGAACGGATCCGAGCGCTGGCCGCAGATTTTCCGCGCATCTGGAACAACGAGCGCACGAGCCAGGTCGAGCGTAAACGCATGCTTGGTCTCCTCATCGAAGACGTGACACTGCTGGTCGACGAGAAGATCAACATGCACATACGCTGGCGCGGAGGTCGCACGCAAAGCCTGGCAGTAGCTCGTCCCCGGCCCATGGCCGTGATCCGCAAGACCCCGGAAGCGGTTGTGGCACTGATCAACGAACTGCTGGAGACCGACAACGACCAGCAGATTGCCAGTCGTCTCAACGCACTCGGGCATCGTAACTGGCGCGGTGAGGCTTTTACCTTGAAGAAAGTGATGCTGGTGCGTCGTGCCTATGGGCTGAAGACCCGGTTCGAACGGTTGCGCGAGAGCGGCATGCTAACTGGCGAGGAAGTGGCTCGTCGATTTGGCGTAAGCGCCACAACCGTACACCAACTCGGACGCGATGGTGTTCTCAAGCGCCATCGCTACGCTACCAACCACCGCTACCTGTATGAGCCACCGGGCAACGTCCGACTCGCAAAAGGCGTCGGCGGCCGATATGGTAGCCGCCAACCCCGGTTAATTGACGCTCAACAAATCCAACAAGGTGCATCGTGATGTCTGCTCCTT
>NZ_JACVAO010000044.1:0-3392 GCF_014851885.1 Ensifer sp. ENS02 | reverse complement strand
CGCTAGAAGGCGCGCGTCGTGGCGCTCGACCGATTGAGGGCCCTGTTTCGCCTTTGTATCTGCGGTCCGAGGCGGCGTTTCCCGGGTTTGTCGAGGATGCGCTGAGGCTGACGGTTGCGGATTCGGACCGCAAGTTTGCGCGGCAGGCGTTTGATGCGGGCGCGGCGAGGCTTGCCGATCGGGTGTCGGCGTGGCGTTCGGCGATCGCCGAGACGAGCCGAGGTGCGGGCGGCCGGGGACCGGATGGGCGGCCCGTGCCGGTTGGACGGGCGGTGAGCGACCTGGAGGCGGAGATCTACAGCCTGTCGGGGGACCTTGTGGCGGGCCAGGCGGCGCCAGGCGGCGGTCGTGCGGATGCGGTTGCGGCGACCCGGGCGCTGGCCGGATCGGTTCCGGGGGACTTGCAGCCGCTGGTGCTGGCGGCGGGCCAGCGGGCGGTGGATGGTTTGCCGGCGGAGGCTGGCGGCGCGCCGCTGGCGCTGACGGTCGACAGCGCGGTCGCCCAGGCGCTGCAGCCGCTTTTGACCCCCGACGGGGATGCGGCGGGCAGCGAGCAGACGATGTTGGCGCAGGCGCTTTTATGGCGGGCGCAGGCCGACAGCGACCGGACCGTGGCCGAAGGTCTGAAGGCGCATGCGGCGCGGGTGCAGGCGCGCGACGGGGAGACGTCGGACGCCTATCGGCTGGCGCAGCTTCGGGCCGACAGGGCCTTCGATCGCGCCCAGGTTTCGGCAACCCTGCGGGATCGCTGTCAGGTGGCGGTCGATATGGCCGCGGCCGATCCGGCGCGGCGTGACGAACTGACGGCCGGGTGGCGGCAGGTGAATGCGGCGCTGGCGCCGCTCGACCTGAGCATTGCCCGGCCGCATCCCTCGGCCGCGCCGGCAGCGCAGCCCGTGCGCGACCGCAAGGCTGCGCTCGACCGGGAGGTGGAACTTGGGCTTTTGACGCTGAACAAGGCCGATGCGGCGGTGCAACTGGCAGAAGCGGTCAAGGCCAAGGGGGACGAGGCAGAGGCGGCGCGGCTGGACAAGGTGCGGCTGGGGGAGATTGTCGCTTCGCTCGACCGGTCGCGCACGACGCCCCGGCAGGTGCTGCTGCAAGAGGCGCTGGAGGCGTCGGCCGACGAGCTTCTGGAGCACGGCCGGGTTTCGCCGGAACGCACCCGGGAGCTTGCGCGGCTGAGGGTGGAAGCGGAGGCGGAGGCGGCCTGGCTTGCCCAGCATCCGGCCGCCGGCAGCGATCTGGCGAAGGAGACGGGTCAGCGGCGCGGATTTGCGGAGGCGGACAAGCGCGAAGCACTGGCGCTGGCGCAAAAGGAGCGTCTGTCGCGCGAGCTCGACCAGCAGATGCTGGCAGGCGACGGCCTGCGCATCGAGCAGCGCGTGCAGGTCAGCATCCGGGCGGTGGCGGCCGCAGCGCCGGCAAGCCCGCAACGTCGGCTGGCCGAAGCGGAGCTCCAGGCGGCACAAGAACAACGCCAGCAACATCAGACCGGCGACCGCCAGGAGCGGATCGCGACAGAGCTGGAACTAGCGCGGCTTGGTGAAGAGGTGGCGCGGCGCGATCTGGATCTGGAAGAGTACAAGACCAACGTTCTGGGTGCCAACCAGCAGCGCAATCCGCACCAGTTCGACACGGCGTTCACCGACGGTCGCGGCGACCTGAAGCAAAGCGATCGCATCGAGATTATCGTCAAGGACGGCCAGCTTTACCAGCAGAACTCTCATCAGGGCGAGGTGACGGGCACCTACCAGCTGAGCTGGGGGGAGAGGGCGCCGACGAAGATGGAGGTGCCGCGCGGGTTCGACGGTCTGTCGGGGGCGCTTTACCAGGCTCGCCTGCGCCTGGACGGGGCCCGGCGGCAGGCCGCGCAGCGTGCGGAGAGCAGCCTCAAGGAGCAGCAACGCGACATCGACGCCCGGCTTGCGACGGCCCGGGCGACGTTTGGTCCGGGCGTCCAGGGGCCGCGAAAGGGCGACGACGCGGTGCGGCCGAAAGGGGCTGGTGCGGACTGGGTGCCGCTTGAGGACGGGCGCTGGGTGCATCCGCAGGTCGCCGCCCTGGTCGCTGAACGGGGAGAACTGGACGGCCAGCAGGCGCAGACGGCGCGCGCGCGCGATTTCCTCGAGTTCCGCCTGAGCCATCCCGATCTGGTCGGGCTGGACGATGCCCATGACGAGCGGCTGCAGGCGCACTACGCCCGCGAGCGCGAGGCGGTGCGCCAGCGCTACTTCGCGGTTTACGACCCGGGGCTTGCGCCGATCCCGCTGGAGGCCGGTGCTGAGCGGCGCAATGCGCTCGGCCGGGCCATGGGTTTTGCCGTGCCCGAGGGGGCGAATGCGCTCGGATCGACGGATCTGTTTGCCGGCGAGCAGCTGGCGATGATCGAATGGGTCGACCGGCGCATTGGCGAGGCGGTCGGCGACAGGGCCAGGGTCGTGCCGTCGCTGCTTTTGCATGTCAGCGACGAGGTTGGGGTCAAGCCGATCGTGCATCTTCAGGTCCAGGGCCAGGATGGCGAAACGGCGCTGATCGACACGTCGCTGGCCTATGAGGCGGCGATCCGGCAAGCCAATGTGCCCTGGCGCTTCGACGACCTTGAGGACTGGCGCGCCGGCAACACGCTGTCGGACAAGGGCACGGTCTATGGACGGGGCGCGGATGGGCAGGGGTGGTCGCTTGCCGCCCACGACACCTCCACGGTGCAAACGGTGATCACCTGGGGCACCATGGCGGCGGATGTCGCCAGCCTCGTTCCGGGGGGCAATGTCGTCGCCCGTCCGCTGGCGTTCGCCGGCAACGCCTATCTCGGCGCCAATGCGCTCACCGAGCTGGCCGCGATCAATCGCCATGGCCAGTCGGTGTGGAGCAAGGAAGGGCTGATGACGGCCGGTTCAGCCGCCGTGTCGAGCCTTGGGGTGGTCGCGCCGGCGCTCAGGGCGGCCACGCTCTACCGCGGCGGTTTGTCGGCCGGCAAGTCGCTGCGCGCCAGCGTCGGCGCGACCGGACACCAGTCGCTGCTCAGCAGCCAGGCAGGCCACGTGCTGGCCAACAGCGGTGAGTTCGCCCTGCGCCTGGCCCATCGCCTCGACCAGGGCCAGTTCTTCGGCGGAACCGCGCTGATGGCCGCCAGTGCCGGCGACGTCGCCGCCATCGATGACTTCACCGGCGAGGACCTGCTCAACCTCATGGACTTCGCAACCGGCCTGCACGGCACCATCGCCGGCGGCATCGACATCATCGCCCTGAACCATGCAACAGCCAGCCCGGCAAACCGACCAGCATCAGACATCGGCGCCGACACGTTCCCGGTCGCACTGCCGCACGGCAATCCGCCAGCAGGCAGAGATCACATCCGCACCGATTTAGCCCTCGAACCGGCCACGATA
>NZ_JACVAO010000043.1:0-3401 GCF_014851885.1 Ensifer sp. ENS02 | reverse complement strand
TTTTCACCCTTCCTGCGGCCACGCACGGCCATGGGGGCAGCAGCGGATATCGAAAGCTGGTTGCAGGATCCTGCGTCGGTCAGTGCCTACGAAAAGCAGCGTGCGGACCTTGGCGATGAGCCGTCCGACGAAGCGCTGCTCGCCGCACGCCTACTTCCCGATCCGCGTCTTGTTCGCCTTCGGGTCTATCAGACCAATTCGACGCACAAATCGATGTCAGCGATCCGGCAAGGCTCAATGTTGCTCGTCAAGGATGTCGATTTTCATACCGTCGAAGCCCAGTTCCACGAGGCGGTGTTCACCCATGCCTCGACAAGTCCGAACCAGCAGCTGATCGCCAGTCTCGACGTTGCACGCCGGCAGATGGAGCTCGATGGGTATGGGTTGGTGATGAACGCGATCGAGATCGCTCTCAAGATCCGTCGGGCGATCAACGAACATCCGCTGATTTCGAAGTATTTCCGCGTTCTCGGTGCGGATGAGATGATCCCTGCGCAGTATCGCCAGTCAGGGTTCAAGGACTACCTGGCACCGGGTGCGACCTGGGCCACGGCGGTGAAAGCCATGAACGAAGACGAATTCTACCTCGATCCCACGCGTATGACGCTGGTATGTGGAACGGCTGGCTTTGACGGAACCCAATTCAAGGGGCTGCTGGCCAACGAGTACGATATCCAGCTGAACAAGACGTCGCGAAACAGCGTGCTTTTGCAGTCCAACATCAACAATACCCGCAGTGATATCGCGCATCTCGTTCGCGTCCTGGTCGAGATCTGCCGTGGTATCGAAAAACGGCTTGCCGATGGCGGCGAGGGCGAGCGGGCTGCCTTCGCTGCACGGGTAAAGTCGCTGATGACGGATGTGCCGGACCTTCCAAATTTCAGTCACTTCCACGCGTTGTATCGCGGTGACGCGGGACGCACGTCGCCCGAAGGCGACATGCGAGCCGCCTTCTTCCACGCCTATGATGCTTCGGTCTGCGAATACGTACCGCTGATCGGAGCCGAGTGCGACAAGCGGCTGAAGGAAGGTCCGGAAATGGTCTCGGCCAACTTCGTCATCCCCTATCCCCCGGGGTTCCCTATCATGGTGCCGGGTCAGGTCCTGACGCAGGAGACGATCGACTTCATGCGGAAGCTGGATGTGAAGGAGATCCATGGCTACGAGAAGGCAAGGGGTCTGAAGCTGGTCAAACCTGATGCAGTTGCGGCCAAGGCGAAACGATCGGCGAAAGCACGGTAGTGCCGGAGCTTCCACGGGTCCGCGGGCTGCTATCCGGACGAACTCGACCCCCAATGCTTTGCATGGATTGCCGGTTTGCATGAACGTTTGGGGTCGGCGGTAAAGGTGCCCTTGGCCCTTGATTGAGGTGGGAGGGAGTTCGTCTGGTCATGATTTGGATCGAGCAATTCCTGGTCAAGTATCCTGAGCTTGCCGTATTCCTTGCAATCAGCATCGGGTACCTGATCGGAGGCCTCAAGTTCGGAGGTTTCAGTCTGGGTCCGGTCACCGGCTCGTTGTTCGCCGGTATCCTCATCGGTCAGTTCGCCGATGTTCCGATTGCCGGGATGGCGAAGTCGCTGCTTTTTCTCCTGTTTCTTTTCGGTATCGGCTACTCAGTCGGGCCGCAGTTCTTGCAGGCCTTGAAACGGGACGGCATGAAGCCTGTCCTGCTTGCGGTGGTCGTCTGTGTGACCGGGCTGGTCACAGCCGTCGTGGTCGCGAAAATCCTTGGCTTGGACCCTGGTTTTGGAGCCGGGCTTTTGTCGGGCGCGCTCACTGAAAGTCCGGCAATGGGCACTGCCACCGAAGCGATCAACGCCTTGCCGCTGCCCGAGGCGGATCGCGCACGGTTTGTCGCCCACATCGCCGTGGCCGACGCTGTTTGCTACGTATTCGGCGCTGTTGGCGTCATCCTGTTTTGCAGCGTTGTCGGTCCAAAATTGCTTGGCATCGACCTCGTCGCCGAGGCGCTAAAACTTGAGAAAGAATACGGGATAACCCGAAAGGCCACCGGGGTCGCGTCCGCCTGGCACAGGTTCGAAATTCGCGCCTACCGGATAGCGGAGGGCGCGCCGATCGCCGGTCGATCGGTCGTCGATGCCGAGGCAACATTTCCGGAGCATCGACTATTCATTCAACGCCTGCGACGCGGGGGCTTAATCCTTGAGGCCGCTCCCGAGCTTGTGATTGAACCTGGCGATATCGTTGCGGTGTCCGGAACACGAGAGGTGCTGGTCACCGTCCTTGGTCAGCGCTCCGAGGAAGTCGAGGATCGTGAGCTGTTGGACGTGCCGATATCGGTGACCGACGTGTTGCTGACGAGCCCTGAACTTAATGGCCGAAGCATTGCGGATGTGGCGACAGAAGGCTGGACAAGAAGCCTCTATCTGCGAACGATCAGTCGTGGCGGCCAGGACATTCCTCTTGCGCCAGGGATCACAATGCAGCGCGGGGATATCCTTCGCCTCGTCGGCCCGGAACCGGTCGTGGTGAGCGCCGCCAAGCGCATTGGTGTCGTGGTCGCGCCGGCCACTGCAACGGACTTCCTGGTCCTCGGCCTTGCGATCTTCCTGGGCGGACTTGTCGGCGTTCTCGTCACGTTTCCCATCGGAGACATGAGGATTTCGCTGAGCACCAGTGTGGGCACACTCCTCGCCGGATTGGTGGTGGGGCACCTGCGCACGCGCTTTCCACTTTTTGGTCGCATACCGGATGCTGCGGTGTCACTCATGACCGCGCTTGGTCTTGCCGCCTTCGTCGCGATGACTGGCCTTCATGCAGGTCCGGTATTTGGCCCCGCTATCGCGGAAGCGGGTGTCGGGCTCCTGGTCGGCGGCATCATCGTCACAATGGTTCCATTGATCGTAGGCCTTTACTTTGGACGCTACGTGCTTGGCATGAACCCCATACTGTTGTTGGGTGGACTAGCCGGCGCGCAGACCATGACGGCCGGCATGGCCGCCGTCCAGGACAGGTCGGGGAGCTCGGTAGCAGTCCTTGGTTACACGCCTGCAGTGCCTATCGGCCATATACTGCTCACCACATGGGGGACGGTGATCGTGGGTATCATCGCCGGATAAGAAGCCAATAATCTAATCGATCAGCGGCAAAACAAGTGCACGACGAGAATTTGCAACAGACTTCTAAAGTAAAGTGGCGAATACTGACTGCGGACCGACAAGGCGAATCGCCCGTGACTGAAAGGTGCTTTTGATGCGGCATGTATTACACGTAGTCTCACCCGCACTTTTCAGCGTGGCACTGGGGGTTGCGGCACCTGCTTCGGCCCAGGAGCCAGCAAAGCCGGCGCAGGCCAGCAAGGAAGCCGAGCATTGGATACCGAAGCTGCGGCTCGGCGACGACAATGCTTATTTCGAATTCTACGGTCAGATCAACAA
>NZ_JACVAO010000042.1:0-4734 GCF_014851885.1 Ensifer sp. ENS02 | reverse complement strand
GACGCCTAAAAATTGCGCCGCGGCGGGGGTGTAACTCCGGTCGGGCTACGCCCTCCCTTCGTCACACCCCCGCCGCCGAGTCTCATCCTGATTGACGCTGAATCTCACCTTGTTTGTCGCCGCGCAGCTCGCCACGCTCCGGTCTTCGAGAATGTCCATGACCTTTCGGCGCTCGAGATCAACGATGATCGTACCGTAGCGCCACGATTTTCTCCAACTCCAGTCATCGATACCGATGATCCGTGCAGGGGGTTCGTCGTCGACCCGTGAAGCAGTGCGCTTCAAGTGCCGAAGGATGGTGTCGTCGCTGATCGGCATCCCCAGCTGTTTCATCAAGCGCTCTCCGGGTCGTCCGCCTGTACCGTGACCCAGCAGGCCGACGATTTTGGCGACCCTCGTTGTCCTGCGGGCGTAGGGCGAGGCAATCTCCGGGACCGGGTCAGTGAATGTTTGCCGTTTGCACTGCCGATATGTGCAACGCCAGCGGCTCAACCGAAGCCTTACTGTCACTTCATTGCCTTGAATAGGCAGGTCCTGGAGACTGCGGTACGACCAGCCGTGCCGACTTCCGCTCTGTTGTCGGCAATCTGGGCATATGCCCGAAGATGGTCCGCAAGCAGACACAACCCAATAACCATCGCCGTTGGATACGACGCTTAGCACCTTAATGCCCGGACCGGGCGACCATTTCGATTTCATTCGCATGCCCGCCCATACCGGCGTGACTGCTAACGATTTGTTAACCACACAAAGTGAGGAAGACCCCAGTTAAGTGCCAAACGACATCCGGATCATCGATTTTCTATTTGACAGCTGTGGCCGTCGAGAAAAGCCTGCGGCGAGGGAGAGAAACCATTTCATCCGGATATGTCCTTTGCGGATACGCAGCTTTACTATGTGAGTTCTTGCGGCTCGAGGTCGCCTTCAAGGAGTTTTGGTCGCGCCAGGAGATTCTTCGGTTTCCACACCGGCAGCACGCAAGCCTGCAAAGATGCGTTCTCGATCTTCCTGACGTGCGATCCGCAGCGAGATCTCTCCCTTGATGTTCGCCATCAGGGCTGGCGCGTGCTCATTTATCCATTTCAACTCGGTCCTGGCCTCATCGATCCGGCCAGCAGCACCCAAAATTGCTGTCAAGACCATATGATGCATGGGATTGTAGTCGAGATCGGACATTCGCGACCAGAGTTCAGCCGCCGCCAAGTCACCGTCGATGAATGCACAGAGCGCCATCCCAACTTCAAAATAGCCCTTCGGACCGGCTCCCTTGCTCACAGCGTTCGAGATAAATCCGCACCCGGTCTCCCATTTACCGGACATCGCCAGGCGCAAACCATACTCTCCAGCCGCTTCTGTATCGTTAGGGTTGATCGCATAAGCAGCTGCACCGGCCCGCAAGGCAGATTGAATATCGTTTCTAAAAACGCTGGCGAGCATCAGTGCCTGCAGCGCGCGGGCGTTCTGGGGATCGAGTTCGACCGCGTGCTCAGCCAGCTTGAAAGACTTCTCCAGAGATGCCGAAGCCGGTTTCAAGCCGAGCTTATAGGAAAAACGCACCTCATCGAGAAACAGAAGCGCCAAAAACGCCTGCATCGTCGCATCCGACGGCGCTCGGATGATTGCCTTTTCCAGACAATCTTTCGCGACTTCGTGGGCCGGTTGCGTCATCTCGGTTCGATAACTGTAGTAGGCCAAGGTGCAGGTATAGGCGTCCCATCCGCCTACACTCTGGGACGCAATATCTTTCGTGTCGGTCTGGAAGATCACGCCGAACGGCTGGGCGACTGCCGTCGCAATGTCTTTTGCAAGAGCGCTTTGAATTTCGAATGAGCTTTGCGCGCGCAAATCTGAATCGTAGTTGTTCGCCCAGATGATTACCCCATCCGAACGCCGAACGAGCCGTGCAATCGATCGGACCTTTTCATTTTCCAATCTAACAGAGCCCTGCAGAATATAGCCTGAAGCGGTCGGGTTGCGTCCAGCAGACGCCGTCCCCGCAGTAACGACGATCTCTTTGAACTTGACCAGATTGCCGATGATTTCTTCTGTCAGGCCCATCGAGAGACTGGAAGAGCGGTCACTTACCACAACATCCCGGAAGCGCTCAACCGCGATTACCGGTCGAGCGGTTACCGTCACCATGGATGCAAAACCATTATCTGTTCCAACTGCTTTTATCAGCAGCGCGGAGGCGACCACCACAGCCACCACAGCGGCAGCAAGCGCCCCTTGCAACGGAAATCCGATGCGAAACTTGGCTTTTGGACGCTCGGGGGTCGCAGCCTGACACTCAAGCTTATATTCGATCTGGGATAGTGTCTCAGTCCCTGTCTGCTCGAGACCTTTGAACGCATCATTGAATTCGAAGGCCGGCACGTACCCACCTTTCGGAATCGTGATGACTACTCGTTCGCTCGGACCCGACAGCAGGTAGTAACGCTCAAGTTCTCGACGGATTCGGCCAGCTTCAATTCGAACGACCGGATCGTTTTGCGCGTCGAACGTGTCTCGTCGACCGAATACATCATGCGCAATGGTGAATGCCTTCAGGTATTCGGCCCGCCCCTCGAGGGTTTCGTTGACTACAAACCTCAGGAAGCTTCGAGCCCGCTCCGGCAGATGAAATTTGTCGCTGGAAAGGATACTGGCTAGTTGCTCTCGCACGTCGTCGGCAGAGGGTGCATCGATATGCTCCTTGCCTGAACTTGCAGCGACCATCAGATCCCTCGACTTCGATGCCCAACTTGAAGGCGAGTTCGGTTATAAAACGCCCTACTTCAATCACACTATATTTAGAACTCGCACAAGAATAGCCGCGGCTGAAAAAATCTTAGAATTCAACGACTCCGTTGACCACATATCCCGTCGCGTATCGTCGCGTATCATACCTGTGCGATCAAGGGGATCCACCTACTATCCAGCTCGGGTTGTTCAGTCGTGGGCGGGGGAGTATGGAAGCGGTATTGAATTCAAACGGCGGTAGCCCGGGGCTGCAGGCGGCGTTGAACCGCTTTCCTGACAAGTCTCTCCAGATACGACAACTTCTGCTTGGGCGCCAGAGTTTCCGTGGATTGTGCGACGACCTGGCTGTTGCTGACGACGCCCTGAGCAGGGTCGATATGTACTCGGCCGACCTACGCGAAGAACGCCGACGAGAATACGAAGAGCTGATTGAAGCTCTCGTCCAGGAGATTCGGGAATTCCTGGCGTAACTGGAGATTGCTCGCCATGTCTGCTCGTGCTCACTGCCGCTTAACTGCAGATCGTTTCTAACGCTTCCATATCTAGGATCTCGATGCGCCGAGAGCCATCAAGCCGGATCAGCTTGCCTCGCTTCAATCTTGTCATGGCGCGCGAAATCGATTCGATGGTTAATCCGAGATAGTCCGCAACGTCGCTACGAGGCATCGGCAATACGAAAGCGTGGAAGCCAAGCCGCGCCGACATTTCAAGCAGAAACGCAGCCACGCGTTCATCCGCGCTCGGTCGGCCGACGACGAGCTGTTGCTGCTGCGCGGACGACAGCGCCCAGAATATCGACGATAAGGGCACCGTCTTATCACCCGGGCTGGCATTTACGGACAGAATTCCGCTCGACCCAATAGCTTCCGCACTGAACTTCCGGCGCCTATCACGTTCAATCCCGAACCATTCTCCAGCCATATGAAACGAGAGAATCTGCCGCCGGCCACTTGTGAGCATCCGGTAGACGCGCACGGTCCCGAAAGCGACACAGAAGGCACGGTCCACCGGGTCCCCGGCGCAGTAGATTTCCTGCCCATCCGAAAATGTTAGGAGTGGAGCAGCTTCGTTGAGATGAGTGCGACTCCCAGTCCATATTTCTACAGTCATGTGACCTCGATAGACAGCGGCAACGGGCGCCTGTCGTTAAATGCGATTAAAATTAGTCCGGACGAAAAATCATACTGGTGACAGTAAGGGGCGCACGCGCAGGCGCAGCGTAACTTACGCGAATTTACGACTGGAGCCCGATGGCGCTCTTTCGCCAGCGAATGCGACCCTATTTATTCGCTTTTAGGCTGGCCAACGGTTGCATTAGGACGTGCCGTCCTCGCGCTCGGAGAGGTGTTTATGATCCCGAAGACGACCGTCGCGCTTGGCGGTGCCATTGCCATCATTCTCTCATCACCGCCGAGCCTGTCGATTGCCAAGCAGACGGCGGGCGGGCCGGCTGCTCAGGAACAACAGACAGCACCCGAGCCGCTCAGCGACGATGAACTCGAGGTGCTGGCGGCGCGTATCGCGCTTCACCCGGACGAGTTGGTGGCAATTATTTCCGCCGCCGCCTGGCCGGTCACCTATGCGGAAACGGGCATGAAAACCTTCGTCGTCAATCAGCAGGGCAGCGACCTCGGGCCGAGCACGGAAGCGATCGTGCCCTTCATCGACCGCTTCGATCCCGACGACAAGTGGGACGTGGGACCCGAATGACCCTTCGTCATCGAGACACAAACATGCCATTTATTTTGCCTCGGTTGCCTTTGCTTGCGAACCTGAATGGTTACCAACCCGGATGGCTACGCAGCGACATTTCCGCAGGTGTCGCTATTGCCGCGGTCGGATTGCCGAGCGCCATCGCCTATCCGGCCATCGCCGGGCTGCCGCCCGAGACGGGCCTTTATGCGAGCATCACGCCGCTTGTCGCCTACGCCCTTTTCGGTCCGTCGCGGCAACTGATCGTCGGACCGGATGCGGCGACGATGACGGTGCTGG
>NZ_JACVAO010000041.1:2500-5369 GCF_014851885.1 Ensifer sp. ENS02 | reverse complement strand
GATGAGCATGAGCAATGGGAACGATCAAGCCAATCGAACGATTAGTACTGGTAAGCTTCATGCGTTGCCGCACTTCCACACCCAGCCTATCAACGTGGTCGTCTTCCACGGTTCTCAAGGGAATACTCGTTTTCAGGTTGGTTTCCCGCTTAGATGCCTTCAGCGGTTATCCATTCCATATATAGCTACCCTGCTATGCCCTTGGCAGGACAACAGGTCCACCAGAGATATGTCCATCCCGGTCCTCTCGTACTAGGGACAGATCCTGTCAATATTCCTACACCCACGGCAGATAGGGACCGAACTGTCTCACGACGTTCTGAACCCAGCTCACGTACCGCTTTAATTGGCGAACAGCCAAACCCTTGGGACCTGCTCCAGCCCCAGGATGCGATGAGCCGACATCGAGGTGCCAAACAACCCCGTCGATATGGACTCTTGGGGGTCATCAGCCTGTTATCCCCGGCGTACCTTTTATCCGTTGAGCGATGGCCCTTCCACGCGGGACCACCGGATCACTATGACCGACTTTCGTCTCTGCTCGACTTGTCAGTCTCGCAGTCAGGCGGGCTTATGCCATTGCACTCGACGACCGATTTCCGACCGGTCTGAGCCCACCATCGCGCGCCTCCGTTACTCTTTCGGAGGCGACCGCCCCAGTCAAACTACCCACCATACACTGTCCCGGATCCGGATAACGGACCGCGGTTAGACATCCATGACGATAAGGGTGGTATTTCAAGGATGGCTCCACAAGAACTGGCGTCCCTGCTTCAAAGCCTACCACCTATCCTACACATGCCGACACGAATGCCAGTGTAAAGCTATAGTAAAGGTGCACGGGGTCTTTCCGTCTGACCGCAGGAACCCCGCATCTTCACGGGGAATTCAATTTCACTGAGTCTATGCTGGAGACAGCGGGGAAGTCGTTACGCCATTCGTGCAGGTCGGAACTTACCCGACAAGGAATTTCGCTACCTTAGGACCGTTATAGTTACGGCCGCCGTTTACTGGGGCTTCGATTCAGAGCTTGCACCCCTCCTCTTAACCTTCCAGCACCGGGCAGGCGTCAGACCCTATACGTCGTCTTGCGACTTCGCAGAGCCCTGTGTTTTTGATAAACAGTCGCTACCCCCTGGTCTGTGCCACCCCAACAGACTTGCGTCCCTTGGGGTCACGCTTCTTCCGAAGTTACGCGTGCAATTTGCCGAGTTCCTTCAGCATAGTTCTCTCAAGCGCCTTGGTATACTCTACCTGACCACCTGTGTCGGTTTCGGGTACGGTCTATACGGTGGAGCTATTTCCTGGAACCGCGTCCCCGCCCACACAATCCAATAAGTGTGAACAAGTTAAGCGATCCGTCACTACCACCAGGCCCACGAATATTAACGTGGTTCCCATCGACTACGCGTGTCCGCCTCGTCTTAGGGGCCGGCTAACCCTGCTCAGATTAACTTTAAGCAGGAACCCTTGGTCTTTCGGCGAGAGGGTCTCTCACCCTCTTTATCGTTACTCATGTCAACATTCGCACTTCCGATACCTCCAGGACCCCTCACGGGTATCCCTTCACAGGCTTACGGAACGCTCCGCTACCACACGTCTTGCGACGTATCCTCAGCTTCGGTGCATGGCTTTAGCCCCGTTACATTTTCGGCGCAAAGACCCTTATTTAGACCAGTGAGCTGTTACGCTTTCTTTAAATGATGGCTGCTTCTAAGCCAACATCCTGGTTGTTTTGGGATCCTCACATCCTTTCCCACTTAGCCATGACTTGGGGACCTTAGCTGGAGGTCAGGGTTGTTGCCCTTTTCACGACGGACGTTAGCACCCGCCGTGTGTCTGCCGACTAGTACTCCTCGGTATTCGGAGTTTGGTTAGGATCAGTAAGACGGTGAGTCCCCATAGCCCATCCAGTGCTCTACCCCCGAGGGTATTCGGTCGACGCACTACCTAAATAGTTTTCGCGGAGAACCAGCTATTTCCGAGTTTGATTGGCCTTTCACCCCTAACCACAAGTCATCCCAATCTATTGCAACAGATGCGGGTTCGGTCCTCCAGTTGGTGTTACCCAACCTTCAACCTGCTCATGGCTAGATCACTCGGTTTCGGGTCTAATGCGACGAACTGAACGCCCTGTTCAGACTCGCTTTCGCTGCGCCTTCACCTATCGGCTTAAGCTTGCTCGTCACACTAAGTCGTTGACCCATTATACAAAAGGTACGCTGTCACCCTTGCGGGCTCCAACTGTTTGTAGGCATCCGGTTTCAGGTTCTATTTCACTCCCCTTGTCGGGGTGCTTTTCACCTTTCCCTCACGGTACTTGTTCGCTATCGGTCATGCACGAGTACTTAGGCTTGGAGAGTGGTCTCCCCATGTTCAGACAGGATTTCACGTGTCCCGCCTTACTCAAGGACAATGAGTGTTCTACGTGTAAGGGGCTATCACCCTCTACGGCCGACCTTTCCATGTCGTTCCACTTTATTCCTCATTGCCACTGGCCTGGTCCGCGTTCGCTCGCCACTACTTGCGGAGTCTCGGTTGATGTCCTTTCCTGCAGGTACTTAGATGTTTCAGTTCCCTGCGTTCGCTTCTTACCCCTATGTATTCAGGATAAGATACCTTTAAACAATGCTTGGAAACCTAAGCCGTACTTGCGCACGACTTAAATTTTCCAAGCATTTAAGGTGGGTTCCCCCATTCGGAGATCCATGGATCAAAGCTTATTCGCAGCTCCCCACGGCTTATCGCAGCGTATCACGTCCTTCATCGCCTGTGCATGCCAAGGCATCCACCAAATGCCCTTTTGACACTTGATCGTTCTCATTGCCAATGCTCATCCTTAGCCGCCTTCCCGAAGGGAAGCGGCAAC
>NZ_JACVAO010000040.1:0-10329 GCF_014851885.1 Ensifer sp. ENS02 | reverse complement strand
ATAGGCGAAACGCTCGTAGCCGCAGGCGGTGGCGAAACTCTTCAAGGCGGCGCGAACCATGCGTCCGTCGCGGGCCACATCGAGCGCGTCGATCAGAGATTGAAGCTGTCCGTCCATTCCGATTCCTCTCTGCTCTGCTGGACATCACGCACGGAATGCCGCCGTCATGCCGTTCCGATCATCACTGGAACCATAGCCAACAATCTCTTGAGTTCCGGCTCGTCGACCATAGTCGCGGCCTCATGTGGTCCAAACCACTGCAGTCGGCGTTGGCCTTTTTCCGGAAACTCCGACGCAAGCTCCGCTACTTCGAGCAGATGAACCTGCACGAGCGCGGGCATAAGAGCGCCGTCGGCCAGGGCTTTTGCGTAGGTGTAGTAGCCACACGGCCTTTTCCAGGCGCGGCCCCTCACCCCAGCCTCTTCCCAGGCCTCTTGTTTTGCAACCTGATGCGGCTTCTTGCTCTTCATCGCCCAGCCCTTGGGAATGATCCAGCGTCGGCTGCCCCGACTGGTGATGAGCAGGATCTCCACGCTGCCATCCGGATCCGGCTTTCTCCGGACGCAGATCGCTGCGAACTGCCTGATGACATCGCCATTCAAAAGCTGCGGGACCACGTGGGTTAGGACAGAGAGGGCGGACCTCCTTGCGCTTTCAGCTGGCATCACGAAGTCTGCTTTCGATGAGGAGGCCGTGTTCGTCCATGATGGGATGGGCGACTGAGACGATATGCGCGTTAATGCGCTTCAGGTCGCGCAGCATGTCGAGGTGCAGGGAGCTCGTTTGCAGGCTGTCGGCGCGGCCGTCGCGCAGCCGCTCCAGATGGCGCTCGGAGGATTGTTTCTCCATGCGCCGGACCTCGACCTTCACCTCCATTAGCTGACGGGCGAGATTGAAATCGCGGGTGACGAAGATGGTCTGAGCGATTCGCAGGTTCTCCAGCGTCAGGTGGAAGAGCTCGCTGAGTTCGGCATAGCCGTCGTCCGAGAATTTCAGGCCGAGCGAGATCTTCTTGGCGACCTGTGGCAGCAGCCCTTTTTCGATGATGTCGCCGCTATGCTCGAGGTTGATCGCGTAGTCGATGATGACGATTGAGCGGCGACCATCCTCTACGCTGAGACCGCCGCGGCCGAGCTTGGAGAGATAGATCTTCACTTCCTGCTGCAGGCTGTCGACGCGCTGCTCGAGCGATGCGATTTCCGTCAGCTTCGACATGTTGTTGCGCTCGAAGGCATCGGCGGCACGCTGCAGCATGCGCTCGATCAGATCGCCGACGCCGAGCGTTTCGCGGGTGGCGCTAGCGAGCGCCACGACCGGCGTCGAAAGCTCCTGAAGGTCGAGATATTTCGGTGCGTTTTCGGTCTGGGCGTCCCCCGGCACGATCCGGAGCATCAGCTTGGCGAGGAGGCGGGAGAAGGGCCAAGCCAGTGCCGCAAGGATGAGGTTGAAGCCGAGATGCGCGTCGACGGGGAGTTTGGCATGCGACAGCGGAAGAGTATCGAGCATATCGGCGCCGAAGCCGGCCAGCGGCAGGGCAATGGCGCATCCGATGGCGCGCACAATCAGATTGCCGAGGGTGGCACGTCTGGCCGAAGCCGGGCCGGAGAGTGAGGCGACGACTGGTGGAATGGCGCCGCCGAGGTTGGCGCCGAGCACCAGCACGATGATTAGGCCGGCCGAGAAGATGCCGGTCGAGGCGAGCGACAGGATCAGCACGACGGCGGCGAGGCTGGAGGATGAAATAAAAGCGATGCCGGCGGAGAAGGCGAGCGCGACCGGCCAGGCGTTGTCCAGAAGGCCAATGAAAGCTGCGAGCGCCGGCGACTGGCGCATCGGCACCGTGGCGCTGCTGAGGAGATGCAGCGACAGCAGCATCAGGCCGATGCCGATCAGTGCGGTGCCGCCACCTTGGCGGGAGGTCGAGTCGCTGCGATAGAGCACGATGCCGGCGAGGATGACGAGCGGCGACAGCCACTCGATGCCCGTCGCGACGATCCAGGCGGTAACGGCGGTGCCGACATTGGCGCCGAGGAGCACGATCTGCGCCATGCGCGGCTTGACGAGCTCACGCTCGACGAAGGAAGCGACCATCAGCGCCATGGCCGTCGAGCTCTGCAGCGCGATGGTGGCGACGAAACCCGAGATGAAGGAGCGAAGACCGCTGCGGGTGCCCCTCGCCAGCCCGGCTCTGAGCTTGGCGCCGAAGGCCCGTGATACACCGTCCTTCACCTGCGCGAGGCCGAACAGCAGCAAGGCTACGGCACCGAACAGATTTATCATGACGATCGTGGAGGTCATTGGATAGGCCATCGCTCGGGTAGTTTTTCACGTTGTCGGGGATCCAATCCCGTGCCCTTGGTTTTCTTGGACTAGAAACGGCGCCCAAGAACCTTGTTGACGTCATCGGTTGCGGCCAAGACAGCCGCGCCGCCCATTTCCTCGCCCATTACGGCGTCGCCGCGCAATTCGGCCGCGAGGCGATCGCGCATGAGTCTTTCGACCTGGCGGTCAGCATCTGAGACAAATTCGTTCGCGTCTTTCTCTTCCAGAGAAAAATGGTCCCGCTCGCCAAAAAATTTACGCGCCAGTACCTCGGCTTCGAGCGCGATGAAATTGGCGAGTTCCAGGCGGGGGTTCAAGCCTGTCATTTGTGGTCTTTCTTCTTGCTCAGCTGCTTACGGCTAAAGTGAATGCCTTTTGGTTTTCCCGCAGATGTCCTGATTTAGACGTTCCCGACAGAACCACGCCCGAAGGAACTCGATCGGCTATGAAGCGATAGGCCGCGACGGCTGCAGCGGCGGGATCACTATGTCCGTCGACGGCGCGGCCCATTCCGAATGGTCTATTAATTATGGGGGTGATGCCAGTTGCGCTCAGCTCTGCTGCTAATTGTTCAAATTGGAGCGACTGAGCGTTGAAGGGGAACTGTATCGAAGCGTAGAGACCAGTTCCGACTGCTTTCAAAGCGGCTTCGGGCGAGCTGACGCTTGCTCCAAAACTCTCGATCCCTCTTTTCCGCGCGTAGTCGATTGCCTGTTTGATATCAGGATGATCGACGATCTCTACCGACGCCTTGTGCACCTGCATGACGTCGATATGCCCCAATACCTCAAGGCTCCGATCAATGCCGCGCTTCAGGCGATCGAGGCTGTGGTCCACCACGGACACCCGCTCTCCAGGATTCCAGTATTCACCCATTTTGGTCATGATCGTCAGGCCTCGACGATCGCCTTCAATCAGCGTCGCGAGGTGCTTGCCGAGACGTCTCTCACTAGAGGCATAGGACGGCGCGGTATCGAAGATACGTACGGCACATTGAGACGCGTTTGCCAAAAAGACCGCTGCTGCTTCATCGTCGAGCGGTGGTACATCGGCAACGCCCCAATTTCTTCCGATTGAGAGAAGACCAAGGCCCAGATGCAGTCCGGTTGTCGGTAGTGGTGCCACGGATAGTGCCCCTTCTGCTGAAGATTGATCGTCACCAAAGCATCTACAACGGCTTCGCCATTGTGCTGGCCCCGCGTCCATGCGTCTTCGAATTCTCCATAGACGACATCGAAAGGACTACCATCATCGAAGGCATCTCAAAGATTCCCGCTGCATTCGTGAAGGCAAACTCAACGCGCGTGTAATGGCAGGAAGCACTTAGCGCGCTCCCCGCCTGCCTTGGGAGGCTTACTGTTGCAGCACGTTCAAAGAGAACTGCTTTGAAATGTCGTCGCGAAGGGGCTTCGTTGAACGAGTGAACCCTTTGCCGCGATCACCATCCGACACCAGGGACTCGCTAGTATCTGCTTCGGGATGTTGAGGCGCTGAGCCGAAATCGCGGCTGAGTTTGGTCTGCGTCTTTGCACTGGTAAGCCAGTTCACGAAGACCAATGCAGCAGCTTTATGCTTGGCGTTTGCCGGTATCGACACCATGTTACCGCCACTCGGCATACCAAAATCAGGGACGTAGACCTTGAAGGTTTTGGGCACTTCCCCCTTCTTCTGGAGACCTGAGAGGAGATCTTCGAAAGTCGCGACCATCATGAATTCACCAGAGGTCAGACGAGCGACGCTGTCCGCGTTTGAAGCGGTAACGACGAACTGGTCCTTGTGCGATTTGAACCAATCCCACGCAGGTCCAAGTTTCTTGAGGGTCGCGGCGTCGGCTATGCCGGATGCATAATCGACATCTGGAACAAGCTTTCTCGTTACACCTTCGATGAAGCCCGGACCGGAGCCGCCTCCGCTCGACGCAGCGTTGAAGCCTAGTTCGCCAGGGTTCTTTTCCAGGAATGATGCAAATTGCTCAAGCGTCCGAGGGAGATCCGCTTCAGCGATGCGATCGGGATTGTAGGCTATGCACATCTGGTTGCCCCAGAAGGCCGGCGCATACCCCTGGCTATCGCCACCATCGATCGTGAAGTTGAGCTTTGCCCCTTCGGGCAGCATTTGGCGCACTGGTCCGAAGAGGTACTGAGCGACGTTCAGTTTCTTTACGTCAGCGCCGGTCAGAGACAGCACATCGATGTCGCCTTCGGCCCTGTCCTTTTCTGCGAGCATCTTGTTGAAGTTCGAATCATTGCTGCCGTCCGGAATCTTGACCTTGATCCCTGTCTCGGCCTCGAATGCCTTCACCTGTTCGCGAAAACGGTCCTGGAAGTACCAGTGAAACCAGGTGATCTCCCCTTCCTTCTTCGCCTGAGCAACGATCTGGTCCCAGGACATCGATTTCAATTCCTGGGCATGTACGGGGACCGCCATCGCGATCGCCGCCAGACTCATGATAGTCAATCTCTTCAACATTGAATGTTACCTCCGATTTTTGGTGGGATAGGCATTTTTGCAGGCATCGGCGTCATCCCTTGCCGGTTATCGCAGCGGGGTTGGCTTTCCCGAGGAAGCGTTCAACGAGCAGCATCAACAGGACGTTCGGAACAACGAGGATCAGGGATACGACGGCAGCATTTGGTCTGATGAAGTTGTATCCGAGATAGGAGAAGAGGATTGTTGGGACGGTGGTAAAGTCCGGCGCACCGATCACGTAGGAAATCGCGAATTCCTCGATCGATTGAATAAAGACGATGATGAAAGCAGCCAGCAGACCTGGCCGAAGAATCGGCAGGAATGCGGTTCGGAACACTGCCGCAGGTGATGCCCCCATATCCCGTGCTGCATCGATAAGGTCTTGGCGAATCAAAGCAAATGAAACGCTCAATATCCTGATCGCAAACGGAAGAAACATAACCGTGTGGCCAATCAGGATCCCGGCGAACCGCGAGTAAACTCCGAGCTTAATGAGGAGGGACGAAAAAAAGATCGCTACTACAAAGCCGGGCAAGACTAGCGGCAACAGCGTCAATATCTGCATGACCGACTTGCCGGGAAAATCGAGACGTCCAAATGCATAGGCTGTCGGCAATGCAAGAACGACCGCGAGCACGGCGACGCATGGGGCGAGCGTATAGCTATTGATCAGCGCTTGCGGCAATGCCGTGGTATTCCAAACCTCGGACCAACGCGAAAACGAGAGCACCGGCGGAAACATCGCCGGATACGCCCAGGGATGATCGACATCGACCAAAGACCACAACGCAGCTAGTGCGAAAGGAATGAGAAGCCAAAATGCACCGATTATAACCAACACGGAAATCAGAACTCGGCTCGTCCAAGCGTGAGCCAGCGTTTGAACGTTATTCATGGTTAGCCCCTTCCAATACGAGCTAGAAATTGGCTAGCCGCTGCGAGGAATGCGGAACCTCCGAGAGACAGCGCCATAAGGAGCACTGCTACAACAGCGGATATATTCCACCCGTCATCGCCGACCTCTTGGGCACCGACCATGAACTGGGCCATTGAGTTTACACTCGTCGGGCCAGCGACGACCTGGAACGAGAAGTCTCCCGCGGCTCCAATGAAGATGAGTATGAGTGCCGCCTGTAGTGAACGCAGAGTGAGGGGCACAATGATCTTGCGAAAACGCGTCACCGCGCCAGCGCCGAGATCACGAGCCGCATTGAGAATATCGTCGCCGATTGCCTGCACAGCGCCCGTCAAGACCAGCAGTGCGAACGGCATCTGCTTCCAGACTTGGAGGAAGACAACGCCAACGCCGTAGCTATCGTTTTGAAGCCGCATCGGCCGGGCAATGATCCCGAGCTTGACGAGCGCGAGATTGAAAAAGCCCTGGAAGGAGATGAAGTTGATGAACAGAAAGGCGGCAACCAGTCCGTGCACGAGAAGCGGAGCCTTCAAAAACGCGCTGATGAAGCTTGAACCGGGAAACGGTTTCCGAAGCCAGAGTGCCAGCGGATAGGCCATCGCTACAGCCAGGACGGCGCTTGTGACGGAAACACGGGCGGAATACCAAAACGCCCGCCATAGTTGGGGATCAGCCGTCGTAGATTGCCAAAACCGAGTTGAAAATCCGCTTTCTCCAGAGAAATTCAAGAAGCCAAAGGACTGTGATATAGCCATTCCGATGACCACACCGGTAAAGCACAGGATGAGACCCAAGCCCGGAAGGAGAAGAAGGTAAGCTTGAAGCGTCGTTCTACCGTTCATTGAACACGCTCCTTCAGGAAACGGATCTTCGACGGCTCGATCCGAAACGACCTCATTTCGCCCTCAGCAATCTCTGTCTGGCCAAGAATCTGAATCCGGTACAAATCATCGGTACCGGCTGCCGACACGGACACATCGGTGAGGTTGCCGAGAAAGCTCTTTGCTTTAACCTTGAGCGTGAAGACATTTGACTGTCCGTCTAGGCCATCCTGCACAATGGCATCCTCAGGACGCCACATTGCGTAGACATGGTCTGCGATCGGCTGTTCATCAGAGAGAACTTCGACTTCGCCCATTGGGCTTTTGAGCCTGTAGGTGTTTGCGAACGCATCCCGACCGACCACCTGTACCGGCATGATGTTTGCGGTGCCTACGAAGTCCGCAACAAACCGGTTAATCGGCCGATAGTAGACGTCGTGCGGCGTTCCCGCCTGCTCGATCTGACCCGCATTCATGACAACCACCAAATCGGACATCGCCAATGCTTCTGCTTGGTCGTGCGTCACGTAAACCGCAGTAAATCCGTGGTTTTTCTGGAGCTGACGGATCTCGAACCTGACTTGGTCGCGAAGGCGAGCATCGAGGTTTGAGAGTGGCTCATCAAAGAGAATGACGCCCGGTCGGACAGCAAGCGCGCGCGCTAATGCAACGCGCTGTTGTTGACCGCCGGAAAGCTGGGTTGGAAGCTTCTGAAGTTGCGCCTGCAACGACACCTGCGCGGCCGAAGATTGCACACGCTGTTCAAGTTCCTCCTTCGCCGTCCCCTTCTGACGGAGGCCGAAGGCGATGTTCTCGTATACGGTTAGGTGCGGAAACAACGCGTAGGACTGGAAGCACATCGCTGTATTGCGCCGTTCCGGAGGGACGCCACGCATATCCGCTCCGTCAATGGAGATCGCGCCTCCATCGAGCGAAATGAACCCCGCGATCGCGCGAAGCAGGGTTGTCTTGCCGCAACCCGACGGACCGAGAAGCGTTACGAGTTGCCCCTGTTCAACGGCAACCGAAATGCCCTTGAGGGCATCGTAGGATCCAAACCGAATCCGCGCATCTGCGATGCTTAGTACACTCACTGTGACCTCCCGAGCAGCGCAGTGGCGCTGTATTGTGTTATTTCCGCTCCCGTGACGCGTCAGTCGTCAGGCAGCAGCTTTTCGCTTTCTGGTGTAGGAATGGAGAAGTTCCGGCTGATCAGTCTGGATCACGCTAATCCCTGCTTCGATAAGCCGACCCCAGATCAGGTCGGGGTTTTCCGATGCCGCCTTATCGGTCCATGGGGCCCATTTCGCGCCCAGCGTGTTTCGCCACAACGAGATCCCTGCGTTTGCGAAATCATCCTTGTGATAGGCAACGGTTGCGAGATCGTCGAAGCGGATCTCGCACATAAACGCCGACGTATCCTTCAGCATCCGGAACGTATCGTTGAATGTCGCGTCTTCGAATTCGCAAAGCGCCATAAACGGAATTTTCCCGAGCGCCTGCCTTTTGACCCAGTCAACATCCGCATCATTCGCGATTGTGGTTTTCAGATCCACATATTGAACGGCAGACATCTCCTGAATGCAGCGCGTGGCTTCAGGAAAAAGGCTGCGATCTTTCAAATCCAGGTCGGCAAATATTCTGCCTTTAAGGCATTCGAGTGCTTCTTCGAGCGTTGGAATTGCATGATCAGTGAGGTCGTGCCCGTCACCTCCATTACGCTGTCGCAATCGAACGCGCTTGAGCTCTGCCATTGTCATGGAGCTGACGTCGCGTTCAATGCCTGCAACGCGGTTCAGATTCGCATCGTGCATTAGGAAAAGCACGCCGTCTGCGCTCATGCGGACATCCAGCTCAACGATATCGCAGCCGAAACCGATCGCATTCTCGATCGATGCAATGCTGTTCTCGGGCGCTGCGCTCCAAGCCCCGCGGTGCGCCGCGACAGCGCATGGGCGATTGTTGTCTGCAATGAAATCTCTGTAGTGCATCGAAACCTGTCCTAGTGGCAGCCCTATCGAGAACCGCGGCCAATAACTACTCGTGATGAGTAACAAATTTATGACGGAAAGCAAGGGACAGTGCTAACTTTTCCTTTCGTTTAAAACGTATTGAGGCTAAGTCACTGAAATCCGATTACTCATGCCAAGTAGGTTAGCATGTCATCCGTGAGCTATCGTTCGGAAGATTTTATCCATCAGCGCTTCCTACGCGGCGATGGCCAGGACGTGGTCCATCCGAGTGAACGTAAAGTTCTAAAGGTGTTATGGGACCATCCCGCCGTCGCCCGATCGGAACTTCCAGACTTTGTGGATCTGTCCCAGCAATCGGTTTACCGGATTATAGATCAGTTGGCCGAAAGAGGGATCGTTGCGATCGGCCCCCCGAAGCCGGGAATTGGTCGTGGCCAGCCCAGCCCCTCTTTGACGCTTAAGGGCGACTATGCCTACACCTGTGGAATCTCAGTAAACACGGACATTATCGGAATTTGCCTTACCGATTTTAGCGGCAGGATTATTGCCGAAAGTGATGTTATCCTGCGTGGACAAGGAATGAACGACGCACTGGCTGGGGTGCGCGAGAAGATCGCCTCACTCCAGACCGCAAACAATCTACGAGACGAGAATTTCTTTGGGATCGGCTTTGGGATTGCAGCATTCTATGTTGGAGGGACTCGATACAACGCTCCCCTACCGTTGCACGAGTGGTCATTGATTGAACTGGGCCCCGTACTCGCTCATTTCTTCGGAAAGCCGGTATGGGTCAATAACAACTCAAACACTGCGGCCATCGCCGAATCTATGTTCGGAGTAGGCCGGCATATCAAGCACTTCGCTTACCTAAGCTTCAACTACGGCTTTGGCGGCGGTTTGATCAGCAATGGTGAGCTTCTGTCCGGTGGTTACGGCAACGCAGGCTCGTTCTCGTCGATGTACGATGACGAGGAAACAAAACACCGTCCTGCATTGCAATTCCTGATCGAGCGACTGAAAGAGAACGGCGTCGCCGTCTCGTCAATCGAAGCAATGCGGAAAAATTTCGACCCGAATTGGCCGGGTGTGGCGGGTTGGGTGGATGAAATCACACCCTCATACAACCGCCTCGTCAATGCTATCCGTGCTATCTTCGACCCGCATGCTATCGTGTTTGGTGGACAAATTCCCGAACGACTAGCGGAAATGCTGATTTCTCGAACCAGCATATACGAACGCAATCGCTATGGTGTTTCGAGACCCGCGCCGAAACTCATTACGTCGGAGATCAGTACCGACGCCTCTGCGATCGGGGCATCAATTGTACCTTTCCGAACTACATTTTATTGAAGCAATTTCCGCACCGGTAAGAGAACCTACAAATAAGAATAGTTACGCTGAGACTGCGCGGCGTCGCGCAGACACGGTTTTGAGCTCCTTCAACAGTCGGCTCAGTGAAAATTCCGCGTCTTGATCTTCAGCATATCGATATGAAGGTTCGGCACGAACGCGTCCCGCGGGGCGACAACCATCGCGCGCGTGCTCTGGCAAATTGATAAGCGCGGCACGGAAGGCTGCCGGGCAATCACACTTAATGTAGTTTTAGGTTTAGTCGATTAGCGCGAACGAAGCCGCATGGCGTTCCGGGAAACAATAGGCTTGAAACCTCCAAGTCGCGAAAAGGTCTCTTTGGCAAATCCCGGCTACATCCCCAAGGTGCCCACGGACTGTCCGGGGGACAGTTGCCCGGAGGAAGTCACTCCGGCTCCAGGAGCCCTCGATCCTTCGCGATCGCGACCGCATGGGTGAGGTTTGTAGCGCCGAGCTT
>NZ_JACVAO010000003.1:0-492568 GCF_014851885.1 Ensifer sp. ENS02 | reverse complement strand
GTCCTGCACCACCAGATGGCTATAGGATTTGTGGTAATCAACGCCGATATGGTAATCATAGGACGCAGTCATGCTTCCAACTCCCGTGTTGAGATCTCCAAAACCCCAACAGGATAAGCCGAAAGGCCGGAAGCGTGGCTGTCCCTCAATCATCACCTGCATCTCAGTGATCCGTTCTCTCAGCGGACGCGGTCTCTTTCATGCCACCTCCTTGGGCTTAACGGGTTGATGGGGGTCAGGCGCTGGCGGACGATTTGCGCTCGTTGATCGCCAGAAAGGCTTCGGTTCGCGCCCATACGCTGCCGTCATCCTTGGCGTTGAGGTCATCCAGGATGCTGGCGATGGTCACGCGCCTGAGTTCGGTGCGGTAGGCCTGCTCGGCTCTCAGCATCGCGACATTGATGGTGCAGGGCGCGGTCGGCTTGCAGGCATAGGGATTGGGACCGCGCAGCCGGATCTCGTTGCAGCGAAACGCCGGCTCCGGGCCTTCGACCGCAAGCACGATATCGAGCAAGGTAATCTTTTCCGGCGTCTTCGCGAGCCGGTAACCGCCCTTAGGACCCGGAACTGCCTCCAGCAGTCCGGCACCGGACATCGCCTGCAGGTGCTTCAAGAGATAGCTCGTAGAGACGCCATGGAACTCGGCAAGAGCGGCCGCCGACAGGGTGCTGCCGGGCTGAAGACAGCTCAGCATCGTCACGCTGTGAATGGCCTGCTCGACCCCGTCACCGAGTTTCATGGGCGGCTCCTTAATCGTGGATAATTTTTATCTATGATTAGACCGCGAGTCAATGCCTGTGATTGCACCCATCGGACAGGCTTCTCTTTTGGCGGATTTGATCTACCTTTGTTCTCCGTGAACAGGATCGATTCCAGAGAGCCGCAGGGCGATGCCCTGACCCTGCCCGCTCCCTTTCTGCGCTGGTTCGGCGAGAAGGGCTGGCGGCCGCGTGCGCACCAGCTGGAGCTGCTCGCCCGCGCCGAGGCCGGGGAAAGCACGCTGCTGATCGCTCCGACCGGCGCCGGCAAGACGCTCGCCGGCTTCCTGCCTTCGCTGGTCGATCTCACCCGGCGCGGCAAGATCCCGCCGGGCGCAGCCTTCGTCGGCATCCACACGCTCTACATTTCGCCTCTGAAGGCGCTCGCCGTCGATATCGAGCGCAACCTGATGAAACCGGTCGGCGAAATGGGACTGCCTGCGCGCGTCGAAAACCGTACCGGCGATACGCCGACCGCCAAGCGTCAGCGACAAAAACTCAATCCGCCCGACATTCTGCTGACGACGCCGGAGCAACTCGCGCTGCTGCTCGCCAACGGCGAGGCGCAACGCTTCTTCAAGGACCTGCGCTACGTCGTCTTTGACGAGCTGCATTCGCTCGTCACCTCCAAACGCGGCCATCTTCTCTCCCTCGGTCTGGCGCGGCTGCGCCGGCTGGCGCCCGGCCTGCAGACGATCGGCCTTTCGGCAACGGTCGCCGACCCGATGGATCTGCGGCGTTGGCTGGCGCCGCAAGAGCCGGACGCGCACAACCATGCCGGTCTCGTCCAGGTCCAGGGCGGGGCCAAGCCGCAGATCTCCATTCTGAAGACCGAGGAGCATGTGCCCTGGGCCGGGCACTCGGCACGCTACGCCATCGCCGATGTCTACGAAGCGATCAAGGAGCACGGCACCACCCTGCTCTTCGTCAACACCCGCAGCCAGGCGGAGCTGCTCTTCCAGGAGCTCTGGACGATCAACGACGACAACCTGCCGATCGCGCTGCATCACGGTTCGCTCGACGTCGCCCAGCGCCGCAAAGTCGAGGCGGCGATGGCGGAGAACCGCCTTCGGGCGGTCGTTGCGACCTCGACGCTCGACCTCGGCATCGACTGGGGCGATGTCGATCTCGTCGTGCATGTGGGCGCACCGAAGGGCGCGAGTCGCCTTGCCCAGCGCATCGGCCGCGCCAACCACCGCATGGACGAACCGTCGAAGGCGATCCTGGTGCCGGCCAACCGCTTCGAGGTGATGGAATGCCAGGCCGCACTCGACGCCAACTATATCGGCGCGCAGGACACGCCACCCGTCGGCAAGGGCGCTCTCGACGTGCTCGCCCAGCACGTGCTCGGCATGGCTTGCGCCGCGCCTTTCGATCCGCTCGCATTGTTCGATGAAATCACCACCGCCTCGCCTTATGCGACGCTCGCCTGGGAGACCTTCGAGCGCGTCATCGATTTCGTTGCCACCGGCGGCTATGCGCTGAAGACCTACGAGCGCTATGCCCGCATCCGCAAGACCAAGGACGGGCTCTATCGCGTCTCCAATCCGCTGGTGGCGCAACAGTACCGGCTGAATGTCGGCACCATCGTCGAATCGCCGATGCTCAACGTGCGTTTGGTCAAGCGCAACGCGCGCGGCTCGCTTGGCCGCGGCGGCATGCCGCTCGGCAAGGTCGAAGAGTATTTTCTCGAAATGCTGTCCCAGGGCGACACCTTCATGTTCTCCGGCAAGGTGCTGCGTTTCGAGGGCATCCGCGAAAACGAGTGCCTGGTCAGCCAGGCCTTCACGTTCGATCCCAAGGTGCCGAGCTATGCCGGCGGCAAGTTCCCACTCTCGACTTACCTCGCCGAGCAGGTCCGCAGGATGCTTGCCGATCCGGCGCGCCGGGCAGCGCTGCCGGAACAGGTGCGCGACTGGCTGTCCTTGCAGAAGGACGTCTCGATGCTGCCGCGCGAGGACGAGCTTCTGATCGAGACCTTTCCGCGCGGCAGCCGCCATTACATGGTCATCTATGCCTTCGAAGGGCGGTTGGCGCACCAGACGCTCGGCATGCTGCTTACCCGCCGGCTCGATCGCGCCGGGCTGAAACCGCTCGGTTTCGTCGCCACCGATTACTCGCTGGCGGTCTGGGCGCTCGACGACCTCGGGGCCACCTTCGAGCTCAGGCGCGGCGCACTTGCCGATCTCTTCGACGAGGACATGCTCGGCGACGACCTCGAAGCGTGGCTCAACGAATCCTTCCTGCTCAAACGGACCTTCCGCAACTGCGCCGTCATCGCCGGCCTCATCGACCAGCGCCATCCAGGCAAGGAAAAGACCGGCCGGCAGGTGACGGTCTCGGCCGACCTCATTTACGACGTATTGCACGCGCACGAGCCGGATCACCTCCTGCTCGAAGCGACCCGCAACGATGCGGCGACGGGGCTTTTGGACATCGCCCGCCTCGGGGATATGCTGAAGCGAATCAAGGGCCACATCACGCATCGACGGCTCGACCGGATCTCGCCGCTGGCGGTGCCCGTCATGCTGGAGATCGGCAAGGAAATGGTCCAGGGCGAAGCGCAGGACTTCCTGCTGTCGGAAGCCGCCGACGACCTGATCCACGAGGCGATGGGCGGTCTGGATGTGGATTGATAGGAAAATGGTTTCGAGAATGAGCAGTCTGTCGATATCGGCGGGTTACCCCCCTCTGGCCGGCAGGCCAGAGGGGGGTATTATCCTCGCAACACAACGTGCGAGACCGTGACCATGCACCGCCTCGCCCACGCCCTCTCGGCTCAGACGACTGCCCCCCTCCTCCATGCCCAGACAATCGTCAACGGCGTCATCGCGATCTGCGATCCGCTCGGTAGCCTCTACCTGCCGGAGACGGGCACGCTGGTCGTCTCCGACCTGCATCTGGAGAAAGGCTCCGCCTTTGCCCGCCGCGGCATGCTTTTGCCGCCTTACGATACGCTGGCGACGCTGCGCGTGCTTGAAGCGGCGATCGCGCGGCACGACCCGAAGTTCGTCATCAGCCTCGGCGACAACTTCCATGACCGCGTCGGTTCGGCGGCAATGCCCGATGATTTCCGGCACATGATTGCCGCCATGGCGCATGGGCGCGAATGGCTCTGGATCAACGGCAACCACGACCCGGACGGCGCTTTCGGCCTGCCGGGCGCCTCGATGGACGAACTTGGCCATGCGGGCCTGACCTTCCGGCACGAGCCGAAGCGCGGCGATGCCGTCGGCGAGATCGCCGGGCACCTGCATCCGGCTGCAACGGTGGTAAGACGGGAAAGAGCGGTGCGCCGCGCCTGTTTTGCGACCGATGGCACGCGCATGCTGATGCCGGCTTTCGGGGTCACCACTGGCGGGCTCGATCTCAGGCACCGGGCGATGACCGGCCTCTTCGACCGCAGCAAGCTTGTCGCCCATATGCTCGGGCGCGACCGGATCTATTCGGTTCGCTTTGCCAATCTCATCGCCTGAAGAGGGCGGGGAAAACGGCGCGGCTCTCCCGCGCCGGGGATCCGCCGGTAATCAGAAGGCGTTGAAGGTCAGCGTCGTCAGCGAGCGCGAGATGCCCGGCACCGTGGCAATGTTGTCGTTGATGAACTTGCCGATGTCCTGGCCTTCTTCGATATAGACCTTGATGATCAGGTCGTAATCGCCGCTCGTCGAATACATCTCCGAAACGATCTCCTTGCGGTAGATCTCGTCGGCAACCTCGTAGGTCTTGCCGGGAGCGCACTGCAACTGGACAAAAATCGGTTTCATCGAGCTTCCTCTGTTTTTTATTTGCCACGGCATGCGCTGATGAAACGCATGCGGCATGCCTTTCCATAGCGCTCCGGCGCGCAAAAGGAAACGTCGGCGAAGATCGCCGGTCACTATTCCTTGCGGAAGATCACGCTGGCGCCCCAGCCGGTGATGACGGCGAGCAGCACGGCCATGAGGCCATAGAGCAGCGGCTGCTGGTGTGCCGCCTGGGTGATGAACTGTTCCAGGCCGGTTTTGACGACACGCAGCGGCAGAGCCTTGGCGGCGACGAAGACGCCATCGCGGAAGAGATAGGCGCGAACCACATGCACGCCGTTCGGCACGTTGGCCGGCAAGCGCACCGAGGCCTTGAAGAGGCTGGAGCTGATGAACTGCACGCCGCCGGGATCGCGCTCGTAGACGCCGCTGGTCTCGCGGATGCGGCGGAAGGCATTGCGGAATTCGCCGAGATTGCTGCCGTCACCGACGAAGCCGAGCGGCACCAGCCGCATGTGGTCGACGCCGATGCCCATGTTGCCCATCTCGCCGGGCGGCGCGATCGTCTCGATATCGCGCGTCGACGACAGCGAATAGGATTCAGGCACCAGCTCGAAGGTCATGGAGCTGGTGTTCACCCAGATGCCGAAGACGCGCTCCTTCTTACGCACCGTCGCGTTGTCCTTGGGCCCTTCGAGGCTGACGACGATGTTGTAGCGACCCTGAGCCAGCAGGCCCTGATCGAAGCCGTCGACGGCGCCGAAGATCGTCAGGTCGGCGCCGCGGAAATCGGAAGTGATGGCGATCTCGTCGGTCGAGATGCCGATCTCCAGCTTCTCGGTGAAATCGGCATTCTCGTCCTGGATGGCTGCCTGCGCCGGGGCGGCGAAAGCGAGAACAAGGAGAGCGAGAGCTGTGCGGGCGAGGCGGATCATCAGAAACCGAACCCCGCGGATACGACCGAATAGACGTCCTTCGGCGGAATGATGAGCTCGATTGCCAGACGGATGCCGACGGCAAGAACAAGCAAGGCCAGCAATGCGCGCAGCTGTTCGCCGCGCAGCTTCTGGCCGACGCGTACGCCGTATTGGGCACCGATGACACCGGCGATCATCAGTACGAAGGCGAGCACGATATCGACGGTGTAGTTGGTCGAAGCCTGGACGATGACCGTGTAGGCCGAAACGAAGATAATCTGGAACAGCGACGTGCCGACGACGACGTTGGTCGGGATGCGCAGGAGATAGATCATCGCCGGCACCATGATGAAGCCGCCGCCGACACCCATGACCGAGGTCAGGATGCCGATGCAGAAGCCGAGGGCGACAACCGGGATGACGCTCAGGTAGATCTTCGATTTCTTGAAGCGCATCTTCAAGGGCAGGCCATGCACCCAGTTGTGCTGGCCAGGGCGACGCAAGGTCGTCTGCTGGTTCTTGGCCGCCTTGCGCATGGCGACGACGCTCTCCCAAAGCATCAGGCCGCCAACGGTGCCGAGCAGCACGACGTAAAGCAGCGAGATCACCAGGTCGAGCTGGCCGAGGCGACGCAGCAGCGAGAACAGCCAGACGCCGACGGTCGCGCCGGCAAGACCACCGCATAAGAGCACCGTGCCGAGCTTGATGTCGATCGTGCCACGCCGGAAATGCGTGATCGCCCCCGAAATCGACGAGGCCACCACCTGGTTGGCACCGGTCGCCACCGCTACGACGGGAGGAATATTGTAGAAGATCAGGAGCGGGGTGATCAGGAACCCGCCACCGACGCCGAACATGCCGGACAGAAAGCCGACTGCGGCGCCCATACCGAGAATGATGAGTATGTTCACCGACAACTCTGCGATGGGCAGATAAATCGACACGCCGGGACCTCGATATGCCAACGGCCCGCGATGCGGGCGAACCAGTCAGTGTGGCAATCAAATCACCACGATTGAGGGAATATTCGAAGGGCCGGCACCTCTCCCGAGGGCGAGGCGGCCTCCGTCATGCACTCCTGCAGCGTTGCGCTTCCGCCAGGACGTGCCAAGGCCACGAATCGGACCTTGATTGCTGCATCGGCTCTTCCTTAGCCCGATTCCGATTAAGGAATTATGCAGCAGCCCGAGATTTCAACCTTTTCAGCCACATGGCGGATGGCTGCGCCACCCGCAACCCGTGTCGCCCGGCTCTGCGGCTTTATTACGGCGCAAGGCCCAAGGGTCAGGAATTGCGCTTCAGCAATTCCTTGACCAGCTGCTCGGTGATTTCGCCCGTCGGCTCCTGGCCGACCGACTTCTGGAAGGCCTTGATGGCGGCGACGGTCTTCTTGCCCATCTGGCCATCCGGTTTGCCAGCGTCAAAGCCGTTGTTGTTGAGGATCGCCTGGATGTTGCGGACCGCCTTGCTCATGTCGACGCTGGCGGTCTTGTTGGCCGGGCCAACCCAGGCATCCGGAACGTCGACGCTGTTTGCCTTGGCGTCGACCGGTTCAGCCTTCCAGGCTTCCGCCTTGGCCTTGGCGCTTTCGAGCTGCTCCGGCTTCATCGCCTTGGCAACTTCGTCGCGCTTGGCGCCGGCATCGAGGTCGCCTTCGCGGGCAGCCGCCGAGAACCACTTGTAGGATTCCGTCAGGTCCTGCGGCACGCCGTTGCCACGGGCATAGAGAACCGCAAGGTTGAACTGGCTGTCGCGGATGCCGAGCTCGGCCGCCTTCGCAAACCACTTCGTTGCCTCGTTGAAGTCAGGCGCGCCATCGCGGCCGCTTGCCAGCATCACCGCGAGGTTGTGCATGGCGCTGGCGTTGCCCTGGCCAGCGGAAGCGATATAGAGCGCCTTCGCCTTCGCCGCGTCGCGCGTCACGCCGGTGCCCTTCTCGTAAAGGGTCGCGAGGCGGTACTGTGCCGGCACGACACCAGCATCGGCGGCGCGCTGATACCATTTGGCGGCTTCAGCCATGTTTTCCTGAACACCACGGCCCTCGGTGAATCGCACGGCGATTTCGTAGAAGGCGAGCGGGTCGCCGCCCTTGGCCGCGGTCACCAGCGCGACCGGACCGAAACCTTCCGGCAACACGACGTCGGTGGGCACAGCGGCAGCAGCTGTCGTCGCCGGCGTCATCGCGGCGCCATCGGCCGGCGCGCTGGCAAGCGAAGCGTTCGCCACCGGCGTCGCTGCGGCCGGAGCCGGCTGGAACTCGGTGACCGGCGTCTTCGTTTCGGCGACCGGCGCAAGCATCGGCGCCTTGTCTTCGGGCGTTGCAAAGGTGGTCGTCGGCACGGTCGTTGCCGTCACCGCGATCGAGGCCTCGGGAGGCTTCACGGGCGTTTCGACGGAATCGAGCGGCGTCGCAACGGCCGTCTCAGACGCGGTAACCGGTGCTTCCTGCGCCGCGACGGTCGTGCCCTGCACCAGATGGTCGTCGGCGGCCTTGAACTCGGCTGCCTGCGGAGTGACCGTCTGCTCGATGACCGCGACCGGTTCGACCGGCATCTCGTCCTTGTTCAGCATCGAGCTGACCAGCGGGTAAGACATGATCGCCAAAAGGACGGCGCCGACGGCCATGAGGATCGGCCGGCGATGGCGGGCGAAGGCGCCGCCGATGCCGGACGTCGCGGCCTTGTCGCCGGTCTTGTTGAGGGTGTCGGTCTCTTCGACGGCAAGCTGCGCGGCGCGGCGAGCGGCGGCGATGAAATCCGATTTGTCGCCATCGGCCGGCTGGATGCCTGCCTTGTTCATCTGCCCGGCGCGCACGCGTTCCAGGATCTTCTTCACGTCGGGAACGCCGGAGCCCGGCTCGAGCAGCTGGTTTGCTTCTTCCGGAGCGAGCATTTCGGAGGGATCGATCGACGGGGTCGGCTCGACGAGCTTGCGTGCCTGTTCCGGTTCCGGTTCCGAGCGCTTGCCGGAAAAGCGCCGGGTGAGGCCGGCGAGCAGGCCGGTGCGGGCGGCGGCAGCCGGCTCGCGCTCTTCTTCGAGCGCGACGGTCGAAATCTGCGCATCGTCGGCAAGGGCTGTTGCCGGTTCGGCGGGTTGAACCGCGACGGCCTGGTCCTCTGCCTGGAGGGCACGGACATTGCGCTGCAGGTCGTCGTAGCGATCATCAAGATCGCCGCCACCGAAGGGGTCGTGGAACTCCGGCTGCGCGGCGCGCGGCATCTGAGCCGCTTCGCGCACCACCGCCATGGCAGGCTGCGCCGCCATTGCCGGCTCGCGGTTTTCGATGCGCTCCAGCTTGTCGGCAATGTGGACGAGCGTTTCGTGCAGCGCCTCGAAGGTGCGCGCGGTCCGCTCCTCGCTGGAACGGCTCAAGTCCTCAAGCGTCCTCAAGTCTTCGGCAAGCGCCGAGATCGCGGCCAGATCGCCACCGGCGGAGGCGTGCGAAGGGCCGTTCTTGGAATAGGCTTCCATCACAGCTTCGGCGGCCTGGCGCGCGGCTTCCACGATGTACTCGTCGCTGGTCGAGAAATAGTCCTCGAGCGCGGTCATGCGGCTTTCGTAGTCGACGGGCATGGCGCTTTGGGCGACGTCCGCCCGCGGCTGGCTGACCAGCGTCGACAGGTTGGCAATCTGGGCTTCAAGGTTCTGAAGTGCCGCGCGGTCGTCGAACGGCGCGGCGTAGGTCTCTTCCAGACGCTGCGCGATACCGACCAGGCGATCTTCCAGCCGGTCGAAACGCGGATCGGACGCGGGCTGGGCGCCATGGGCGTCAAGCTCGTCGATCCGGCGGGCGAGATAGTCCAGCCGTTCGGCGAGCGCGTCGTTGACGCTGCCCTGGTCGAGAGCTTCGATCTTGCGGGAAATGTCCGACAGGTAATCGTTGAGGTCCGACTGCGCGGTCCTGCTGCTGCGCTCCATCATCAGCGACAGCTGGTCCAGCCGCTCTTCCAAGCGGGCAGCCGCCTTTTCACCGGCGAGATCCTCGACCCGGACGGTCAAGGCTTCGAGGCGCGCACCGAGCCCACCGTCGTTCGGGCGCGACAGGCTGTCGATCTGGCGGGAGAGATCGCCAAGCCGGCTTTCCAGGCGATTGACAAAGCCGGAATCCAGCCCGGACGTCGTGCGAGTGTTGGCCGCGATGGCGCGGCTGATTTCGTCGAGACGGCTGTCGAGATCGGCAAACTGCGAGACGAGGCGGCGATCGTCCGGCTGGATCTGGCGACCGAGCATTTCGATCGCCTGGGCGACGGCGATCAGCTTGTCTTCCAGCGCGTCGACGGCGGAGCTTCCCTGGAGCGAGCCGATCTGCAACTTGATTTCGTCCAGGCGATAGGCGAGCGCGACCAGTTCGTCGTCGCGGTTCTGATCAAAGGCGATCAACCGGTCTTCGACACCGCTCCAGCGGTTTTCCATCCGGCGCATGCTGTCTTCGCGCGCGAGACCGTCGATCATCGCGCGCAGGTCGTCAAAATCGCCGCGCAGCGCATCGGCCTGGGCGGGCGATGCCTGGCGGCCGAGATGCTGGATGCTGTCGGCAAGGCGCTGCATGTCGCCGCGCACGTCTTCGGCAAAGCTGTGATCCTGCGCCTGCGCCTTGATGCCGCGAATTTCGGAGCGCAGCGAATTCATCTCGCGCGTCAGGCCGTCAGTGATGTCGCGCTTCAGGTCCTGGCGCAAACCGACAAGCGCTTCGGCGATATCGTTGACCGCGGAGGCGGGCCGCGGAGGTTGGCTGTGAAGCGGTTGCTGGCGCGACTCTTCGACGTAACGATCGGAGATCGGGCGCTCGGAAACAGGTCGTTCGGGGGCATAACGTTCCGGCTCGCGCTGCGGCATCCGGTCGCGAAGCGTCGGGCGCTCGCGCGAGGTGCTGAGGCTGCGCTGGCGCTGCATGATTTCGGCGACGGCATCGCGGGGCGAGGCCGTTTCCCGCACGGGTTCGCGGGCGGGCTGGCGCTCGGGCGGCCTTGGCGCCGGGTCGCGGGCCGTGCCGCTCATCAGGCCTTCGATCCGCGCCTCCAATCCTTCGATGGTGCGGTTCAAGGCGTCGAGCGACGGCCGCTCGCTATAGGACTGGCTGCCTGCGCGCTGAGGATTTGATCGCAATCCGCTCATGTTGTTCTTCGCCCCTGTCGTCGGCCATCTCGAAAGTCGTCACGGAAGAAAACTGCTTTCTTCACCCCTGTGGCGCTTCCGACGCGGGCAAAACTACAACGATGCGACGCCAGGACAGGTTGCAGCTTTGACCATCTCAACACGCACCTTTCACGAAACGTGGTAAACAAGCGGTTAACCTGCGGATGATTTTTTAACGATTTGGCAGGATCGTGCGAAGTTGAGGCGCCGCGGTGCCTGCATCTCCCCCACACACCACCAAACTGCACGACACGCAATTTTTGACGTTTACGCAAACGTCAAAATTTTGTAGCATCCGGCCAACGATGCGAGACCGCCCCGGAGCATCCCGCTGTCCCGTGGAAGCACGGGAGGGAGACGATGCCCTGGAATCAATGAGGATGGCGGCGCATCCGGCATCCTGCAACCGGGCGTCGACGACGAGAGACGGCAGCCCGAAGCACCAAAGGCGAGGAAAGAATGCCCATCTACAAGGCTCCGGTCGACGATACCCTCTTCATCCTGAACGACGTGCTCGGCATCGAGCGCTACAACAACCTGCCCGGATTTGCCGATGCGACGCCCGACATGATCGAAGCGATCGTCGGCGAAGCTGCCAAGCTTGCCGAAGAAGCCCTGTTTCCGGTCAACCTTTCCGGCGACCAGGAAGGCTGCAAGCGTCGCGACGACGGTTCGGTCAGCGTGCCGAAGGGCTTCAAGGAAGCCTTCGACCTGTACCGCGAAGGCGGCTGGCTTGGCCTTGCCGTGCCCGAAGAATTCGGTGGCCAGGGCCTGCCCTATACGCTGCACACCGCCGTCGGCGAATACATGTCGTCGGCCAACATGGCACTGACCATGTATCCGGGCCTCACCCAGGGCGCGATCGCCGCGATCCTCGTGCATGGCACGGACGAGCAGAAGCAGGCCTACCTGCCGAAGATGGTTGCCGGCACCTGGACCGGAACGATGAATCTCACCGAGCCGCATTGCGGCACGGACCTCGGCCTCCTGCGCACGAAGGCAGTGCCCACCGGCAACGGCGCTTACAAGATCTCCGGCCAGAAGATCTTCATCTCTGCCGGCGAACACGACATGTCGGACAACATCATCCATCTGGTGCTCGCCCGCATTGAGGGCGCGCCCGAGGGTGTGAAGGGCATTTCACTGTTCATCGTACCGAAGTTCAAGCTTGATGCCGCCGGCGAGCCGGGCGAACGCAACGGCGTTTCCTGCGGCGCGATCGAACACAAGATGGGCATCCACGGCAACTCGACCTGCGTCATGAACTATGACGAGGCCGAAGGCTATCTCATCGGCACGGAGAACAAGGGCCTCAACGCCATGTTCGTTATGATGAACGAGGCGCGCCTCGGCGTCGGCCTGCAGGGCCTTTCGATTGCCGAAATCGCCTACCAGAATGCGGCCAACTACGCGCGCGACCGCATCCAGGGCCGTTCGCTCTCCGGCCCGAAGGCGCCAGACAAGAAGGCCGACCCGATCATCGTGCATCCGGACGTGCGCCGCACCCTGATGACGATCAAGGCCTTCAACGAAGCCGGCCGCGCCTTCACGCTCTGGACCGCGCTCAAGTCCGACATCGCCCACCGCTCCGACAATGATGCCGACCGCCAGACGGCCGACGACGTCCTCGGCCTGATGACGCCGATCCTGAAGGGCGTACTCACCGACAAGGGCTTCGACCATGCCGTCATGGCGCAGCAGATGTTCGGCGGTCACGGCTACATCGAAGAACACGGCATGAGCCAGTATGTCCGCGATGCCCGCATAGCGATGATCTATGAAGGCGCTAACGGCATCCAGGCGCTCGACCTCGTCGGCCGCAAGCTGGGCCTCAACGGCGGCCGCGCCATCATGGCGCTGTTCAAGGAGATCGGCGATTTCTGCGAGGAAAACCGCAGCAACGAAAAGCTCGCCGCCTATACCAAGGCGCTGAAGAAAGGCCTCAACGACCTGCAGGCGGCCACCATGTGGTTCATGCAGAACGCGATGGCCAAGCCCGACAATGCCGGCGCCGGCTCGACCGACTACATGCACCTCTTCGGTCTCGTCGTCCTTGGTTACATGTGGGCGAAGATCGCCAAGACGGCGCATGAAAAGCTTGCCTCTGGCGAAACGGCGCGCGCAGACTATCTGAAGAACAAGCTGATCACCGCGACCTTCTTCATGGAAAGGATCCTGCCGGAAACGGCCCTGCGCAAGGCCCGCATAGAAACCGGCGCCGACACGCTGATGGCGCTCGATGCGGCCGCTTTCTAATCCCGCCGCGGGTTCAATCTAAAATGTTTTGACGGGCAGCACCTGACGGTGCTGCCGAAAGGGAGATGAGACATGACGAAAGTCTTCGTTTACGACCACGTGCGCACACCGCGCGGCCGTGGCAAGAAGGACGGATCGCTGCACGAAGTGCCGTCCGTTCGCCTGGCAGCCAAGATGCTGGAAGCGGTGCGTGACCGCAACGACCTCGACACCTCGACCGTGGACGACATCATCATGGGTTGCGTCGATCCTGTGATGGACGCAGGCGCGGTGATCCCGAAGGCTGCCGCCTTCGAAGCCGGTTATTCGACCCGTGCGCCTGGCATGCAGATTTCACGCTTCTGCGCCTCCGGCCTCGACGCCGTCAACTTTGGCGCAGCCAAGATCGCCCAAGGCGCCGACGACATCGTGATTGCCGGCGGCGTTGAATCGATGTCGCGCGTCGGCCTCGGCATGTCGGGCGGCGCCTGGTTCATGGACCCCTCGGTCAACCTGCCGGCCTTCTTCATGCCGCAGGGCGTTTCGGCCGACCTGATCGCCACCAAGTACGGTTTTAGCCGCGACGACGTCGACGCCTATGCGGTCGAAAGCCAGAAGCGTGCGGCGCACGCCTGGGAACAGGGCTACTTCAAGAAGTCCGTCGTGCCCTTCAAGGACCAGAACGGCCTGACGATCCTCGACCGCGACGAGCACATGCGTCCAGGCACCGACATGCAGGCGCTCGCCTCGCTCAACCCGTCCTTCCAGATGCCGGGCGAAATGGGCGGCTTCGAAGCCGTCGGCATCCAGGCGCATCCTGAAATCGAGAAGATCAACTACGTGCACCACGCCGGCAACTCCTCGGGCATCGTCGATGGCGCTGCTGCCGTGTTGCTCGGCTCCAAGGCCGGCGGCGAAAGCATGGGCCTGAAGCCCCGCGCCCGCATCCGCGCCTTCGCCAATATCGGCTCCGACCCGGCACTGATGCTGACCGGCCCGGTCGACGTCACCGAAAAGCTTCTGAAGCGCGCCGACATGAAGCTGTCGGACATCGACCTCTTCGAGCTCAACGAAGCCTTCGCGGCCGTCGTGCTGCGCTACATGCAGGCCTTCGACATCCCGCACGACAAGATCAACGTCAACGGCGGCGCGATCGCCATGGGCCATCCGCTCGGCGCAACCGGCGCGATGATCCTCGGCACCGTGCTCGACGAACTGGAGCGCCGCGATCTCAACACCGCGCTCGTCACGCTCTGCATCGGCGCCGGCATGGGCACGGCCACGATCATCGAAAGGGTCTGACGATGGACGTGATGCGCCGCACCCTTCTCGGAGTGATGGGCCTGGGGCTGCTTGCAGCCGCGGGCTGCGTCTCCGACGAGGAGGAAGGCGGCGACAGCTTCACGCTCACCGGTGCGATCTCCAATGTCGCGAGCGGCCCGGTCCCGGCCGGCACCGTCACGATCCGGCTCGAAGAGCAGGGCGTGATGGACGTCGCCGCCAAGCTGATCGCCGAGACTTCGGTTGTCAGCGACGGCAAGGCCACCCGCGTGCCCTTCGTGCTGCAGGTGCCGAAGCCCGAACTCGACAAGGCTGTCGATGCGGGCTTCAGCATCCGTGTCGAGCGCGACGGCCGGTTGATCGCCACCAACACCAGCAAACAACGTTACAGCGGCGGATCGAATGTCTCGCTGCAGATCGAACCCATTCTCTACTGAGGGGGAGAACCATGACGAATTACACCAATTTCAAGATCGAGACCGACGCTGACGGCATCGCGCTCGTCACCTGGGACATGCCTGAGAAGTCGATGAACGTCTTCACTCAGGAGGTGATGGAAGAGCTCAACGCCATCGTCGACCAGACCACGGCCGACGCAGCGGTCAAGGGCGTCGTCTTTACGTCCGGCAAGTCGAGCTTCTCCGGTGGCGCCGACCTTTCGATGATCAAGTCGATGTTCACCTTCCAGCAGGAAGAAAAGAAGAAGGATCCGGATAACGCCGCCCAGAAGCTCTTCGACCTCGTTGGCCGCATGACCGGGCTCTTCCGCAAGCTCGAAACCTCGGGCAAGCCATGGGTATCGGCGATCAACGGCACCTGCATGGGCGGCGCCTTCGAGCTTTCGCTCGCCTGCCACGGCCGTGTCGCGTCGAATTCCAAATCGGTCAAGATCGCGCTGCCGGAAGTCAAGGTCGGCATTTTCCCGGGCGCCGGCGGCACCCAGCGCGTGCCGCGCCTGACCAATGCGCAGGATGCGCTGCAGATGATGACGACAGGCTCGTCGCTGACGGCAGCCCGCGCCAAGGCGCTTGGCCTTGTGCATGAAGTCGTCGATGCCGACAAGCTGGTCGACGCGGCCAAGGCGATGATCAAGAACGGCCTCAAGCCGGTCCAGCCGTGGGACGAAAAGGGCTACAAGGTTCCGGGCGGCGGCATCTGGACGCCGGCTTCGGCCCAGCTCTGGCCGGCCGCTTCCGGCATCCTGCGCCGCGAGACCTACGGCAACTATCCGGGCGCCGTCGCGATCCTGAAGTGCGTTTATGAAGGCCTGCAGGTACCGTTCGACACGGCGCTCAAGATCGAGCAGCGCTACTTCACCGAGATCCTTCAGACGACCGAAGCCTTCTCGATGATCCGCTCGCTGTTCGTCTCGATGCAGGAACTCGGCAAGGGCGCCCGCCGTCCGGCCGGCGTGCCGAAGTCGGAATTCAAGCATGTCGGCGTCGTCGGCGCCGGCTTCATGGGCGCCTCGATCGCCTATGTGACGGCTGCTGCCGGCATTGCGGTGACGCTGATCGACCGCGACATGGAAGCGGCCGAAAAGGGCAAGGCGCATTCGGAAGGCCTGGTCAAGGATTCGATCGGCAAGGGCCGCCTGACCAAGGAAGAGGGCGAGGCGCTGCTTGCCCGTATCACCCCGTCGGCCGATTACAATGATCTGAAGACCGCCGGCCTCGTCGTCGAAGCGGTGTTCGAGGATCGCCAGGTCAAGAAGGACGTGATCGAGAAGGTGGAAGCGGTGATTGCCGAAGACGCGATCTTTGCCTCCAACACCTCGACGCTGCCGATCACCGGTCTTGCCAAGAACTCCAAGCGCCCGGGCCAGTTTATCGGCGTCCACTTCTTCTCACCGGTCGAGAAGATGATGCTGACGGAAGTGATCCTCGGTAAGGAGAGCGGCGACAGGGCGCTCGCCGTGGCACTCGACTATGTCGCGGCGATCAAGAAGACGCCGATCGTCGTCAACGACACCCGCGGCTTCTACGTCAACCGTTGCGTCTTCCGCTACATCCACGAAGCCTATGACATGCTGATCGAAGGCGTGCCGCCGGCGATGATCGAGAATGCCGCCAAGATGGCCGGCATGCCGGTCGGCCCGCTATCGCTCAACGACGAAGTGGCGATTGACCTCAGCCAGAAGATTCTCAAGGCCACCGTCGCCGATCTCGGCGAAAAGGCCGTCGATCCCAAGCACCTGGCGCTGATCAACAAGCTGGTCGACGAGCTCGATCGTCGCGGCCGCAAGAACGGCAAGGGCTTCTACGAGTACCCGGCAAAGCCCGCCAAGAAGTATCTGTGGCCGGAGCTGAAGACGCTCTATCCGCAGAAGAATGCCGACACGGTCGACGTCGAGGTGCTGAAGCAACGGTTCCTGGCGACGATCGCGCTCGAAGCGGCCCGCACCATGGAAGAAGGCATCGTCACCGATCCGCGCGAAGCAGACGTCGGCTCGATCCTCGGCTTCGGCTTTGCGCCCTATACCGGCGGCACGCTCTCCTACATCGACGGCATGGGCGTAAAGGCCTTCGTCACGATGTGCGAGACGCTCGCCAAGGACTATGGCGACCACTTCAAGCCGACGGCACTCCTCAAGGAAATGGCCGAACGCGGCGAGACCTTCTACGGCCGCTTCGACCCCTATGGCGAGAAGAAGCAGGCGGCGTAAGGTTCGCTGAATAGCATTGGAAGCAGGCCCGCTCGAGGGCCTGTTTTCGTTTGAGCACGGCCTGCTCGAGGCCCTTGCCGGCTTAGCGCCCACCCGGCCGCCATCACTCTGTTACGGTTGTGATGCTAGGCCTGCGCGGATTGAACCACACTCCATGACGAAGCCATGACCAAAGCCGCCCTCCGCCCCGCCGTCCCCGGCGACGAACCCTATCTGCACTGGCTGGAAGAAGCCTGCATGCGCAACTATGCGATCGCGCTTTGGGGCAGCTGGCGGCCTCGGCTGGCGGATGCACTCATCCTCGGCGAGTATCGCATCATCGCCGTGGGGCACGAGGATGTCGGCTGCGTATCGGTCACGCGGCGCGAGGACCATTTCTGGGTGAACAAACTTTACGTCGCGCCCGGTCACCAGAAGTGCGGCTACGGTGCGATCGCGCTTCGCCAAGTGCTCGGTGAAGCAAGGGCGATCGGCCTGCCCGTGCAGCTCAGCGTGCTGACGACCAATCCGGCGGTGGCGTTCTACCGCCGCGAAGGTCTTGTGATCTATGAAGAAACTCCCGAGCGACGTTTCATGACGTCCGGCGTGCGTTAAGCTTATCAGCATCTTCTGATTGACGCTCTTCGCGCGCAGGCGCATCCTCCGCGAGGTCAGAGGGGGACACGCCATGAGCGAGCCTGATCTCTATCTTCTTGGGCGCGCCGGGCCCGAAGAAGAACGCCTGAAACGACAGATTGCCAATCTCGCCCCTGATTCCGACCAGCAGCTCGAACGGGTCGGAATCCGGCCGGGCGAACGCGTCGTCGATCTTGGCTGCGGCCCCGGTGGGGTTCTGCACCTACTTGGCAAACGCGTCGGGCCGAACGGATCGGTGCTCGGCATCGAACGCGATCCGAATTTTGTCGAACTCGCCCGCCGTTTCGTTGCCGGCCATGCGCTCCCCCAGGTGGATGTGCGCGAGGGCGATGCCTATGCGACAGGCCTGCCGCGCCGTTCCTTCGACGGCGCTCATATGCGGCTGGTGCTCGTCAACGTGCCGCGGCCAGAGCTGATCGTGCTCGAAATGGTGTCATTGGTACGGCCGGGTGGCTGGATCGCGAGCTTCGAGGCCGATTTCCTCGGACATATCTGCGATCCGCCGCTTGCCGCCTGGGACCGGCTGCTTGCCGCCTATGTCGCCTATTCCGCCGCCAGAGGCATCGACCTCAATATCGGTCGCCGGCTGCATCGTCTGTTCCGGAACGCCGGTATCGAGGCGATATCCGTCGACGCGGTCGAGCATGTCTATCCGCCGGGTCACGACCGCCGGCCGATCCTTCGGGATTTCATCGACAATGTCCGCGGCGGGCTTGTCGCCGAAGGCTTCATCGGCCAGGCCGAGCTCGATGCCGATCTGGAAGCACTCGACCAGCATCTTGCCGACCCAAACGTGCTCGTGACCTCACACATGTTCTTCCGGCTGACCGGCCGTGTTCCCGAGGCGCTCGTCATCAAAGCATGACGACGGTTTCCATCCGTCCCGTATCTCTAAGCGGCGGCACCGGCGCGCCGATGCGCCAGTCGTTCGCCGACGATGATCAGCAGGCCAGCCGCAAAGATCAGCCCGGCGCCGGCAAAGACGTTCATGGCCGGAACGTCGCCCCAGATCAGGAAGCCGAGTCCGAAGGCCCAGACGAGCGAGGTATATTCGAACGGCGCGATCACCGAGATCGGTGCCCGGCGCATACCCTCGAACAACGCGTACTGGGCGATGCCGGCGATGACGCCGGTTCCGGCCATCAGCGCGACGTCGAAGAGCGCAGGCGGCGTCCAGAAAAAGCCGACGGCAAGCCCGGTCATGCCGATGAAAAAGACGTTGGAGATCGTCATCTGCACCAGGGTCGTTTCCTGAAGTGCCGTCTTGCGCAGCATGACCGTGCCGATCGCCCAGAAGACGGCGGCGATAAGCGCCAGGAACACCGGCAGCGACAGTTTCATGCCGGTGCCGAGCGGATCGCAGGCGATGAGCACGCCGACGAAACCGATGAACACGGCGAACCAGCGGATCGGCGGAACGTCCTCCTTCAGGATCGGTACAGCAAGCAGCGTCACGATGATCGGCGCGGCGTAGTAAAGGGTGGTCATCTCCGCCAGGCCGAGGTCGCGCGCCGCGTTGAAATAGGAAAGCCAGGCAGCGAGCAGCAAAAGATTGCGCACGAAGAGCGGTTTGATCACCGGCGACGAGATGGCGCTGCGCACCAGCTTGCCGCGACCGATCACAAGGCAGAGCAGGAGAATGGTGATGCTGCGGGTAAACAGGATCTGCCAGACCGAGTAGCCGACGACCAGCCATTTGACCGACGCATCCTGCAGCGAAAACAGGAAATAGGAAAACGTCGTCATGACGATGCCTGACAGGACGGTCTTGTTCATGGGAGCCTCGATCACGCCGGCGGGAGGAGAAGCGGCGGAGCCCGTCTGATAGCGCGGCCGCAACGGGCGCGGAAGGGGCATGTCGGGGCGGCGCTGTGGCGATTTCTTGGGGTGGCTTGCACCACGGATCGGACAGCAAGCTTGATGGAGATCAAGAACCGGCGCTTGCGCCGCTGCTAGAAGGCAGCGATAACGACCATGAAACTCGGGTCCCAACGACATGCAGCCGCTCGCCTTTGCCCTTGCCGCCCTCGTCCTGCTCGCGACGCCCGGTCCGACGAACACGCTGCTTTGGCTCTCCGGCGCATCGGCCGGGTTTCGCCGGTCGCTGCCGCTTTTGAACGGCGAGCTCGGCGGCTATCTCGCGGTGATCATTCCCGCCGTCGCGTTGCTCGCACCGTTCCTTGCCGCCCATCCGAACCTCGGCCTGGCGCTGAGGCTCATTGCCGCCTGCTGGGTTCTCTACCTCGCCTATGCGCTCTGGACGACCGATGCCGAGCGCAGCGAAGGTGTCGTCATCTCCATCCGACAAGTCTTCGTCACGACGCTGCTCAATCCGAAAGCCCTGATCGTCGCCCTGGTGCTGTTGCCGCAGACAGGACTGGCAGCCGTCTGGCCCTGGATCGCCGGCTTCTCCCTGCTGGTCATCGCCGCCGGGTCGGCCTGGATCGGGGCCGGCGCCCTGCTGGTGCAGATGTCCAAGGGTCTTTCGGCTTCGCACCTGCCGCGCCGGATCGCCGCCGTCTGCCTCACGCTCTTCTCCGTCGGCATCGCCGGCAGCGCGATTGCCGCCATGCACTAGAAAAATCCCGGAGGACCAGCACGTGTCCTCCGGGATATTGATCGCTATGCGCGCTATGCGCGGCCAAACGTTGTGCCTCAGGCAGCAACCGCCTCGCCGAGTTCCTTGGCCAACGCCCCCATCAACTCTTCCCAGCCTCCGCGGCGGTACTCGAGCTTGTCGAGCCCGTCGAGGAAGGCCACCTGTTCGGTAAAGACGAGGCGCGTGCCGGTGCCCGCAGGCTGGATATCGACCGTGGCGACGGAGGCAGAAATCCGCCTGTCGTTCTGCGTCATCGTATAGGCAAAGATGATCCTGCGGTTCTCGACGATATCGAGATAGACGGTATCGTCGTAATAGGTCGTCCCGTCGTCCACGCTGAAGCGACCGCTTTCGCGGCCGCCGACGCGGAAGTCGTGGGTGATCTGCGCCCCGGCTTCGACGTTGACGAACCAGCGCTCCTTTGCGGCTGGCTCCGAGAACGCCCTGAACACCTCAACCGGTGTCGCCTTGAAGCTGCGTTCAATGGTGAAGCTCGAATGTTCCACGGATCTGTCGGTCATGTCCTGCCTCCTCTGGGTCGGAAACCGGTAACTTATACGCAACTGGTTTCTATTATGAACTGCTATAATTTCGAAATCAGTTGAACGTTAGTGTCAGTGATGCGATAATGCAAGCGGTTTTAAAGAGGTGCCAATGAAGGACGACATGCGCTCGGGTTGCCCGATCAATCTTTCGCTCGAAGTGTTCGGCGACAAATGGAGCCTGCTGATCATTCGCGACATGATCTTCGGCGGCAAACGGCACTTCCGGGAGCTGCTGCGATCGCAGGAGGGCATCTCCTCGAACATCCTGGCGGACCGGCTGAAGATGCTGGTCGAACAGGGAATGCTGACGAAGCGTGACGACCCCACGCACAAGCAGAAGGCGATCTATAGCCTGACGGAAATGACGATTGCGCTTGTGCCGATCATGGCCCAGCTCGGTGCCTGGGGACGGCGCTACCTGCCGGTCAGCGAAGAGCTCAGCATTCGCGCCGAACTCATGGAGAACGGCGGCCCGGCGCTCTGGGATCGCTTCATGGACGAGCTGCGGCACGACCATCTGGGGATGCCGCTCGATGGCCCGCCGCGGGTGCGCGCCACGCTCCAGGCCGCCTATGAAGAGGTGGTCGCCAGGAAGGCGCAGGAAAAGGCGACGGCCTGACCTTCGCCCGGCGGCCGGTTCAGAGCCCGATCGCCGAGAGCATGACGAAGGTGGCAAACAGCACGAAATGCGTCATGCCCTCGATGGCGTTGGTCTGACCGTCATTGAGGTTGATCGCGGCAACGATCAGCGTGATCGTCACCATCACCGTCTGCACCGGCGACATCGCCATCAGGAACGGCTGGCCGGTATAGAGCGCGATCGCCTCCATCACCGGCACCGTCAGGATGACGGTCGAAAGCGAAGCGCCGAGCGCGATATTGACGACCGCCTGCATGCGATTTGCGAGAGCGGCGCGCATGGCGGTCATGATCTCCGGAGAGGCGGAAATCGCCGCGACGACGATGGCCGTGACAGCTGGCGGTGCACCGCTCCCTTTCAAGCCCGATGTCAGCAGCGACGACATCACTTCCGCCAGCACACCAATCAGCACGATGCCGAGGATCAGGATCACGATCGACGGCAACACCGGCTGGTCGGGGCCGCCCTCTCTCGCGCTCCCCTCGCCCTTCGCCTTCGGATAGCTGTAGCTGAAGAAGTAGCTGTGCACGCCCACCTGCATGCGCAGGAACAGGGCGTAGAGCGTGATCATCGCGCCGATGGTGAAGGCCGAGTAGAGATGCCATTTCGCCGCCGGCACGAATTCCGGCACGATCATAGAAATCCCCATCGCCGTCAGGATCATCACGCTGTAGGTGCGGGCGGAATCGTCATTATAGGGCTGTTCGCCGTGCTTCAGACCTCCGAGAAGGGCTGCGAGGCCCAGGATGCCGTTGATGTCGAGCATGACGGCCGCATAGATCGTGTCGCGCACCAGCGTCGGCGAGGTCTCGCTGGTCATCATGATCGCCAGCACGACGACTTCGACGAGCACCGCCGACAGCGTGAGGATCATCGTGCCATAGGGATCGCCGACCTTGGATGCCAGAACCTCGGCGTGATGCGACACCCGCAGCGAAGCAAGCACGATCGCAACCACCAGACCGGCGGCACCGAGAAGCGTTGCGAGGCGCCCCATCTCAAGCAGGCGATCTTCGAGCGCAAGCCCGGCGACCGCGGCAAGCATGGCGACGATCAGCAGGCGTTCCGCTTTCATGCGCATCAACAAAACGCCCTCCACCGAAAGCCTGTCCTGCCCATCACCGGAACTATAGGGGCCGCGTCCCGCAAAGCAAATGACGGAAAGAGGACTATTTTCCTCCCGATTCTTTACCGCCCTGCAGCGTTTCGGTAGTGTGGCCGGGAACCAAAGCAGCAAGTGGCCGCCTGCCCGGCCTGGATCTCTCGTCATGTTGTCTCACGGCACGATCTGGCACGCTATCGACACCCTGGCCGAGCGCCACCAGCTCTCGCCGTCCGGCCTCGCGCGCCGTGCCGGCCTCGACCCGACCTCCTTCAACAAATCCAAACGTCGCTCCGCCGACGGGCGCGAGCGCTGGCCCTCGACAGAATCGATCGCCAAGGTGCTGGGGGCGACGGGCGCCACCATGGACCAGTTCACCAGCCTACTGCAGCCGGAGGGGGTCCCAGCGCCTTCCGAGCCGGTGGCCGCTGCCACGATCCCGCTGATCGGTTTTGCCCAGGCGGGTGCCGGCGGCTACTTCGACGATGGCGGCTTTCCCGCCGGTCAGGGCTGGGACGTCATCGACTTTCCGACGGATGCGGAAAAGCGCAGCGGCACCTATGCGCTCGGGGTCCAGGGAGACAGCATGCTGCCGCTCTACCGCGACGGCGACATCCTGATCGTCGACCCCGGCGCGCCGATCCGGCGTGGCGATCGGGTTGTGGTGAAGACGCAGGAGGGCGAGGTCATGGCAAAGGTGCTCACGCGCCAGACGCCGCGTGTGATCGAACTTCTGTCGCTCAATCCCGAGCATCCGAACCGGAGCTTCGAGACCAGCCAGATCGAATGGATCGCCCGAATTATCTGGGCCAGCCAATAGGACGTCCTTCCTGATGCGGCAGCATTTCTACACCCTTGCCGGCGGCATCGCCGCAATCGCCCTTTTCACCGGCATCCTCTATGCGGGCGCTGTTGCCATCCGCGACCGTGAGACCGCCGCCACACCGGAACTCGTTCTCGAAACGCCCGACATGACAGATTTCGAGGCGACGCCGGATCAGGCCGACGACGAGGTCCCGCTCGACCCCGGCGGCGCGGCGACGACCAGCGAACAATCGCCCACGACGGAAAATGCGGCGCGCGCCATCGAGCCACAGCAGTTCGGCCTGCCCGATACGGTCACCAGTGCGCCGCTCGAACGGGTGGAACCGCGCGCGCCGTTGTCGGAACCGAAGAAGGAAGCGAAGGCCGCCGGGCCGACCGTACTCTATCGCCCGGTCGCGGTCGCCGCCGGTGTGATCCAGTTCGACAAGCTGACGCTGCAGATCGACGGCATCGAGCCGGAACAAGCGGAGCGGACCTGCGAAAGCGCCGGCAAGAGCTGGCCCTGCGGCATCGTCGCGCGAACCGCCTTCAGAAACTTCCTGCGCGCACGTGCGGTCAGCTGCGATCTGCCCGAAGGAGATTCCGGCCCTTCGGCCACCGCCTCCTGCACGCTTGGCGGACAGGATCTTGCCACCTGGCTCGTCGACAATGGCTGGGCAACGCCGGTTCCCGGCTCGACCCTCGAAAAACGCGCCGACGCAGCACGCCAGGCGAAGCTCGGTTTTTACGGTGACGATCCGCGCGACCTCAGCCACACGCCGATGACATTCGACGATCCGACCCTCGGCATCGGAGTGGACGCCTCGCAGCCGGACTTGTAAATAGCCGCGACAATTCCCAGCTCTCGACCGTCTGCCGAAAGCGGCAGACGGCTCAACTCTTTGAAACGACGCAATTCCGGATCAGGAACCGTCCCATCCCTGGAATCGCTCTACCGCCGGAAAGCCCATGCAACCAAGCCTCAGCCACCACGAAGCTCTCATCTATGTCATGGTGATGATGTCGGCGGTCGACCGCGAGATGAGCGACGACGAGTTTGCCCGCATCGGCCGGCTGGTTCAGTTCCTGCCCGTGTTCGACGGCTTCGACGAGGACAGCCTCGTCCATATCGGCCATGAATGCTCGGCGCAGCTGGCGGCGCCCGAGGGGCTCGACATCATGCTCGAGATCGTGCGCGAAGCGCTGCCGGAAAAGTTCCACGAGACGGCCTATGCGCTCGCCGTGGAGATCGCGGCCGCCGACCAGCGCATCCGCAACGAAGAAATCCGCCTGCTGCAGTTGCTGCGCGACCGGCTTGGCCTCGACAAGCTGACCTGCGCCGCTATCGAGCGCGGCGCGCTCGCCCGCTTCCGCCGATAGGCCGGCCGGTGATCACGCCGAGAAATCCTGGCGCCTAGTAGATTCCGTTCGGGAAGTAGCGCAGGTAGATTTCCTCCAAGCGGCCGCTGCGCGACAGCGCCAGCAGCGCGTGATCGATCGCCTGGGTCAGGGCGGGCTCGGACTTGCGGTTCATGATCGTCAGGCCTTCACCGAGGAAGCGCTGCGAGAAGTAGGCGCCATCGACAAGCGTGCAGCAGCCGCCAGCAGCGCTACCCGAGATCCAGAAGGACAGCTGCATGCCGTCGGAAAACACCGCCGGCAGATCGCCCTTCTGCAGAGCCGTCAGCATGGCCTCGCGGTCGGGATAGACCTTGGCCTCGATCTTCGGGAAAAACGCCTTGAACATCGCCTCATGCGTGGTTCCGGCGACGACACCGACCGGCTTCCCCTTGAGATCGCTCGGTGCCGAGACTGCGCCCGCCGCCTTGGTGTTGACGGCGAAGCGCGCCGGAAGCCGCATGAAGGCGCGGGAAAAGCCGAAGCGTTGGCGCAGTTCCGGACCGACGGCGATACCGGCGGCCACCGCCTCGCCCTGCCCCTCTTCCAGTGCCGGCAGCAGCTCCGCATAGGTCACGGCCTGGATCTGGCATTTGGCTTCGATGTCGAGCTCGCGGCAGATCTCGCGCACGAGATCGACATGAAATCCCGAAAGCTTGCCGGACTGGTCGATGAAGTTGAACGGCGGAAAATCCACCGTCGTCAAGAAACGCAGGCGCGCCAGGCCCGTGAGATCGGGCTTGGCGATGCGTTCGCGCGCGTCGAACAGCAGCGGCAGATCCTTGGCCTCGGCCGCAAGCGGCGTCGCGATCAAGCATGCGCAAAGGGCGAAAAGGGAAAGAACTTTCATGGGCAGCGGCCGGCACGTCTCATGTGGCAGGGGCGGCCCTTGGAACCGCGGTGATTCATCGAGCGGTAAAGTAACCGGCCGCAGCGCAGCTGACCATAGGCCGCCACGAGAACGCGGTTACACAAGGAACGGGACGAGAAAGAATGGAGCGGGTGATCGGGATCGAACCGACGACATCCAGCTTGGGAAGCTGGCGTTCTACCGCTGAACTACACCCGCGGTGCCTGCGAAATTTCCCGAACCGGGGCGATCTGTCAAGCACCCTTGCGCGGGATCGCGTAAGGGTGCTGCGAAATCCCCTACTCGGCGCGGAAATGCTTCGAGAGCTTCAGGCCCTGCGCCTGGTAGTTGGAGCCGACGCCGAGGCCATAGAGACCATCCGGCCGTTCCAGCATGTGTTCGTAGATCAGGCGGCCGACGATCTGGCCGTGTTCGAGGATGAACGGCACCTCGTGGCTGCGCACTTCGAGCACGGCCCGGCTGCCCGTGCCGCCGGCCGAGGCATGGCCGAAGCCCGGATCGAAGAAGCCGGCATAATGCACGCGAAACTCGCCGACCAGCGGATCGAACGGCGTCATCTCGGCCGCATAAAGCGGTGGAACATGCACCGCCTCGCGCGAGACGAGAATGTAGAACTCATCCGGATCGAGGATCAGTTCGTCGCGGCCGCGGCTGTAGAGTGGCTCCCAGAAATCGAAGATCGCGTGCTGCGCTTTCTTGTCGACGTCGATGACGGCGGTGTGATGCTTGCCGCGATAGCCGATCAGGCCTTCGGGCCCGGTGCCCTTCAGATCGATCGACAGCGCGATGCCGCCGCCGCTGACGTTCGGCTTGTCGCTCGCCACCAGCACGTCGCTCTCGTGCAGCGCCTGCAGTTCCTGCTCCGACAGGATAGACTGGCCCATGCGGAAGCGGATCTGCGACAGGCGCGAGCCGCGGCGCACGACGATCGGGAAGGTGCGCGGGCTGATTTCGAGATAGAGCGGACCGCTGTAGCCGGTCGGGATCTTGTCGAATTCCTGGGCGCGATCGGTGATGACGCGGGTGAAGATGTCGAGGCGACCGGTCGAGCTTTTCGGGTTGGCCGAGGCCGACATGCCCTCAGGCAGTTCCAGGCTTTCCATCAGCGGCACGATGTAGACGCAGCCCGTTTCCAGCACCGCGCCATCGGTCAGATCGACGACGTGCAGCTTCAGCCGGTCGAGCTTGTCGGCAACGAGGTGAGACGGGCCTGGCATGAAGCTTGCGCGGACGCGGAAAGCCTTCGAGCCTAGGCGCAGGTCGAGGCTTGCCGGCTGGATCTGATCGTCATCCAGCGGCTTCTCGCTTTTGAGGCGTCCCGATTCTAACAGCGCGGCGATCGCGCGATCGGCCAAAATCCCAGTGTCGCGGCCCATTGCAGTCCTCTTTTCAGTTGCGAGACAAAACCAAACTCCGGGAATTGACGCAAGCGTACCCTGGCAGTATTGAAGCTTTATCCCGTGGTGATTTGGCCGGTCGGCTTGCAGCCACGTTAAACAAGTAGCTAAAAAGGCCGGGTGTCAAACCGGCCCTTCACGCGGCCGGTTTTTTTGTTTTTGAAAGTGACCGTCACATGAGCAAAAACTGGCGCCCCGCAACGCAACTGGTCCATGGCGGGACCACCCGTTCCCAGCACGGAGAGACCTCCGAGGCGATCTTCCTTACCCAGGGCTTTGTCTACGAGACGTCGGAAGCTGCGGAAGCTCGTTTCAAGGGCGAGACCGAAGGCTTCATCTACGCCCGCTACGGTAGCCCGACCAACGACATGTTTGAAAAGCGCATGTGCATGCTGGAAGGCGCCGAGGATGCGCGCGCCACGGCATCGGGCATGGCTGCCGTCACCGCCGCCATTCTCTGCCAGCTGAAGGCCGGCGACCACATCGTCGCCGCCCGCGCCCTCTTCGGCTCCTGCCGCTGGGTGGTCGAGACGCTGGCGCCGAAATACGGCATCGAGTGCACGCTGGTCGACGGACGCGACCTCGCCAACTGGGAAAAGGCGATCCAGAAGAACACCAAGGTCTTCTTCCTCGAAAGCCCGACCAACCCGACGCTCGAAGTCATCGACATTGCCGGTGTTGCCAAGCTCGCCAACCAGATCGGCGCCAAGGTCGTCGTCGATAACGTCTTTGCGACGCCGCTCTTCCAGAAGCCGCTGGAACTCGGCGCCCATATCGTCGTCTATTCCGCCACCAAGCATATCGACGGTCAGGGCCGTTGCCTCGGCGGTGTCGTGCTTTCCGACAAGGAATGGATCAACGAGCACCTGCACGACTACTTCCGCCACACCGGCCCGGCGATGTCGCCGTTCAACGCCTGGACGCTGCTGAAAGGTATCGAGACGCTGCCGTTGCGCGTGCGTCAGCAGACGGAAACGGCCCGCCGCGTGGCCGACTTCCTGGCAGAACAGCCGCAGGTCGCCAAGGTGATCTATCCGGGCCGCAAGGATCATCCGCAGGCCGACATCATCGCCAAGCAGATGACCGGCGGATCGACGCTCGTCGCCTTCGAACTGAAGGGCGGCAAGGATGCAGCCTTCGCGCTGCAGAATGCGCTGGAGATCGTGCGCATCTCCAACAACCTCGGCGACAGCAAGAGCCTGATCACCCATCCGGGAACGACCACGCACAAGAACCTGACCGACGAGGCCCGCGAAGAGCTCGGCATTTCCGCTGGAACCGTGCGCTTCTCGGCCGGTATCGAGGACAGCGACGATGTGGTGGAAGATTTCGCCCGCGCGCTGAAGGCCGTGAAGGCCTGATTTTACGAAGACACGGCCGCCGTGATCAACGGCGGCCGACGCCCCTTGCCGGCCGTCACGAGATGGTTTCCGGCTGCGGGGCGCCAAGGCGCACGTTTCACCCGCTCGATCGCGTCAGCACGGCCATCCGTCCCATCATGGGATCGCACAATCTTGCCGTTATTCTTGACGAAACCATCTTGCTGTAGAATACCCTGAAAGACCTGAAGCAAGGTGATGCCCATGTATCGCGCTTTGACCCGCGACATAGAAGTTACGGTGGAGCCGTACTATCTCGAAGAGCAGTCGGATCCCGATGACGGCCGCTATGTCTGGGGCTATCGCATCGTCATCTCAAACCACTCGGACGCGTCGGTGCGGTTGATGACGCGCTACTGGCACATTACCGATGAGAACGGGCAAGTCGACGAGGTCAGCGGTCCGGGCGTCATCGGCGAGCAGCCGCTGCTCAATCCCGGCGATACCTATGAGTATTCGTCCGGATGCCCTCTGGATACGCCCTCAGGCGTCATGTTCGGCCACTACAGCATGGAATCGGAAGGCGGAGAGACCTTCAACGTTGCCATCCCCGCCTTCTCGCTCGATTCACCCGGGCTCGTGCGCACCCTGAACTGAAGCGCGTCCTTCGGACTAGCGTCGCTCTAAATCGCGGCCAGTCGGCCGGAGGCGCCCGCTACTGCGGGCGCACCTCGCTTGCTTCGAAGCGATAGGTCGTCGAGCAGAACTCGCAGGTCACCTTGACTTCGCCATCGTCGATGGTGCTTTCGAGGTCGTCCGTGCTCAGGTTGGACAACACCGACTGAAGCTTCTCGCGCGAGCAGCTGCAGCGGTCGTAGACCGCCTGCGGTTCGTAGACGCGGACGCCGCGCTCGTGGAACAGGCGATAGAGCAGCCGCTCGGTTCCGACCATCGGATCGGTCAACTCGTCCATGTCGATCGTTTCGACCATCACCTTGGCTTCGGCCCAGAGATCGTCGTCACCGAACGCGCTTTCACCATCATCACCATCACCGCCGGAAAGGTCGGGCTGGCGCATGCGTTCCGGCGCTTCCGGCAGGAACTGGGCGACCATGCCGCCGGCGCGCCAGCGATGGCGCGGCTTGCCGTTTTCGTCGCGATCGAGAAGCTCGGCCACGCCAAGGCGCACCTTGGTCGGGATCTGCTCCGACTGTCGGAAATAGACGCCGGCGATTTCTTCCAGCGTCGCTCCGTCGAGCGCAACGATCCCCTGGTAACGCTGGGTATGGGCGCCCTGGTCGATGGTGAAGGCGAGCACGCCCTTTCCGAGCAGCTCGTGCGAAAGGGTCCGGCCGTCCTTTTCGGCAGCGGCAAGCGCTTCCTGATCGTAGCGGGCATAGGCGCGCACGCGATCCGGCGTCGAGAAATCAGCGACCACCAGATCGACAGGGCCATCGCCCTGAGTCTGGACGATCAGCTTGCCTTCAAACTTCAGCGAGGTCCCGAGCAACACGGTGAGTACAACGGTTTCAGCAACCAGACGCGCGACCGGAAGCGGATAGTTGTGGCGCTCGAGGATTGCGTCCAGCATGGGGCCGAGCTGCACGGCGCGGCCGCGCACGTCGAGGCCTTCCACCTGGAAAGGCACGACGTGATCGTCACCGGCAAAGTCGAACTCACCAAGCCCTGGCGTCATGTCAGTCATGTCTTGCTCCTTGCCTTCAGCCACCAAGCTGCACCAGAGATATTGCTATCCCCGCGCAACGTGCTCGCTGTCTCAGTTGATCCCGCGATAAACGGATTGTCCACCAGGTATGTGCCGCCGCCATAGCAACGCACCACCTCGACGGTTGCGCGCTCACTACTTTCAGGAGCGCCCGTATGCCGCCTAAATCGTGTCGCACGTGGACAATGTCAAGTGCGGTGAACACGCCCCTATATGGCGCACGCTCGGCGGAGCGCACTGAAGCCTCTTCGCCGTCGCGCGCGACCGGGCAGCCGGCTCAGACGAGCCCCATGCACCAGGCAATGACCGACTTCTGTGCGTGCAGCCGGTTTTCCGCCTCGTCGAAGACCACCGACTGCGGGCCGTCGATGACCTCGTCGGTGACCTCTTCGCCGCGGTGCGCCGGCAGGCAGTGCATGAACAGCGCATCGGAGGCCGCACGCTTCATCAGCGCTTCATTGACCTGGTAGGGCTGGAAGACGTTGTGCCCGCGGGCGCGATGTTCCTGGTTCATCGAGATCCAGGTGTCGGTCACGACGCAATTGGCGTCGGCGACGGCCTGTTCGGCGTCATGACACAAAAGGACCTCGCCGCCATTGTTGCGCGCCCAGTTCAGGAACTTGTCCTGCGGCTCGGAACCGAGCGGCACGGCCATGTTCATGCGGTATCCGAAGCGGGCAGAACCTTCGATCAGCGAATGCAGCACGTTGTTGCCGTCGCCGGTCCAGGCAATCGTCTTGCCCTTTACCGGACCGCGATGCTCCTCGAAGGTCAGGATATCGGCCATGATCTGGCAGGGGTGCGTATCGTCGGTCAGGCCGTTGATGACGGGGACCGTCGCATGCTCGGCCAGTTCCAGAAGGCGGCGATGGTCGGTGGTGCGGATCATGATGGCGTCGACGTAACGCGAGAGCACCTTGGCCGTGTCGCCGATCGTCTCGGCGCGGCCGAGCTGCATTTCGGTGCCCGACAGAAACAGGGTTTCGCCGCCGAGCTGGCGCATGCCGACATCGAAGGAAACGCGGGTGCGGGTGGAGGGCTTTTCGAAGATCATCGCCAGCATCTTGCCGGCGAGCGGCTTCTCGGCAGTTCCGGCCTTGGTCGCCGCCTTTCGGACGCGCGCATCGTCGATGATCGTCCGGAGGTCGGCGGCCGTCATGGCCGAAAGATCGAGAAAATGTCTGGTGCCTGCCATCGTACTCGGTTCCTGTCTGAAAAATCGGTCCCTGGTGCGGCACGCTATCGACGTGCCCGCACGGAGGTCATTCTAACGCCTTAGTCGGCCCTGGGTCGCTACCTTCAGGCCGCGGCGTTGCCGCTTGCCTTGCGAACCGCCTCGGCGGCGCGTTCGATACGTGCGAGCCCCTCGCGCGCCTCTTCCGCCGTCACGGTCAGCGGCGGCAGCAGACGCAGGACATTTTCGCCCGCCGGCACGGCCAGGAGCTTTTCGGCGCGGATTTCCTTCAGCAGATCGGCCGAAGGGCCCTTCACCTTGATGCCCAGCATCAAACCGTCGCCGCGGATGTCCTCGATGACATCAGGGAAACGGTCCTTGAGCGACGCAAGGCCCTGGCGGAAGACCAGCGCGACATCGCGCACATGCGTCAGGAATCCGTCGGCCAGAACGACGTCGAGCACGGCGTTGCCGACGGCCATGGCCAGTGGGTTGCCGCCATATGTGGAGCCATGCGTGCCCGCCACCATACCAGATGCGGCTTCCTCAGTCGCGAGGCAGGCGCCGAACGGGAAGCCACCGCCGATACCCTTGGCGACCGCCATGATATCCGGACGGATATCCGCCCATTCATGGGCAAACAGCTTGCCGGTGCGGCCGACGCCGGTCTGGACCTCATCGAGGATCAAGAGCAGGCCGAACTCGTCGCAGAGCGCGCGCAGTTCCTGCATGAACTCCTTGGTCGCCGGACGGATGCCGCCCTCGCCCTGGATCGGCTCGATCAGGATCGCTGCGGTTTCCTCGGTAATCGCATTCTTGACCGCGGCGATGTCGCCGAACGGAACCTGGTAGAAGCCCGGCGCCTTCGGCCCGAAACCTTCGATGTATTTCTGCTGACCACCGGCGGCGATCGTCGCGATCGTGCGGCCGTGGAAGGCGCCTTCGAAGGTGATGACGTGGAACTTCTCCGGGTGGCCCTTGGAGAAGTGGTAACGCCGTGCCGTCTTGATGGCGCATTCCAGCGCTTCCGCGCCCGAATTGGTGAAGAAGACCTTGTCGGCAAAGGTCACCGCCGTCAGCCGGCGGCCGAGGCTTTCCTGGCCCGCAATTTCATAAAGGTTGGACAGGTGCCAGACCTTGTCGGCCTGCGCCTTCAGCGCTTCGACCAGGTGCGGGTGCGCGTGGCCGAGCGAGTTCACGGCAACGCCGGCACCGAAATCGAGATAACGCGTGCCGTCTTCAGCGATCAGCCAGGCGCCCTCTCCTCGCTCGAAACGCAACGGCGCGCGCATGTAGGTATCGTAAAGCGGCGTGGTTGCAGTCATGCGAGGCTCTCCTTCACTCCAGATCGACATCGATCCCGCGCCTCACGCGGGCCGATAAAAATCAAAAATGCCGCCTTTCGGCGGCGCAGGCACTATTCCCATTTCGCGCTGCAATGTCAACAAAACCAAGCCTTGCAGCGCAACATGAAGGGTCGATTCCTGGCAGCAGAAAAATCGTCCGGGAGGGCTTGCAAAAATGCAACGCTGGCCAAGCAAGTTGGGGAAAACTACGAAATCGATTCGGCCTGATTCCCGGGACTCTTGCCACAGAGTCCAGCGGTCAGTACGTTAACATTCAATTACTAGACGCATGCGGCGGACCTAGTCACCAAAAGAGTTATCGCGTTTGCAACCCCGGGGTTTAGCCGGGGTGCGGTGAGGGATTCTGCCATCCCCAACGCTGAGAACGGAGAGTGCAGAAATGAACTGGACTGACGAGCGGGTGGAGAAACTGAAGAAGCTTTGGTCCGAGGGCCTGAGCGCAAGCCAGATCGCGGCACAGCTCGGCGGCGTCAGCCGTAACGCTGTCATCGGCAAGGTTCACCGCCTGAGCCTGCCAGGTCGCGCCAAGGCCGGCGGCAGCACCACGACGGCAGCCCGTCCGAAGCGCCCGACTTCGGCACCGCGCGCACCGAACTACGCTTCGCGCGTTTCGACCCGCCCGGTTGCACGCGCGGCCGGCGCTGTCGTTCTCAAGGAAGAAATCGAAGTCGATCTCGTTGCCGAGCAGGATTTCAGCACCCGCACCGACGTTGTCGTGCCGATGTCGCGCCGCCTCGAGCTGACCCAGCTCACCGAGCGCACCTGCAAGTGGCCGATCGGCGACCCGCTGAAGGAAGAGTTTCACTTCTGCGGCAACGATTCCCCGGAAGCCTCGCCTTACTGCACCTTCCATGCTCGGCTGGCCTACCAGCCGTCGGGGGAGCGCCGCAGGGCTCGCTAAGAAGCTGGACCGCATTGATAAAGGAAGGGGCCGATCGGCCCCTTTTTTTGTTGGCGACTTTCAGACCGCTCAGCTTTCGAGCGAATAGCCGGCGCCGCGAACGGTGCGGATGACGTCGGGCATGTTCGAGAAGTTCAGAGCCTTGCGCAGACGACCGACATGCACGTCGACGGTGCGCTCGTCGACATAGATGTCATGCCCCCAGACGCCATCCAGAAGCTGCGAGCGAGAGAAGACGCGGCCCGGCGAGGACATGAGGAACTCCAGAAGACGGAACTCGGTCGGGCCGAGGCGCACTTCGCGGCTGCGGCGATGAACGCGGTGGGTCTCGCGGTCGAGTTCGATGTCGCCGCAGCGAAGCAGCGTCGAGAGCACCTCGGGCTTTGCCCGGCGCAGCATCGCCTTGACGCGCGCCATCAGCTCCGGCGTCGAGAAGGGCTTGACCACGTAGTCGTCGGCACCCGTCGCCAGACCCCGGACGCGCTCGCTTTCCTCGCCTCGCGCCGTCAGCATGATGATCGGCAGACGTTCGGTCTCCGGACGCTGGCGCAGCCGACGGCAAAGTTCAATGCCGGAAACACCGGGCAGCATCCAGTCGAGGATAAGCAGGTCGGGCAGCCGCTCCTGAAGCCGGATCTCCGCCTCGTCGCCCCGCAGGATCGTATCGACGTCGAAGCCCTCGGCTTCCAGATTGTAACGCAGCAGAACGCTCAGCGCCTCTTCGTCTTCGACTACGGCGATTTTTGGCAACATCAGGTAACGTCTCCTTACCGCGGGCGGCCTTTGGGCTCATCGGCCCGGCCGGCGCTCAGACACTCTAAATCTGGAGCACATCCGCCGTTTTCAAAGGCGGGGCGAAAACCGCATGCTTCAGATACAGGAATTCGGGGCCGCGACCGAAGCCGCGACCGGATCAGATTTCAAGGGGCATGCATGCTTACGGCGCGCTTGGCGCTCAGTCGTTGACCGAGCCCAGCGTCGACGTGGTGTCATCCTTCGGACGCTCGCCTTCCGGCTGAGCACCCGTCGCCATGTAATAGATCGTCTCAGCGATATTGGTCGCGTGGTCGCCGATGCGCTCGATGTTCTTGGCGCAGAACAGAAGATGCGTGCAGGGCGTGATGTTGCGCGGATCTTCCATCATGTAGGTCAAGAGCTCGCGGAACAGCGAGGTGTAGATCGCGTCGATCTCCTCGTCACGCTCGCGGATGCTGTTGGCCTTTTCCGGCGAGCGCGAGGCGTAGACGTCGAGCACTTCCTTGAGCTGGACGAGAGCGAGCTCTGCCAGATGCTCGAGGCCACGGGCGAGCTTGCGCGGAATGCCGGAGCCGGCGACCGCGATCACGCGCTTGGCGGTGTTCTTGCCGAGGTCGCCGACGCGCTCCAGATCGGAGGCGATGCGGATCGACCCCATGATCTCACGCAGGTCGGCGGCGACCGGCTGACGCTTGGCGATCGTGACGATCGCCTTCTCACCGATCTGGCGCTCGGCGTCGTCGAGGACGGTGTCGTCCGAGATCACCTTCTGTGCGAGAGCCAGGTCGGAGTTGACCAGCGCGCGAACGGACTCGGCGACCATCTGTTCGGCGAGGCCGCCCATCTCCGAGATGCGGCGCGTCAGGTACTTCAGTTCTTCGTCATAGGCGGACATGATATGCATGGACATGATCGTCGATCCTTACGGGCGCTTTGCAGTTACTGTTGCAGCCTTATGCGGCCTCAGCCGAAGCGGCCCATGATGTAATCCTGGGTGCGCTGGTCATCCGGATTGGTGAACATCTTGTCGGTGTCGTTCTCCTCGACGAGATTGCCGAGGTGGAACATGGCGGTGCGCTGCGAAACGCGGGCGGCCTGCTGCATCGAGTGGGTCACGATGACGATCGTGAAGTTCGTGCGCAGCTCGTGGATGAGCTCTTCGACCTTGGCCGTCGCGATCGGATCGAGAGCCGAGCACGGCTCGTCCATGAGGATGACTTCCGGGCTCACGGCGACGGCGCGTGCGATGCAGAGGCGCTGCTGCTGACCACCGGAAAGGCCGGTGCCGGGCTCCTGCAGACGGTCCTTTACCTCGTTCCACAGACCGGCCTTCTGCAGGCTGGTCTCGACCACTTCGTCAAAGTCGGCCTTGGTGCGCGCAAGTCCGTGAATCCGCGGACCGTAGGCGACGTTGTCGTAGATCGACTTCGGGAACGGGTTCGGCTTCTGGAAGACCATGCCGACGCGGGCGCGAAGCTCGACGACGTCGATCGTCGGGTCGTAGATGTCGTCCTCGTCGAGCGTGATCTTGCCGGTGACGCGGCAGTTCTCGATCGTGTCGTTCATGCGGTTCAGCGTGCGCAGGAAGGTCGACTTGCCGCAACCCGAAGGACCGATCAGCGCCGTGACCGTGTTCTCGCGGATGTTGAGGTTGACGTCGAAAAGCGCACGCTTCTCGCCGTAATAGACCGACACATCCTTGCCGATCATCTTGTAGGGCACGGTGTTCATTTTCTGATCCAGAGCCTTCTCGACTGCTGCTTCTGACATGATGTTCATAGTAATTACCTCACTACCAGCGGCGCTCAAAGCGACGTCGCAACAGAATGGCTCCAAGGTTCATGACGACCAGGAAGATGAGAAGAATGATGATTGCGCCGGAGGTGCGCTCGACGAAGGCGCGTTCCGCCTCGTTGGCCCACATGTAGATCTGCACCGGCAGTGCCGTCGACGGTTCCATCGGCGAACCGGGAAAATCGACGACGAAGGCGACCATGCCGATCAGGAGCAGCGGCGCGGTTTCACCAAGCGCGTGGGCAAGACCGATGATGGTGCCGGTCAGGATGCCCGGCATCGCCAGCGGCAGCACGTGGTGGAAGATGGTCTGCATCTTCGACGCACCGAGACCGAGGGCCGCCGAGCGGATCGACGGCGGGACCGCCTTCAACGCCGCACGGGTGGCGATGATGATCGTCGGCAGGGTCATCAACGTCAGCACGAAGCCACCGACGACGGCTGCCGAGCGCGGCATGCCGGCGAAGTTGATGAAGACGGCGAGACCCAGGAGGCCGTAGACGATCGACGGAACGGCCGCGAGGTTGTTGATGTTGACCTCGATCAGGTCGGTCAGCCGGTTCTTCGGCGCAAACTCCTCGAGGTAGATCGAGGCGGCGACGCCGATCGGAAGCGACAGCACCAGCACGATCAGCATCATGTAGAGCGAACCGAGGGCCGCGACGCCGACGCCTGCCGCTTCGGGACGGCTGGAGGCGCCAAAGGTGAAGATGCCGGTGTTGAAGCTCTTCTTCAGGATGCCGGCGCTCGCCAGCTCGTTCATCCAGGTGACCTGCTGGTCCTTGACCTTGCGCTTGCCCTCATCGACCGAGAGATCGATCTGGCCCTTGAAGGCGGAGTCGATGTTGGCCTCGGCCAGCAGCGTGACGGGAACCGTCTTGCCGATGATCGACGGGTCCGCGGCGACCATGTCGCGCAATAGCGTGCGGGAGCTCGCGGAAACCATGTCGGTCGCCTGCTTGACCTGCGGCCGCTTGGTGGCGTCGATGCCGAGCTGCTTGACGAGCGCGTCGCGCACCAACAGCGGATAGTTGGCGGTCATCAGCACCTTGCCGTCGGTCGCGCGTTCGCCTTTGGGGTCGATGACCTTTTCGGTGAATTCGATCGGCAGCGTAATCGTCGTCTGCTGGAATGCGGTGTAGCCGTTGGAAAAGACGGTCCACAACAGCAATGCCAGGAAGAAGAGACCGGTGCTGATCGCGGCCATGCCGTAGAAGCGGAACCGGCGTTCGGCAGCATAGCGACGCTTGATGCCGATATCGCGCTTGGCGGATGCGGGACGGGCGGAGATCCGGACGGTCGGGGAAGCGATGTCGGTCATTCGTACTGTTCCCGGTATTTGCGCACGATGTAGAGCGCGTAAATGTTGAGGCCGAGCGTGATGACGAAGAGCGTGATGCCCAGTGCGAAGGCCACCAGCGTCTGCGGCGAGGTGAACTCGAGGTCACCTGTCAGCTGGTTGACGATCTTAACGGTCACCGTCGTCATCGGCTCGAAGGGATTGATCTGCATGCGGGCCGCCACACCGGCTGCCAGCACCACGATCATGGTCTCGCCGACGGCGCGCGAGGCGGTGAGCAGCAGCGCGCCGACGATGCCCGGGAGGGCTGCCGGGAGGATGACCTTCTTGACCGTCTCCGAGCGGGTGGCGCCAAGGCCGAGCGAGCCGTCACGCAGTGCCCGCGGCACCTGGGTGATGATGTCGTCCGACAGCGACGACACGAATGGGATCAGCATGATGCCCATGACGATGCCCGCCGTCAGAACGCTCTGTGCCTGGATGAAGTTCTGGTAGTTGCCGGTCATGAGACCGTTCATCTGGGCGGAGATGTCACGCAGGAACGGGCCAACGGTCACCAGCGCAAAGAAACCGTAGACGATGGTCGGGATGCCGGCGAGCACTTCGAGCAGCGGCTTTGCGGTCGAACGCAGGCGCGGGCTTGCATATTCCGCCATGTAGATCGCCGCGAAGAGGCCGATCGGCACCGCAAACAGCATGGCGACGAAGGCGATGTAGAGCGTGCCGGCAAGAAGCGGGATGAGGCCGAACTGGCCCGAAGCGCCGCCGCTGCCGGCAGCGGCAAACCGCGGATCCCAGACCGTGCCGAAGAAGAACTCGAACGGCGAGACCATGGTGAAGAAGCGTCCGGCTTCCGACAGCATCGAGGCGACGATGCCGACCGTCGTCAGGATGGCGATGGAGGACGCGACGATCAGTGAGCCGAGAATGACCCGCTCGACCTGGTTGCGGGCGCGGAAGCGGGTCGCGACGTTGCGGATGGCGTAGACGCCGCCGGCAATCGCGATCAGCAGAACGGCGACCGTCATCAGCCAGCGGTTGGTCGCGGTCATCGCGTTGAAGTGCTTGGCGACGGTGACCATGTAGGGATCGCCTTCGCCAGCAAGGGCAACGCCCTTGGACGCGAGCGTCGCGCGAAGATTGGCGGAGCCGCTCTCAAGGGCTGCGAGTTCCTCGCCGCTCAGGCGCAGAAGGCCACCGGCAACGGATTTGACCTGACCGAGCGCGAGCTGCACGGCGGCAGGGCCCTGGCTCTGGACGGTATCCGGCAGGGCCGCGCGCGTGCTTCCGTCGATATAGACGGGAGCGGCGAACAGCCAGGTGCCGAGAACGAGTGCGGCCGGAAGCATCGCCCAGATGGCGACGTAGCTACCGTGATAGCCCGGCAGTGAATGCAGGTTGGAGAGCTTGCCGCCGGACTGCGCCAGCGAACGGGCGCGGCCTGCAAAATAAGCAATGAAACCAATAACAATAATGAGCAAAAGAAGGAGCGAAGTACTCATCCGCACGTCTCCCCGGCATCGCCCGTCATGGGTGCCGGCAAATCGAATGAAGGCATGCCCCGGCGCGAAGACATCGCGCCGGGGCTTGTCATTATCAGAGCATGTTGCCGGCAGAGAAAGCCTTGCGGATTTCTTCGCGCTCAGCGTCCGGAGCGGCAACGAGGCCGTATTCGGCGAGCGGGCTTTCCGGGCCGATCATCTGGTCGTCGAGGAAGAACTCAACATATTCCTTGAGGCCCGGGATAACGCCGAGATGTGCCTTCTTGACGTAGAAGTACAGCGGGCGGGAAACCGGGTACTCGCCGGAAGCGATCGTTTCGGTCGACGGTACGATGCCGTTGACGGTCGCGACCTTCAGCTTGTCGGCGTTGTTTTCGTAGAATGACAGGCCGAACACGCCGATGCCGTTCTTGTTGGCAGCGATACGGGCGAGCGTTTCGGTGTAGTCGCCGTCGATGTCGACAGCCAGGCCGTCCTTGCGGACTGCGACGCACTTGCTGTGCTGCTGCTTTTCATCGGCAACGGCAGCCTTGATCACGTCAACGGCGCCAGCGTTCTTGCAGCCTGCAGCGAGGATCTTCTCTTCGAAGACTTCGCGGGTGCCGTGCTTTTCGCCCGGGATGTAAGCGGCGATTTCGACGGCCGGCAGGGCGGCGTTGACTTCGGACCACTTCTTGTAGGGGTTGGCGACGATCTTGCCGTCGACGACGACTTCAGCAGCGAGCGCCTTGTAGAGGTCTTCCGGCTTCAGGGCGAGGTCGGCATTGCCGGCGTCGGTCGCAAAGACGATGCCGTCATAACCGATCTTCACTTCCTGGATTTCGGTGACGCCAGCGGCCTTGCAGGCCTCGACTTCGCTGTCCTTGATCTTGCGCGAGGAGTTGGCGATGTCGATGGTATCAGGGCCGACGCCCTTGCAGAATTCCTTCAGGCCAGCGGAGGAGCCGCCGGATTCGACCACCGGGGTCTTGAAGTCGGGGAACGTCTCGCCGAACGTCTCGGCGACGATTTTGGCGTAGGGAAGAACGGTCGAGGAGCCAGCGACCTGAACCTGATCGCGAGCGGCGGCTGCGCCGGCAAATGCGGCCGAAGCGACCAGCGCCGCGACAGTGAGTTTAAGAGCTTTCATAAAAGTTCTCCCGGAATGGGCTTGTGTTGGTGTGCGCCAAGCGTTGCAGCGCTCTTCGCCGTCTTATCGGCTGCCCCTAACTAGCTGCCGATGGCCACACCTTTTATGTCAGTTCGACGAAACATTTATGACAGCTCATGTCATTGAAAATGCTAATGAAAAATGAACACCCCCGGGTTTTCCCGCGCCAATATGTCAGAAGCGGACCGTAAAGGTCGTGCCTTTGCCGACCTCTGAATGGATGAGGAGCCGGGCACGATGCCGCGTGAGAATGTGCTTGGCGATGGCAAGGCCCAGGCCGGTGCCCTTCTTCGAGCGGCTGGCCTCGACATTGACCCGGTAAAACCGCTCGGTGATGCGCGGCACATGCTCGGCCGGAATGCCCGGGCCATAGTCCTTCACGACGACTTCGGCCTCGCCTCCCTCGCCGCCATGCAGGATTACGTCCACCTTCTTGCCTTCCTGGCCGTACTTGCACGCATTCTCGATCAGGTTCTCGAAGACCTCGATGAGTTCGTCGCGTTCGCCGCGGACGACCACGGGCTTGTCCGGCACCACGAGCGAGACGGTGACATCCAGATCCTTCGCCAGCGGCAGCAGGCTGTCGCGGACATGCCCGAGCAGCGGCGCCAGATCGACGGGGTCATCGGGGGCGATATGCGAGCGCAACTCCAGCCGCGACAGCGACAGCAGATCGTCGACAAGCCGGCTCATGCGCGTCGCCTGCTCGTGCATGATGCCGAAGAACTTTTCCTGCGCCTTCAGATCGTTGCGCGCCGGACCCTGGAGCGTCTCGATGAAGCCGCGCAAGGAGGCTAGCGGCGTGCGCAGCTCGTGGCTGGCATTGGCGACGAAGTCCGAGCGCATGCGGTCGATGCGGCGCGCCTGAGAGATGTCGCGATAGGTCAACAGGAAGATCCGCTTGACCGGCCCGTCGCCCGGAATTTCAGCCGGAGCGACCCGCACCACATAAACGGCGTCGGACGGCAACTGCTCGTTATGCTCGATCTGGTTCGCCTTGCCGGTCGCCATCGTCTCGCGGACCATGTCGAGGATGCCGGGCGAACGCACCCTTGCTGCAAGATAGGTGTTTGGCGGGATGGTGCCAAAGGCCTTCTCGGCAGCGATGTTCTGGAACACCACCGTCTCGTCGGCGGCAATCACCAGAACCGGCATGTCGAGCGCGTTCAGCGCGGGCACCAGCGGGTCGCTCGCCGGGCCGGCAGCGACCACCGCCTTGGCCGGGCTCAGAATAACCGAGGTTGGCGCGCTACGGTTGAGCAACGCGGCGACGAGAACGATCCAGAAGGGCAGGACAATGAGGAAATGAATACCCGCGACGGTCGCAAGGATCGCCAGGAGCACGGTGAGCCCCAGCAGCCAGCGCTCTGCTTTCAGCCGCGGAACCAGGTTCCGCCAGAACGCCTTCGAACCGTCCACCTCGACATCCTCATGAATCACTTTCTTTTCCTCCCGGACCAAAATGGTCGAGGAATAGCGATCCTTCATGACATGATTTTCACGACCGGCTTGAATCCGCAACGCAATTATGGCCTCCTCCAACGAAATCGGGTCGCGAGCGCCTTGTTTATCCGATGACAGGCGCAGGCCCGAAAGTTTGAAAACGCGCATGATCCTTCCGATGATCGAAGCCGGTTTTCGGGCCCGTGCGCCAAGCCGAAAGGGCGAACCGATGGCAGCGACGGATACGGCGGACAAGGCGGAGAACCGCGCGGTGGAACTCGAAATCGGCGGCAAGAGTCGCGTTTTCGACATCGACAATCCCGAGTTGCCGAAGTGGATCGACGACGCGGCATTTTCCTCCGACGACTACCCCTACAAGAAGAAGCTCGACGACGACGAATATCTGGAAACGCTGGAAAAGCTGCAGGTCGAACTGGTCAAGGTTCAGCTCTGGCAGCAGAAGACCGGCAAGCGCATGATGGCGTTGTTCGAGGGCCGGGACGCCGCCGGCAAGGGCGGTGCGATCCATGCGACTATGGACAACCTCAACCCTCGCTGGGCGCGTGTCGTCGCTCTGACCAAACCGACCGAAACCGAACGCGGGCAATGGTATTTCCAACGTTATGTCGCGACCATGCCGACGGCCGGCGAATTCGTGCTGTTCGACCGCTCCTGGTACAACCGCGCCGGCGTCGAACCGGTCATGGGCTTCTGCACACCCGAAGAGCACAAGCAGTTCCTGAAGCAGGCTCCCCGCTTCGAGAAGATGATCGTGCATGAGGGCATCCAGTTCTTCAAATTCTGGATCAACATCGGCCGCGAGATGCAGCTGAAACGCTTCCACGATCGCCGCCACGACCCACTGAAGATCTGGAAGCTGTCGCCGATGGACATCGCGGCGCTCAACAAATGGGACGATTATACCGCCAAGCGCGACGAGATGCTGAAGGAGACCCACACGGATCATGCACCCTGGACGGTGGTACGCGGCAACGACAAGCGGCGAGCCCGGCTCAACCTGATCCGCCACATCCTTTCCTCGCTCGATTACGAGGGCAAGGACAAGGGCGCGATCGGCGAGGTCGATGACAAGATCATCGGATCCGGCCCCGGTTTCCTGAAATAGTCGCCGGCCCTGTCAAAACCGATGACGCCGATGGGGCCGGCAGGTTTTCCCGCCGCCCCACTCCGGAAAGCCTTGGCGACCGGTCTTATTGCCCCGGCAGGACGCGGATGGCGTAGAGGCTGAGGCTCTTGCCCTCACCGCTGATATCGCTGTTGATCACGATCTGGCCTGGCGAGCTCGGCGCCAGGCTACGGTCGAAGGTGATCTTGAACAGCATGTCGAGCCGCTCGTCATGCACGGTGAAGCGATGGCGCCCGCATTCGCCGAGCGAGGAGAAATTGCACTCGACCGCGAACTCCGTGGTCTTGCCGGGCTCGGCCTGCACGGTCAACGCCAGCGTCGACGTCTTGCCGGAGAGTTCCGCCAGGACCGAGGCCGGGATTTCGATGGTGATATCCCCTTCCGCGTCGGCGACCGCCGATGTCAGCTGCACGCGTCGCCCACCTTCATCGTCCACCGGCTCGACCTTTGCCTGCGCTCCGGGTGCGATCGCGCCGGTTTCCTTGGGCGTGAAGACCTCGACCCAATCGCCGGTAAAGCCCTGCTGCGCGCCGAGCGTCCGCAATCCCGCCGCGCCATCGAAGTCTTCCGACGCAACCGATGCCGGGGGATTGGCAACATTCGTGTCGCGCTCGGCGGCAGATTTCAGCAGGTCATTGGTCTGCACCCACCAGGCCGCGGCCCCTGCTGCGGCGGCAAGCGTGACGACGACCATGGTGAAGGACAGAAAGCGGCTGCGCTTGCGCCGGCGTTTGCGCGTATCTCCGCGGACCGTGGGCGCGATGCTCGCAGTTTCGCCAGCATCTGCCGCGCTCTCGGCGGCTGCACGCGTCGATACCACCGGACCGTCGCGATCGGCACGCAGACCACCGAGACCGCCATCGCTCGCCGCCTGGCGCGGCGCGTCGCCGGCAAAACCGGGTTCCCGACGACCGGCCGCCGGGGCCTGTGGCTGGCTCTGGGGCGGAGTCTGGGCTTGAGGTTGGGGTTGGGCCTGCGTCGGTGACCGGACTTGCGGCTCGACCCGTGGCTGTGCCGGCCCGCGTGCCCGCGCGGCATCGTCGAGACTGACCACCGGAGGTGCCGGTTGTCGCGTCCTCAGTGCCGCTCTCTCTTCCGTTTCGATCGCATGGATGACGGCTTCGAGCCGATGGCGCTGCTGGGCGATGACGTTGCCGTCCTCGATCCCCTGTTTCTGCAACCCGGTTTCGAGCGCCTGACGGGCAGATTGATAGATGCGCGCCCGCGTTTCCGCATTGGCGCGATCGGAGCGCTCAAGGGCATTTCTGATTGCAGTCTCAAGTCCGCTCACATCAAGTCCTTCTGTGTAGGCAGGGCTTTGGACCTGCCGGCGCGCCGCGGTTGACCACCGCTCTCGATCCAACCGCAAGGGCATAAGGGTTAAATCTGGAGGCACGCCGTTGGTTTTGTTAACAATTGCGTAACCGCTGCTGCCAGAATCCGCAAGTCCGGCGACGGGCGCGACCGGCCAAGGCCGGGGAAAACGCTTTCCTTCACGGCGCCTGTGCGAAAAAAGAGGCGGCGACATCGCGGCCAAACCACCCTTTGCAAGCGGCAAACTTGCTGCTATCTATTTTGACGTTTACGCAAACGTCAAAAATTTGGCGCGCCTTACCGAGGGATGGAGAAACCGATGCCGCTTCCGCCAATTCTTTCCGGAACGACGAGACTGCCGGTTGTCGGCGCCCCCCTGTTCATCATCTCCAACCCGAAGCTGACGATCGCGCAGTGCAAGGCTGGCGTGATCGGCGCCTTCCCGGCGCTGAACGCCCGCCCGCAATCGCAGCTCGACGAATGGCTGGCCGAGATCACCGAGACGCTTGCCGACCACGACGCCAAGAATCCCGGCCGGCGGGCCGCCCCCTTTGCCGTCAACCAGATCGTGCACAAATCCAATGCGCGGCTCGAGCAGGACCTGATGCTCTGCATCAAGTACAAAGTGCCGGTCGTCATCTCCTCGCTCGGCGCCGTGCCCGAGGTTAATGCGGCCATCCATTCCTATGGCGGCATCGTGCTTCACGACGTCATCAACAACCGTCACGCCAATTCGGCGATCCGCAAGGGCGCCGACGGCCTGATCGCGGTGGCCGCCGGCGCCGGCGGCCATGCTGGCACCCTTTCCCCGTTTGCGCTTGTCCAGGAAATCCGCTCCTGGTTCGACGGGCCGCTGCTTCTCTCGGGCGCGATCGCTACCGGCGGCGCCATTCTGGCGGCCCAGGCGATGGGCGCTGACATGGCCTATATCGGCTCGCCCTTCATCGCAACGGAGGAAGCGCGCGCCAGCGACGCCTACAAGCAGATGATCGTCGACAGCAACGCCGCAGACATCGTCTACTCCAATTACTTCACCGGCATCCACGGCAACTACCTGAAGCCCTCGATCTCGGCCGCTGGCATGGATCCGGACAATCTGCCCGAAGCCGACCCGTCGAAAATGGACTTCGGCGCGGCGACCGACGGCGCCAAGGCCTGGAAGGACATCTGGGGATGCGGCCAGGGCATCGGCGCGGTCAAGGAAGTGACATCCGTCGCCCGCATGGTCGACCGGCTCGAGCGCGAATACGATGTAGCGCGCACCCGCCTCGGCCTGCACTCCGCACCCGCAGCGACAGCCAACAAGGAATTTTCAAGTTCTCGCAACTGATGGCTTGAAATCTCGGCGCTTTGCGTTTATCAGCGCCTCACATTCGTTCCGCGGGCTTCCGCGGAACTGCCTCCGGGCCGCTTTAGCTCAGTCGGTAGAGCACATCATTCGTAATGATGGGGTCACGTGTTCGAGTCACGTAAGCGGCACCATTCCTCCTTGAAAAGAAAAGCACGATCGCCAACGGCGAAAGTACCACTCTGTCGTCGGACAATCGATTGCCGAGATTGCCCTATCTCGCTCGGACGCTCCAGCCGTGCTGGGCATCAGACACGGTTCCAGGTGACTTCACGTCGGTCACCCAAATCTCCAGTCCATTGGCACCCGGTCGTTGACGCTTTTGCGGAAACCACGGCCGGTTCGGGTCGACGGCAATCAGCATGCCTTCATCATTGCCGATCGCGGCAAAGCTGGACGAGGCTGGCCCCACCGTTCCGACACCGAACGTCCAAGCCGCCTCGGCCACCATGCCCTCGACATCATCGGAGGGAACGCCGACCTCGCTCAGGCAGGACAGGTCAGCGCCGCTGAACGGTCGCTTGTCCGCAGGATGGATCAGCCTGCGGCGGCCGATCAATTCGAGCACGGCATTGTCGGGGCCGTCGAAGTAGATCGACTTCGATTGCCAATCTCCTTCAAGGGCAAAGCACGCGTCTCCACCCGGCTCCTTTTGGAGCAATGTCCGCCCCTCCAGCCAAGCGACGGCCATGTCAAAACGCGCAAAGGGGACGTTGAAGGCCAGGTGCACGCCGTGTGGCGCTCCCTCAGCGGCCGGGATCAGCTGGATTTCGCTCCAGCCCACCTGGATGGAGTTCCCGGCCGTCGGCAGTTCGAGGACATCGCGAAAGAAGGCAGCACTATTGGCGACGTCCGATGCCGGCAGAATTAATCTGGAGATGTGCATGAAGTCCGATCCGTCACATGGCAATTGGCTCTATCGGACAAGTTCATAAGACCTCAACTTAAGTTGAGGTCAAGACGCTTCCCCATCCTGGACCACGGAAAGCCGGATTTTCTGTTTCGAACCTCACCACAACGGGCCCAAACAGACAGGCCGAGCCTGATCGGGGTACGGCCTCCCCGACGAAGCGACGCTCGTCACAGCAGCAACAGCTTCTTCAGCACCGAAAACACTTCCTTGTAAGGCAGCCTTGTCGCGCCGGCGACGGCGAAGGGAATGAGAGCGGCGGCGGCGACCGGCACGACGGCGTCGCGGCTGATGAGCATGGTCGAAAGCTTCTTGGTCGCGTCGAACAGTTTGCCGGGGTCGGCCACGTCGTCGTCGGGTTCCTCGGTCGCGTCGGCTGCCACGTTGCGGCCGAGCACCTTGCGCTCTGCTGCGCGCTGGAAGCGGGTCGCCTGCACGCCGAACATCAGCAGCCCGGTTTCCTTCAGCCGTGCCAGCGGCTTGGAAAAGGCCGACAACGGATAGGCGAAGAAGGCGATCACGATCGCCAGCCACCCGCTCATGATCATGCTGAACGTCGTCATCGACAGCGTCTCCTGCAGCAGGTGCTTCATGACCGCTGCCGCGATCGCCGCGCTCATGCCGAAGACGAAGAACATGTAGGCGTTCGGATATTGCGACAGAAAGCCGAGGCCACCCTTGCCATCGGGATGGGCGGCGACGAGACGAAGCTCCAGTTGAGCGATCTTGCGCAAAAGTCGCGCCCAGACGAGGTGCCGCCATACGCCGCGCAGGAACAGGAAGACGAAGAGCGGTAGGCTGACGCAGATCGACCACCATCCGGCAGCGGTAATCCTGTTGCCCTCGGCCGAGTGCTCGACGGCCCAGAACGAGACGTCTGTCGTATGGAAGTTCAGGAAGGAAAGCAGCGCCGCGACCGCGGCGAGTGCCAGGCAGACGGTTTCCGCCAGCCCGGAATCGCGTTGTTTCAGCGCGTTGGAAATCGCGCGCGCGGCTGATGGCATCGAGGTCGGAGCGATGAGCGGCGCGCGCGAAAACTGTCCGAGCTTGATGCGAAGGCCCCGCTCGACCTGCTGTTCGGCCAGCACAAAAGCGGCAATCGCGACGAAGAACTTTGCCCACACGCCCGGATCGGTCAGATAGGCGCCCTGGCTATGGTCGAGCGACAGGCTGCCGGGCAGGCCAAGCAGAAAGGGAACGCCCCAGGCAAGCGCGACGAAAAGCAAAGCCCGCTTTCCCGACTGCAGCGCGTTCGCACGCAACAGCTTCAGCCTTGCCTGCAGCTCGAAGAACGGGCCGCCATGGGACGCGAGGTACTCGGCGATCCTTCCCTGCCGAGCTGCCGGCGCGGCATCCGCCGCGTCGCCGCCGGATGCCTTGGCGCCTGGGTCCGCTCCGCTCATGGCGCTCAATCCTCCACGACCTGCCAGTTGTCGTTGGGATTGAACTGCCGGATCCCTTCAGCAACGCTCTCGGTCTTGTCGCCCAGATCGGCCTGGTAGACGGTGCCGTTGCGGTTGACGACGAAGGTGTGGACGCCCGTTGCGCCATATTTCACCGGCCAGGCGACCAGAGCGAAGCCCGCAATCATGTTGCCGTTGATGATGTAGTCGAACTTGCCGCCGGCGATGTTGTCGCCCTGGCTCGTCAGCACGCGGTAGCGATAGCCGAAATAGCCCTTGCCGGCCTGGGCCCTGGCAAGCACTGCGCCATCGGCGAGCGCTTCACCCGCAGGGCTCTGTGGCTGGCCCTCGCCCGCGGGCCAGTAGAGCCCGTCGGTCTTGCCCTCGCTGCTGATCAGCTTCTGCGCGTATTCGAGCACGCCGTCGCCGTCATGATCTTCCTGCGCATATTCCTCCTGCGCCTCGACATAGGCGCGGACCGTCGCGATCGTGTCGAGTTCGTTGCGGCCGACCAGGCGATTGGCGATCTCCTCGAGACCGGTATAGGTGTCGAAGGCCCATTTTCCGTCGTCGCCCTTGGCAATCGGGAACGGGAAGGGCCAGAGCACCTCGCCGATCTCCAGTACCTTTCGGTTTTCGACGTCCTGTACGGCCACCTTCTTCTTTACGCCCGCCTGGATATCGGCGTAGGCGTCCATCACCCCGTCGCTGGTCTTGGCCTTGGCCGCATCCAGCCCCACCAGGTTCGCGAGCTTGTCGAAATCGCCCGAACCAACGGCGGCCTTGAACGCATCGATTGCCTGTTCCGGTGTGTCGAACGCCGGCGGATCGCTTGCGGCCGCATAGTCGGAGAGCGGCGTGTGCGCCGCGGGATCCTGCGCAGAAGCGACCGTCGCCGAGCCGCTGGCGAGCACGGCGGCTGCAAAGGAAGACAGGAGCAGATTATGTACGCGCTTGGTCATTTTCGTTCTCCTCCCTTGAGTTACCGGTGCCGTCCGCCGCCGCCGCCACCACCACGCCTGATCTCACGGTGCGGCTGGCCACCGCCGCGCTGGCCGCCACCAAGCGCCTGGCGGCCGCGGTCCGACTGCATCTTGGTCACCCGTCCGCTCTGGACCTGACCAAGGGCGGATGGTTTTCCGCCACCGCCACGATCGATCTTGCCGCCCGGCTTCGGCTTGGCGACCTGGCGATCGGCCCGGGCCGCCGGCTTGGCATTGCCGATCTTGTCGCCCTGAGGTCTCTGCTTGACCTGGTTGCCCGGTTTGCGGTCGCCAGGAGCTGCGTTGGTTCGCCCGAGATTTTCCCGCTGGCGCGCCTCGACCTTGCTCTTGCGGACATCGTCGACCGATATCCGGCTACCGGATCTATTTGCCGCCGCGCCGATCTCGTTGGTGCGGGCCACCTTCGCCCGGTTGGCGATGTTGTTGCCTTTCGCGGACTTGAAGTCCCGCTCCATGGAGGTGCGATCGATCTTGGCGAACTGGTTCTTGTCGAAGCTGATCTTGCTGCGGTCGACATTTTTCCAGTCGACGTCGTTGAATTTCACCTTGCCGTTGATGTTGTTGAAGCAATTGTCGCAGTCGATATCGACATCGCCGCCGTTCCAGCGCCCGCCCCAGACGCCCCAGTCGTCCCAGTCGACGACCGCGGCAAAGGCAGCCCCCGTGACCACGCCGGCAAAGAAGGTCGCCGTCGGATAGTAGTAGTTCGGATAGGGCTCGGGATAATAGGCGATCGGGGCCGGCTGATAGCCTGGATCATAGAGCATCTGCGGCTCGTATTGGGGGACGTAGATTTTCTCCGGATTGGCGGCCTGGATCACGACGTTGTCGTTTTCCTGCTTCACCACCACCTTGTCGTCCGACTTGATGACGCCGTCGGCGACGGCCTTGTCGCGCAATTGCTGGATGGCGACGAGCACGTCCTTCTGCTGATAGGCGAGCGCGTCGCTGAGCGACTGGGTCCAGTCGAGGTCGTCGCTCATCATCTTTACGATCTGAGGATAGTTCAGAAGCGAGACGATGCTGCCGTCCCAGCTGTCCTTCGGCTTCATGTCCTTCTTGGTCTGCGAAACCTCGAGGAAGCGCTCGGCCTCGACGATCTGCAGCGGGTAGAGCGAGGCAGAGGTCACGAGTGCGACGAGTTCGTCGGGATAGAGCGCAATGCGCGCGACGAGGACCTCGAGCTCATCTTCGCTGAGCGGTTGCGGCGCCTCTTCGGTCGCCGCCTGGGCGGCGGCCTGCTCCTGCGCCAGCGCAGTGCCCACCGCAAACGAACCCGTCAGCAAGGCAAGCAACGCCACCGTTGGCGCACGCAAAGAACGAGGTCGGTCGAACATGGTCTCTCCTATCCAGGCACAACGATCAACAAACGAGCCCGGGAGATCCCCCGGCTTGGACGTCACGGCGCCGGCCATACGCGGCCGGCGGGGCAATCGCGAGAATTCCCATTCGCTGTCATCGACTTCCCCTTCCGCAAGACGGACGCTTGCGTGGAGAACCTGGTCGCTTGTCAGAAAGCCGAATGGGACAATCAGGAAGAGCGGCATGAGCACCGGCAGCCAGCTGGCCAGCTGCCGGTGAATTTTAGACATGAGAAACAGAACGCCCGGCAATTGCAACCGGAAAATGAGGACGTTCGTGCGCGCACGCCGTCTTTGCTTGCGCGAGAGCCGGGCCGAAGCCCGTGCCCGCCAGCCGCGAACGTCCCGGATCAAGGGCGGTCGGCATCGGCTCCGAGCATCATTTCAGGCTGCCGTCGCCGCTTCGATCCGCGGTCTTGAAATCCGCCATCACCCGATCAAGAAACTCGTTCCGGCTGATCTTGCCGTCACTGTTGGTATCCGTGGCGGCAAACTGCTGAGCGTTCAGCGCCTGCTTCGTCTCGTCGGACGTAAGATTTCCGTCCTTGTTCTTGTCGAGATTGTCGAAGGCGCTCGCCATGAAGGCCTCGTACTCGGACCGCTCGACCGCGCCGTCCTTGTCGCTGTCGAGCGCGCTCATCTGTCCCTGGTTCATCGTCGCAGCTTGCTGCGCGATCGCCGGTGTGATCTGGCCGAGCGCAAGCACGCTCATGAGAACGATTTTCTTCATTCTGCTCTGTTCCTCGATCAATAATAGCGGCATGTCAGCGCGTTGCCGGCAGCAGCGCCGAGTGTCGCTCCACCACCAACGGCCCATAGCTGACCGGTGCCTGAACCAATGGTCGAGCCGATCAGGCCGCCGACAATGGCCCCACCAACGGTTCCGGCAATGCAGCCGAATTCGTTGCCGGTCGAACCGCTCTTGGACATATAGGCCGATTGGCACCCCGATAAGGCTAGGGCGCCGGCAAGAACGATAGTTATGGTCTGCTTGCTCATCTTATCCTCCAATATGGCCGTCTGATTGCAATAGAGATCGGCGGAGGCGCCATTGAGTGGCGTCGGATGTAAATAAGCTTCCGAATATTCTCCCGGAATCGGGGGAGACTCTTCTGTTGGATCAGAAGCAGCTCGCGGATTAGACATATTAGACATGCAGTCTGGCAACAACAGGGCCTTGAACTGCCGGCGAATACTACGCCCGAGAACCCCCGATGACAACGGACAGCGTGATTTTGTAGAGCGCACGGCGCCGGCGCCCCTCCCCGCCGCCCTTTCGGCCTCTGGAATCGTCTCCCGCGCGGCGACATCTCACCTTAGATTTTCTAGGGTCTCCCTCGAAATATCGTCATTTGTGCCGTCGGGCCGGGCGGTCTAGCTCTTTGCCGTCCCGTTGGGCACTTCTTGCAGGGTCTCCATGGCCTGGCGGGACATGGGCCGGCAAAGCGCCAGCTCGGACCCGACACAGCATCTCCGACCGTGGCCGGCGACCCTCCCACACCGCGCCACCGACAGCATACCTATCGAGAGAGAACACATCGAATGGATAGAATGGCGACAATTAAATTAGGTCTTTCTACTGCAATCCTTGCGACCCTGGCGTCCAGCGCCTTCGCCGAAGGCGGCGAGCGGGCGCAGATTGCCGCTGCCGTGGACAAGGCGATCCGCCCTATCATGCGCGAACACAAGGTGCCGGGCATGGCCGTCGCCGTCACCGTTGAAGGCCGGCACTACTTCCTGAACTACGGCGTCGCTTCCAAGGAAACGAACGCACCGGTTACCGAGAATACGCTGTTTGAACTGGGCTCGATCAGCAAGGCCTTCGCCGCGACACTGGCGTCCTATGCGCAGGTCACCGGCAAGCTCTCCTTCGACGATCATCCCGGCAAGTACATCCCGGCCTTTGCGGGCACGCCGATCGACAAGGCGACCCTCCTGCATCTTGCCACCTATACGGCTGGCGGGCTGCCGTTGCAGTTTCCCGATGCGGTCAAGAGCGACGCCGACATGGTCGGCTATTTCAGCACATGGAAACCGGAGGCCAAGCCCGGCAAGACGCGTCGCTATTCCAACCCGAGCATCGGCCTCTTCGGCCACACCGCGGCATTGGCGATGGGCGGCAGCTTCAGCGCGGTTCTCGAAAGCGAGATCTTTCCCAAGCTCGGCCTGAAGCACAGCTATGTCCGCGTTCCCGATAGCCAGATGGGCAGCTACGCCTGGGGCTACGGCAAGGCCGACAAGCCAATTCGCGTCACCGCCGGTACGTTCGACGCGGAGGCCTATGGCGTAAAGTCATCGGCGATAGACATGGTCCGCTTCGTCGAAACCAACATCCAGCCTGAACTTCTCGACGGCGCGATCCGCAAGGCGGTCGAAGGCACCCATGTCGGATATTTCGACAGCGGCAAGATGGTGCAGGGGCTGGGCTGGGAACAATACCCCTACCCCGTTTCGCTGGAGCGGCTGCTCGACGGCAATTCGCGCGACATGGCCCTGAAAAGCAACCCGGTCAAGGCATTGGATCCCCCGAAGCGCCCCGATGGCTCGACGCTCTACAACAAGACCGGCTCCACCAACGGCTTCGGCGGCTATGTCGCCTTCGTACCGGAGAAGAAGATCGGCATCGTGCTGCTTGCCAACCGCAACTACCCGAACCCCGAGAGGATCAAGGCTGCCCACGCGATCCTGAAGTCGCTGGAAGCGGCGGCGAAGTAACGGCAGATCGCCCGCGTCGGTTTCGTGTCGCGGCAAGCCCGCGACACGGGAAACGACATCCATCAACAACTCTGTAGCGAATCTTCAATCAGCGCCTGCTTGCATATTGACGCCGAGTATTGTCATCTGCATTTCGCGAAAGCGCGATCAGATGCAGTCGAGTTCAGGCGTATGTGGGGATGCCGATGTTCGAATGGGTGGGAGTTCAGGGTTCGTTACATCGGGGAGGCGCAGGCAGGGGGCGGACAATGTTCGTGCTTGCTGCGCTGACGCTGCTTGCCGGCTGCGGCGGCCATGCCAAGGGTGTGATGGCGCCCGTCGCACTCACCACTCCGGTCCCGGGCGCATCCACCGTCGACATGCTTGTCGCAACCACGCGCGAACCCTCCGGCGATCCGGCAACGCTCTTTTCCGGCGAGCGCGACGCCAATACCTTCCTTACCGACGTCGCGGTTTCGATCCCGCCGGAAACGGCACGCAAGTCGGGCACGGTGCAATGGCCGCGCAAGCTGCCGCCGGATCCGGCCAAGGAATTCGCCGTCACGCGGGTGAACGAGCTCAAGTCGCTCGATGAAGCCAAGTCCTGGTTCCTGCAGCACGATGTCGGCGGCAATGCCTTCGTCTTCGTGCACGGCTTCAACAATCGCTACGAGGATTCGGTCTACCGGCTGGCGCAGATCGTGCATGACTCGGAGGTCCAGGCAACGCCGGTTCTCTTCACCTGGCCTTCGCGCGCCAACGTGTTCGACTACAACTACGACAAGGAAAGCACGAACTATTCGCGCACGGCGCTCGAAGACATTCTGAAAAAGCTATCCGACGCGCCGAAGATCAAAAGCATAACCATCCTCGCCCATTCCATGGGTACCTGGCTGACGATGGAATCGCTCCGGCAGATGGGCATCCGCGACGGCAACGTGCCGTCCAAGATCGAGAACGTCATCCTCGCCTCGCCCGATATCGATCTCGATGTCTTCGCCAAGCAGTTTGTCGAGATGGGCAAGAAACGGCCGAAGTTCACCATCTTCGTTTCGCAGGACGACCGCGCCTTGGCGCTTTCGAGCTTCATCTCGGGCGACGTTTCACGCCTTGGCGCAATCGACCCGTCGGCAGAGCCTTATCGCACTCAGCTTGAAAGGGCCGGCATCACTGCCATCGATTTGACAAAGGTTAAGTCTGAGGACGGCCTGCACCACGGAAAGTTTGCGGAAAGCCCCGAGATCGTCCAGCTCATCGGCACGCGGCTCGCCACGGGGCAGACGCTCACAGATTCCGATATCTCGGTTGGAACCGGCATTGCCGCGGTCGTCGCCGGCACGGCGAGAAACGTCGGCAACGTCGCGGCCGTGACGGTCTCGGCGCCTGTGTCGATCCTCGAAAACCCGCAGCCGGCGAAGAAGAAGAAGGTGGTCGTCGGAGACACGCTCGCAACCGACATGCCGACGCCGGTGAAGATAAAATAAGGGCTTGGCGGCAGCCCGCCGTCAGCCCTCGTCGCCGACGAAGCGATAGCCGACGCCCGGCTCCGTACGGATGATCTTCGGATCGGCCGGATCGCGCTCGATCTTGCCGCGCAGCTGGCCGATGAAGACGCGCAGATAATGCAGGTCTTCGCCGTGCGCGACGCCCCAGACCGAGGTAAGCAGCGTCTTGTGGGTGACGACACGGCCGGCGTGATGCGCCAGCATCACCAGGAGGTCGTATTCCTTTGGCGTCAGCCGGACGGGCTCGCCGTCCTTCGTCACCACCCGCTTGATCGTGTCGATCGAAACACCATCGGCGGAAAGCTGCGTCTGGCCGCCTTCCATCTGCACCCGGTGGCGAAGGGCCGCACGGATGCGGGCCGTCAGTTCGCCGATACCGAAGGGCTTTTCGATGTAGTCGTCGGCGCCGAGATCGAGTGCTGCGATCTTTTCGCTTTCCCGGTCGCGGGCCGACAGGATGATGATCGGCACCTGCGACCAGCCGCGCAGGTTGGCGATGACCTCCTTGCCATCCATATCTGGCAGGCCGAGATCGAGGATGACGACATCCGGCGCCATCGTCGCTGCCGCCTTCAGCGCCTCGGCGCCGGTCATCGCCTCACGAACGTCATAGCCGGCAGCACTCAGCGCGGGTTTCAGGAAACGCTGGATCTGGGGTTCGTCGTCGACGACGAGGATACGCTCCACGCTCATGCACGGTCCTTTTCGGAGATTTCAGCCTTGGCGGCGGGAAAGCGCATGGAAATGCGCGTGCCGCGGCGGCGAAGCGCCGGGCTTTCCGCCTTGATCTGCCCGCCCATCGCCTCGACAAAGCCCTTGGCGATCGACAGTCCCAGCCCCGTTCCCGGCGTACGGCCGTCCGCCTTGCCGCGGCGGAAGAATTTCTCGAAGACCTGCTCGAGGTCCCGCGGCGGAATACCCTTGCCGAGGTCAGTCACCGACAGCACGATCTCGTTGCCGTCGGTACGGGCATAGATGCTGATCGGCTCTTCGCCGCCATATTTGTTGGCATTGTCCAGCAGGTTGAAGAGCACCTGGCCAAGCAGCACGCTGTCGCCCCGCATCAGGGGCAAGTCAGGGGCGATGCTGGTTTCGATCTCGCGCTCGGGAAAATATTTGCGAGCGCGATCGACCGCCGCCCGCACCACGTCGGCGACATCGATCCAATCGCGCTTGGCATTGACGGTACCGGCCTCGATGCGCGTCATGTCGAGCAGGTTGGCGACAAAGCGCGTCAGCCGACCGCCCTCCTCCTCGATCGACTGCAACAGGTCGTCGCGGCTTTCCGGCGGCATGCGATCACCGAGCTGGCGCAAGCTGGTGACGGCGCCGGTGATGGTCGCAAGTGGTGTTCTCAGATCGTGCGAAATGGATGAAAGAAGGGCAGCGCGGAAGCGCTCGCCTTCGAGCTTTGCGGCCTGGTCGAGGCTTTCGCGTGACAGGCGGGCGCGGTCGACGGCGATCGCCGTCTGGTCGAGGATCGCGGCGAGCGCCCGCTCCTCGTTGATCTCCAGTGGCTTGTCGGCCTGGACGAAGCCGCAGACGCCAACGACGCCGTGCGGGCTCGTCAGCGGCCGGAAATGGAAAGGGCTGTTCGGCAGGGTTCCCGTGCCGTTGCCGGCTGGCTCGCGTTTGTCCATCGCCCAACGCGCCGCCATGATGTCGGTGACGTCGAGCTCGGTGTCCGGCGGCCAGGCGGCTTTCAGCTGCAGGTCTCCGTCCTCAGGCAGAAGCAGCGCTGAACTGCGTTTCAGCGTCGACTGCATCTGCGTCACCGCCGCCCAGAGCACGTCGTCGGCCTTGGCGGTGCCTGAAAGCTTGCGCGAAAAATCATAGAGCGCCTGAGTCGCGGCGGCGCGCTGGCGGGCGGTCTTTGCCTGCTCCCGTACCCGCGATGCCAGGCTGCCGGCAAGGGCTGCGGCAGCGAGGAAGACGACGAGCGCAAAAACCTCGTGCGGCTCGGCGATGGTGAAGGTGCCGGTCGGTTTGATGAAAAAGAAGTTGTAGGCGAGCACCGAAAAAAGTGCTGCCGCGATTGCCGCGATGTGACCGGCATAGGTCGCCGAGGCCAGCACCGCGAGCAGATAAAGCAACGAGATGTTGGGCAGGACGACGAAACGGCCAAGCAGCAAGCCGACGGCGGTCGAGACGACGACCGACCCGGCGGCGATGCCGATCGCGCGCCCACTTCCCGGCGGCAGCGTCCGTTTCATCTTCGTTCGCCGTTTGACGGGCACCGTCTCGCGATCGGTCACAAGGTGAATGCCGATGCCGGACACGCGCTCGGCCAAGGCGTCGGGAAGCGACTGGCGAAACAGCCGCATCGGGAACGGCTGGCGGCGCGCGCCGATGACGATCTGCGTCGCGTGTTCCCGGCGCGCGAGCTTCAGGATTTCCTCGACGAAGTCGTTGCCGATAATACGGCGCGTCTCGGCGCCGAGCTGTTCAGCAAGACGGAAGGTTTCGTCGAGCCGGCGCACGTCTTCGCCATCGCCGCTCTCGCGGTCGGCGCGCTCGATGAAGACGACGATCCAGGGGGCATTCAATCCTTCGGCGAGCCGGCTTGCCGTGCGCACGACCTTTTCGGACAACGGGTCCGAACCAATGCAGACGAGCAGCCGCTCGCCGCTTGCCCAGATGCCTTCGATGGCGTTCTGCTTGAGATAGTCGACCATCTGGTCGTCGACCCGGTCGGCTGTCCGCCTAAGCGCCAGTTCGCGCAGTGCCGTCAGGTTGCCGAGGCGGAAGAAGCGGTCGACGGCGCGCTGTGCGCTGTCGGGCAGATAAACCTTGCCCTCCTTCAGCCGCTCGATGAGCTCGGCCGGCGACAGATCCACAAGTAGTACGTCATCAGCGCGCTTCAATACGGTATCCGGCACCCGTTCGCGCACGGGTACACCGGTGATCTGGGCGACGATATCCGAGAGGCTTTCGAGATGCTGGATGTTGAGCGCCGTCCAGACATCGATGCCGGCGGCGATCAGTTCCTCAACATCCTGATAGCGCTTGGGGTGCCGGCTTTCGGCCGGATTGCTGTGGGCCAATTCGTCGACGACGATGATCCGGGGACGCCGCGCGAGGGCCGCATCCAGGTCGAACTCGGAAAGCATTCGGCCGCGATGGTTCACATCGCGGCGCGGCAATATCTCCAATCCGTCAATGAGCGCAGCGGTCTCGCTGCGCCCGTGCGTCTCGACCAGCCCAACGACGATATCGACACCGTCATCCTTCAGCCGGCGGGCCCGCGACAACATCGCATAGGTCTTGCCGACGCCGGGAGCGGCGCCGAGGAATACGGTCAGTTTTCCCCGGCGGTCCTGCGCGGCAAGCGCCAGCAGTGCGTCTGGGTCCGGGCGACCTTTGGCGTCGCGTTCACTGTCGGGCATGCATTGTCTCAGGCGTGATCGATTCTAATAGCTTAGAGCGGGATGCGGGCGGAAAACCGCAAGTACTTTTCCTCATCCCGCTCTAGGTTCGAGGCGCATCAAGGGCCAGGTTGAGTTCTAGCACATTGACGCGCGGCTCGCCTACGACCCCGAACAGCCGATCCTCCGTCGCCTTGGCGACCAGGGCGGCAACATCCGCTTGGCTCAAGCCCCGCGCCTTGGCGACGCGGGCGACCTGGGCTTCGGCGAAGGCCGGCGTGATATGCGGGTCGAGCCCGGAACCTGACGTGGTTGCCGCATCCGCCGGAATTTCCCCCGCAAGGCCGGCAGCTTTCAGGCGCTCGACATCGGCTGCGACACGATCCCTGAGCTTGACCGAGGTGGTACCGAGGTTGGAGCCGCTCGAAGCCCCCGCGTTATAGGCGTCCGGACCGGTCGCGGAGGGCCGCGGCCAGAAGTATTTGTCGGATGTGAAGTTCTGGCCGATGAGGGCGGAGCCGATGAGGGTGCCGTCCTTTTCGATCAGGCTGCCATTTGCCTGCGCGGGCATCAGCACCTGCGACGCGCCGGTGATCGCAAAGGGATAGGCAAGGCCGGTGATCGCGGTCAGTAGCACGATCATGACGATGGCGGGGCGAAGTTGGTTCAGCATGGTTACACCAGATTGAGTGCGTTGACGGCGAGGTCGACGAGCTTGATGCCGGCAAAGGGCAGGACAATGCCGCCGAGGCCGTAGACAGCCAAGTTGCGGCGCAGAAGGGCAGCCGCACCGACCGGCCGGTACTTGACGCCCTTCAGCGCCAGCGGGATCAGCGCGACGATGATGAGCGCGTTAAAGATCACCGCCGAGAGGATCGCCGATTGCGGCGAGGCGAGGCCCATGACGTTGAGCGCGGCAAGGGCCGGATAGGTGGTGATGAACAGCGCCGGGATGATGGCGAAGTACTTGGCCACGTCGTTGGCGATCGAAAACGTCGTCAGCGACCCGCGGGTCATCAGCAGCTGCTTGCCGATCTCGACGATCTCGATGAGCTTCGTCGGACTGGAATCGAGGTCCACCATGTTGGCGGCCTCGCGGGCGGCCTGGGTCCCCGTCTGCATGGCGACGCCGACATCGGCCTGGGCGAGTGCCGGCGCGTCGTTGGTGCCGTCGCCGCACATGGCGATCAGGCGGCCGCCCTGCTGCTCCTTGCGGATATAGCCAAGCTTGTCCTCCGGGGTGGCTTCGGCAAGGAAGTCGTCGACGCCGGCTTCGGACGCGATGGCGGCAGCGGTCACCGGGTTGTCGCCGGTGACCATCACCGTGCGGATGCCCATGGCGCGAAGAGCGGCGAAGCGCTCCTTGATGCCGGGCTTCACCACATCCTTCAGATGGATGACGCCGAGCAGGCGCGGACCGTCGGCAACCGCAAGCGGCGTGCCGCCGGTGCGGGCCACCTGGTCGACGGCGCGGCGAAACTCGTTCGGCACGTTCTCGTCGCGGATACCGGTGAACTTCAGGATCGAGTCGACGGCGCCCTTGCGCAGCCGGCGGCCGCCGAAGTCGACGCCCGAAAGCCTCGTTTCCGCAGCGAAGGGAATGACCGCGTCGATCCGGGTCGCGCCGGCCCGGCTTGCGCCGCCGCCGACGGCGATCGCCAGGACCTCGCCCTTGTCGGACGCGGGCAGCGACACATCCGGCGTCTGGCGGCCAAATTCACCGGTGGCAAGCGCCGCGATCGAGCGGCCCTCAGGCGTTTCGTCGGCAAGGCTTGCAAGCAGTGCCGCATCGGCAAGCTCGGCCTCGGTAACGCCGGGCACCGGCATGAAGTCGGCCGCCATGCGGTTGCCGAAGGTGATGGTGCCTGTCTTGTCGAGCAGCAGCGTATCGACGTCGCCGGCAGCCTCGACAGCGCGGCCGGAGGTGGCGATGACGTTGAAGCGCACCAGACGGTCCATGCCGGCGATGCCGATGGCTGAAAGCAGGCCACCGATCGTGGTCGGAATCAGGGTGACGAGCAGGGCTGCGAGCACGGTGACCGAGAGCACGGTACCGGAATAGCCGGCGAGCCCCCAGAGCGTGACGACGGCCACCAGGAAGATCAGCGTCAGGCCCGAAAGCAGGATCGACAGGGCGATCTCGTTCGGGGTCTTCTGGCGCTGCGCGCCCTCGATCAGCGCGATCATGCGGTCGACGAAAGTGTCGCCGGGTGCCACGCCGATGCGGATCTTGATCCAGTCGGACAGCACCTGCGTGCCGCCTGTGACAGCCGAGCGGTCGCCACCGGATTCACGGATGACGGGCGCCGATTCACCGGTGATGGCGCTCTCGTTGACAGAGGCGACACCCTCGACGACTTCGCCATCGCCGGGGATCAGTTCGCCGGCCTCGACGAGCACGAGGTCGCCGACCTTCAGCGATGTCGCCGGGATCGTCCGGGTCTCGCGGCCTTCGTCGGCAACGAGCTTGCGGGCCGTCAGTTCGGACTTGGTGCGGCGCAGGCTGTCGGCCTGGGCCTTGCCGCGGCCTTCGGCGACGGCTTCGGCAAAGGTGGCAAAAAGCACCGTGAACCACAGCCAGGCGGCGATCTGGCCGGAGAACAGCGGGCTGCCTGTGCCGGTGGCGATGTCGCGCACGAAGAGACCGGTGACCACGGCTGCGACCACTTCGGTGACGAAGATCACCGGATTGCGCACGAGCTGGCGCGGGTCGAGCTTGATGAACGCCGCCTTGATCGCCGGCAGCAGGATCGCCGGGTCCAGAAGACTGGGTGCGATAGGTTTGGAAGACATGTGTCGAATTCCTTTAGAAGGTCTGACCGGCAAGCATCGAGAGATGCTCGACGATGGGACCGAGCGCGAGCGCCGGGAAGAATTGCAGCCCGCCGAGAATGAGGATGATGCCGACAAGCAGGCCGACGAAGAGCGGCGTGTCGGTCGGGAAGGTACCCTTGGACGCCGGCACGCGGGTCTTCACCGCGATCGAACCGGCGATCGCCATGACCGGAACCGCATAGGCGAAGCGGCCGAGCAGCATCGCGAACCCGAGCGTCGTGTTGTACCAGGGTGTGTTGCCGGTGAGCCCGCCGAAAGCCGAGCCGTTGTTGCCGGCCGCCGACGTGAAGGCATAGAGGATTTCGGACAGGCCGTGCGGGCCCGCCGTGCCGATGCTTGCGACGGCAAAAGGCAGCATCGCGGAGACGGCGGCAAAGCCGAGGATCGTCACCGGCAGAATGAGGACGGCAAACATCGCGTATTTCATCTCGCGGGATTCGATTTTCTTGCCGAGCAGTTCCGGCGTGCGGCCGACCATCAGGCCGGCAACGAAGACGGCGAGGATCGCAAAGACCACCATGCCGTAGAGACCGGACCCGACGCCACCCGGCAGGACTTCGCCAAGCTGCATCAGGAACATCGGCACGAGACCGCCGAGGCCCGTCAGTGAGCCGTGCATGCCGTTGACGCCGCCATCCGACAGACCGGTGGTGACAGCCGCATAGAGCGCCGTCATCGCCTGGCCGAAGCGGACTTCCTTGCCTTCCATGTTGCCCTGGGCGGCATCGAGACCAAGGGCGGTCAGGATCGGGTTGCCGTGGGCTTCCGCCCAGTAGACGACCGCAACGCCTGAGATCAGCAGGATCGCGGTGACGGCGATGAAGGCCCAACCCTGGCGGCGGTTACCGACCATCTGGCCGAAGGTGTAGACGAGCGCCGCCGAGATCGACAACATGGCGAAAATGTTGAGATAGTTGGAGAAGGCCGTCGGGTTCTCGAACGGATGGGCGGCATTGACGTTGAAGAAGCCACCACCATTGGTGCCGAGCTGCTTGATCGCTTCCTGACTGGCGACAGGGCCGAGCGAGATCGTCTGCTTGGCGCCTTCGAGCGTGGTTGCCGACAGATCGGCGTGGAAGGTCTGCGGCAAGCCGGTCCAGACCATGGCAAGGGCCATGACGACGGCGATCGGCAACAGCACGTAGAGCGTCGAACGGGTGAGATCGACCCAGAAGTTGCCGACGGTCGAGGCGTTCGAGCGGGCGAAGGCGCGGGTGACGGCAAGCGCCATGGCGATGCCGGTCGCGGCGGAGACGAAGTTATGCACCGTCAGGCCGGCCATCTGGCTGAAATGGCTGAGCGTGGTTTCGCCACCGTAGTTCTGCCAGTTGGTGTTGGTGACGAAGCTGACCGCCGTGTTGAAGGCGAGATCGGACGGCATGCCCGAGAAGCCCTGCGGGTTCATCGGCAGGTAGGCCTGCAGCCGGAGGATCGCATAGAGCGAGACAAAGCCGGCGAGGCTGAAGGCGAGCATCGACATCGTGTAGGCGAGCCAGCCCTGTTCCTTCTTCGGATCGACACCGGCGGCAAGATAAAGGCCGCTTTCGACGGGACCGAGGACGGGTGAAAAAACGTTGCGTTCACCGGAGAAGACCCGCGCCATATAAAGCCCCAGCGGCTTGATGACGATCAGGACGGCGATGAAGAGGAGGCTGATCTGCAGCCACCCGATGATAGACATGAGATTACTCCGCTAAGGGCGGCCGGACGGCGCAAAGGCGCCCGGCTGATGCGAACGGCCAACGGGTTCGATCCCCGTCAACCGGGTCAGAACCGTTCCGGGCGAACGAGGGTGACGACGAGGTAGGCCGCAAGACCGATGGCGACGGCAAGACCGAGCAGGGCTTCGAACATGACGCCCTCCTAAAGCCGGCTCAGCGCGCGCGCATAAAGCGCGAACACGACAAAGCCGCCGATTCCGGCGGCAAGAAAAAGAACATCGGACATGCAAATTCTCCGGACTGTTGAAGTCCGGATCTTGCGCCCGCAGCGGGTCAATTATCGATTGCGATGGTCGGAAGGAGGCATAAGGAAAAGATAAAGACGCCCGCAAAGATCCGTTCGGGAGCGCGGGAGGCGACCTTCATAGGCGCAGGACCAGTCCGGTATCGGCCTATCTGCCACAAGCTGAAGAGATCCCGAGGCCGCCCGTATGCGACCGCCGGTTCGGCAAAAGAGCACCTAGCCCTTGATAATCTCGTTCACGCTCGTTTCGGTGGGCGTGGTGGCTTCGCGCATCCATTCGCGCCAGATCGCAACGAGCAGCGCCATCAGCACCGGACCGACGAAGAGGCCGAGGAAACCCATGGTCTTCACGCCGCCCACGAGGCCGAAGAAGGTCGGCAGGAAGGGAAGCTTGATCGGGCCGCCGACGAGGCGCGGACGCAGCGTCTTGTCGACGATGAAGAGTTCGGTCGTGCCCCAGGTGAACAGCGCCAGGCCGTGAATGGGCGAACCGCTGGCGACGAGATAGACCGAGACCAGCGTGAAGCAGAGCGGCGCGCCACCGGGGATCAGCGCCATCAGGCCGGTGATGATGCCGAGCGTGACCGGCGACGGCACGCCGGCAAGCCAATAGGCGACGCCAAGCACGATGCCTTCGCCGATGGCGATGATGCCCATGCCGGTGACCGTCGAGCTGATCGTCAGCGGCACGACGCGCGACAGCCGTTCCCAGCGCATAGGGAAGATGCGCTCGCCGAGCTTGTCGAGTTGGCCGGAGAAGGACTGCCCATCGCGATAGACGAAGAACAGCGTGATCAGCATGAACAGCAGCGTCAGGAAGGCATGGAACGTCGAGGCACCGACGACCAGAACGCCGCGGTAGATATTGCCGATGTTGGAGCCGCTGACGAGCTGGACCAGTTCGCCGAGCGCGCCCGGATGGCCGATATGCTTGACCCATTGCTCGCCAAGCCAGACACCGGCGATCGGAATGCTCGACAGCCATGCGGGCACGACGGCGCCGTTGGCATTGGTCTCGACGGCCCAGACGACCCAGTCGCGCACTTCGTCGACCGCATAGACGGCGGCAATCGAGATCGGCACGACGATGAAGGAGATGACGCAGACGATCGCGATGGTGGCGGCAAGCGTCCGGTTGCCGTTCACACCGGCGAGCAGCCGGCGATAGATCGGCCAGCTGGCAAACCCGATGACGACAGCGGCCAGAACCGGAACGACGAAACCATGGAAGAAATAGACGCCGGCGAGCAGAACGAAGACCAGCATCCAGCGGGCAGCGGTCATGGGGCCGACAAGGGCATGGCGCGAAATGGCAGTGTGCCCGAGGAGCCGTGGCTCCACGGCGAAATTCTCTCGTTCGCGATTACCCAATTGCACCAATGATCCTCCGTCTTCCGACGAGCTTACAGCAAACCCGCGGCCTTGCCAGCCACTCTGACACCGCGCGCCGCCCCTTTGCCCCTGCTTTACGGTAGTTTCAGGGCCGTGGCCGACGCTAGCGGCGGGACATGACAGAAAAATTTAGGAGGGTTCAAGAGCCCCCGGCTTTCTTTCGATAAAGCCGGTCATTCCGCCGCAGGTTTTGCAGCCATACGCGCAGGCTGTGCGCGATCGACGAAGACTGAGGCGAGAAAGATACCGAAGCCGGCAACGCCGAGAACGGCACCGACGAGACCGGTGGAGGTCCAGCCATAACCCGCAGCGATCGAAACGCCGCCGAGCCAGGCGCCTAGCGCATTGGCGAGATTGAAGGCGGAGTGGCTAAGGGCAGCAGCCAGCGTCTGGGCCTCGCCGGCGACATCCATCAGCCGGGTCTGCACGCCCGGGACGACGGCAAAGCCACCGCCGATGAAGAGCACGTTGACGATGGCGATCCACGGATTGCCCATGGTGAAATAGAAAAGCACATAGGCAAAGATGTTGAAGACGATGGCGATACCGATCGCCGGCATCAGCGCCCAGTCGGCAAGCCGCGCCCCGACGATGTTGCCGAGGATCATGCCGGCACCGAAGACCGAAAGCATGATCGGCACATTACCAAGCGAAACACCTGCGACTTCGGTCAGCGCCGGTGTGATGTAGCTGAAGACGGCGAACATGCCGCCACAGCCGATGGCGCAGATGCCGAGCATCAGCCAGACCTGCAGCTTGCCGAGCGCACCCAGCTCGCGAAGCGGCGTCGCCTTCGGGTTGCCCTTGTCCCGCGGTACGTGGGCGAAGGTGAGCGCCATGGTCAGGAGGCTGATGGCGCCGACGATGGCAAACGCGGAGCGCCAGCCGAGCGCCTGGCCGAACCAGGCGACGAGCGGCGTGCCGAAGAGAGTGGCGATGGTCAGTCCCATCATCACCCGGCCGACGGCGCGGGCCCGCTGGTTCGGCGCGGCAAGGCCGGCCGCCACCAGGGCAGCCACGCCGAAATAGGCGCCATGCGGCAGCCCGGCGAAGAAGCGCGCGGCAATCAGCGTGTAGAAATCCGGAGCGACGGCGCTCGCGAAGTTGCCGACGGCAAAAACCAGCATCAGGACCAAAAGCACCCGGAAGCGCGAGAAGCGGGCGGCAAGCACCGCGATCAGCGGCGCACCGACGACGACGCCGAGCGCATAGGCGCTGATGACCGCACCAGCCTGGGGCACCGATACCGATACGTCTTCGGCGACTTGCGGCAGGAGACCCATGATCGCAAACTCGCCGGTACCGATCCCGAAGCCGCCGACGGCGAGCGCCACTTCGGCGGCAGAAACACGGGCGCGGCGCGGATCGACGGCAGAGGAGAAGGCTTCGTCACACATGGGCTCACTCATGGGCAATGGCCAGTGTCGCCGTGCCTTGCGGCCGGAGAAAAATCTGGGGGATATGTCGGCGGATGTTGGATTGGACCAACGGGGATATGCTGCAATGCAATACAGGCTTTTCCTGCGGCAGGCAAAGCTTTTGCGGTTCTCGTCATACTTTTTCGCAAGGCTCGCAGAAGCCTGTTAACCGTAAGCTCAGTTGACGTTTACGTCAAAGTTATATAATTCCGAATCTCAGCTTGAAGAGGTGTCGCAAAAGCATCATCCTCATCGGCGTGAGAGGATCGGGAGGGATTTTCTCAGGCCGCATCAGGCCAGCCTGTGGCGACCAGAGGGAGAGAGGTCATGGCGGAAGTCAGCGCACAACAGACGGGTATCAGCCCAGGCAAGATCTGGCTGAAATCCTATCCACCCGGAATAGCCGCCGAAATTGGCCCCCTGCCCTACAAGTCGATCGGCGAATTCTTCGACCACGCCGTTGCCCGCTATTCGAGCCGTCCGGCCTTCACCTGCATGGGCAAGACGCTGACCTTTGCCGACCTCAACGCCCAGTCCGCCAGGATCGGCGCCTGGCTGCAATCGATCGGCCTTGCCAAGGGCGACCGCGTCGCGGTGATGATGCCGAACATCCTCCAGAACCCCGTGATCGTCTACGGCATCCTCAGGGCCGGCTTTACCGTCGTCAACGTCAACCCGCTCTACACGCCGCGCGAACTGCAGCACCAGCTCACCGATTCCGGCGCCAAGGCGATCTTCGTTCTGGAAAACTTCGCGCACACCGTGCAGCAGGTGGTCGACAAGACCGCGGTTAAGCACGTCGTCGTCGCGACCATGGGCGACATGCTGGGCCTGAAGGGTGCGATCGTCAATCTGGTGGTCCGCCGCGTCAAGAAACTCGTTCCCGCGTGGTCGATTCCCGGCCACCTCTCGTTCAAGGACGTTCTTTCCAAGGGCGCGCGAGCCAAGCTGACGAAGCCCAACATCGCCGCGAGCGACGTCGCCTTCCTGCAATATACCGGCGGGACGACGGGCGTCTCGAAGGGCGCGACGCTGACCCATTCCAACCTCTTGTCGAACATGGCGCAGATGGAAATCTGGTTCCAGACGGCGTTCCGCTCGCGCACCCGGCCGGACAATCTCGTCTTCATGTGCGCGCTGCCGCTCTACCATATCTTCGCGCTGACCGTGAATTCGCTGATGGGCCTTGCCACCGGCGGCAACAACATCCTGATCCCCAATCCCCGCGACATCCCGGGCTTCGTCAAGGAACTCGGCAAGCACAACACCAATATCTTCCCGGGCCTCAACACGCTGTTCAACGCGCTGATGAACAATGCGGAGTTCCAGAAGCTCGATTTCTCGTCGCTGATGTTGACCTTCGGCGGCGGCATGGCGATCCAGCGCCCGGTCGCCGAACGCTGGAAGCAGATGACCGGCTGCTCGATCGCCGAAGGTTACGGCCTGTCGGAGACCTCGCCGGTGGCAACAGCCAACATCCTCGACGCGACCGAGTTCACCGGCACGATCGGCATGCCCATCCCGTCCACCGACGTCGAGATCCGCGACGACCAGGGCAATACGCTGGCGATCGGCGAAGTCGGCGAGATCTGCATCCGCGGGCCGCAGGTGATGGCCGGCTACTGGCAGCGGCCGGACGAGACCGCCAAGGCGATCTCGCCGGATGGCTTCTTCCGCTCGGGTGACATCGGCTTCATGAACGCCGACGGCCTCGTCAAGATCGTCGACCGCAAGAAGGACATGATCCTGGTCTCCGGCTTCAACGTTTTCCCGAACGAGATCGAGGAAGTGGCGATGACCCATCCGGGCATCCTCGAATGCGCGGCGATCGGCATTCCGGACGAGCATTCCGGCGAAGCGGTCAAGCTCTTCGTCGTCAAGAGGGATGCAGCACTGACGGAGGAAGAGGTCAAGCGCCACTGCGCCGCCAACCTCACCAACTACAAGCGTCCGCGTTTCGTCGAATTCCGCACCGAACTGCCGAAGACCAATGTCGGCAAGATCCTGCGCAAGGATCTGCGCGGATAAACTACTCCGAAATTCAAACGATTTAAAAAATCCTGAAAACCGCCGCCTCGGCGGTTTTCCAGTCTTGATTTGGTCCACTTAAAGCGAATAGCTACGCAGGCGATTGTCCGACACCCCTGTCCGACCAAGGAGCCCCGCGATGAAAGCGCTTGTCGACCAACTCAAAGCCACCGCCGCTCAAACCAACGCAACCGATATCCGCGCGGCCTTCGCCGCCGACGCAGAACGTTTCGCGCGTTTCAGCACCACGCTCGGCGACCTGCTGCTCGACTATTCGAAATGCGCCGTCAACGACAAGGTGCTGGACGGACTGGAGGCGCTCGCCAGGGCCGCCAAGGTCGAGGAGAAGCGGGACGCCATGTTCCGCGGCGACATCATCAACATCACCGAGGAGCGCGCCGTGCTGCACACGGCGCTGCGCAACCGCGGCAACCGCCCGATCCTCGTCGACGGCAAGGACGTGATGCCCGATGTCAACGGCGTGCTTGCCGCCATGGGCGCCTTTGCCGACGGCATCCGCTCGGGCGCGCTGAAAGGTGCGACCGGCAAGAAGATCACCGACGTCGTCAACATCGGCATCGGCGGCTCGGACCTCGGCCCTGTCATGGCGACGTTGGCGCTTGCGCCCTTCCACGACGGCCCGCGCCTGCACTTCGTTTCCAACATCGACGGCGCCCATATCGCCGATACGCTGAAGCTGATCGATCCGGAAACCTCGCTCTTCATCATCGCCTCGAAGACCTTCACCACCATCGAGACGATGACCAACGCGGCGACCGCCCGCGCCTTCATCGCCGGCAAGCTCGGCGAGGCCGCCGTCGGCCATCACTTCGCAGCCGTTTCGACCGCGCTCGACAAGGTCGCCGCCTTCGGCATCGACCAGGCCCGCGTCTTCGGCTTCTGGGATTGGGTCGGCGGGCGTTACTCGATCTGGTCGGCGATCGGCCTGCCGCTGATGATCGCCGTCGGCAAGGAGAATTTCGGCCGCTTCCTCGATGGCGGCCACGCCATAGACGAACATTTCCGCACCGCACCGATCCGTCAGAACATACCGGTCCTGCTCGGCCTTCTCGGCTTCTACCATCGCAACGTGCTCGGCTACCCGTCGCGGGCGATCCTGCCCTATGACCAGCGCCTGTCGCGCTTCCCCGCCTATCTGCAGCAGCTCGATATGGAATCGAACGGCAAGGCGGTGACGCTTGAGAGCACGCCGGTCGAATACTCGACCGGCCCGGTCGTCTGGGGCGAGCCCGGCACCAACGGCCAGCACGCCTTCTACCAGCTGATCCACCAGGGCACGGACGTCATTCCCGCCGAGTTCATGATTGCCGCCAACGGCCACGAGAAGAACCTGCGTCACCAGCACGAGCTGCTGATCGCCAATTGCCTGGCCCAGTCGGAAGCGCTGATGAAGGGCCGCACGCTCGCGGAAGCCAAGGCGCAGCTGACCGCCAAGGGTATGGCCGATTCCAAGGCCGACAAGATTGCGCCGCACCGCGTCTTCACCGGCAATCGCCCGTCGCTGACGATCGTCTATGACCAGCTCGATCCCTTCGCGCTCGGCCGCCTGATCGCGCTTTACGAGCACCGCGTCTTCGTCGAGGGCGCGCTCTTCAACATCAATTCCTTCGACCAGTGGGGCGTCGAGCTCGGCAAGGAGCTGGCGACCGGCCTGCTTCCCGTCGTCGAAGGTAAGGAAAGCGCCGATGGTCACGATTCGTCGACAGCGGGTCTGGTGGCAGCCTTGCTGAAAGCCGCCCATTAAACAAATCCGCTCGGTTCTCCCCGGAACCGCACCGCTCCAGACGATAGAGGCCTGAGGCGCTTGTCGCGCCTCGGGCCTCGTCATTTTGCACAACCCGGCAACGTCGTGGCGCCGGGTTTCAGCACCTCCATCAGATCGAGCTTCGACAGCAGCAGAAAATAGTCCGTGTCCGACCCCATCTGCATCCAGGCATTGACCATGACCTTTCGGCCTGACGGGAAGGCGCCACGCCAGCAACGTCCGGAGAACCGGCCGACAGGCTGCCGCGGTTAAGCTCGCCCCGTTTCGAGCGTGCGATCTTTTCCTGCAACAGCCGCAAACGCGCGGCATCCGCTTCGCCGAGAGCCAGAACATAGAGTGTTTCTCCCGGCGGCTCGCGAGCGCCGCAGCCGGCACACTGCCCGCGTGGACGTCGAGCGCATAGCTCTGGCTTTCCGCAGGCGCGCTCCCCTCCTGCCAGGAAAGCTCCAGGGCCGCATCCAACATCACAATTGACGGCAATTATTTATTGTTTTACGATAAAAATACAAGTGAAACGATAAGGAACTTTGTATGACGAACTCCGCCGAGAGGCTGCGCAAGCTCAGCCGCTTCATGAAGCTCATGATCATATTGTGCGGAGCGTTGTTCTGTTCGGCGGTCGTCTACACGCATTGGCAGATCTTCTTCGACCGGCAAGGCTTCGAACAGGGCGTTCGCGACATCGTCTTCCCTCGGGTCGAGATCATCACTCTGTCCTATCGAGCCATCGGGACCGTCGCCTTTCTGGCCGCGATCAACAACGCGCTCGTCATTGCCGGCCTCGCATTCGCCTGGCAGCTTTTCGACAGCTTCCAGCGCGGCGAGATCCTGTCCGGCCGCAATGGCGTGCTGTTGCGGCGGGTGGGACTGACCGCCCTTTTCGGCTCGCTGTGCATGACCGTCAGCAATGGGATCGGCATCCTCGCTGTCACCTATGACAACCCGGGCACCACGGGACATGCGGTGATGTTCGACATCAATGGCGGCACGATGATCGTGCTTCTGATGGCCGGGCTCGTCGTCGGCCTCGGCCATGTCATGGTCATCGCATCGGGGGTCGAGGCGGAGAACAGGAGCTTCGTCTAGCGCATGCCGATTGTCGTCAATCTCGATGTGATGCTGGCGAAACGCAAGGTTCGTTCACGAGATCTTGCCGAACAGGTGGGGATCACCGAGCAGAACATCTCGCTGCTGAAATCCGGAAAAGTGAAGGGCGTGCGCTTCGACACGCTGGAAAAGATCTGCGCAGCACTCGACTGCCAGCCGGGCGATATCCTGGAATACCGCCCGGACCCGGACTAACGATCAAAGACCGATTTCATGCTTCCACGGCGGGTTGGCGCCTGCGCGCGAGACCGTGACGGCCGCCGCCTTGGCGCCGAGCGCCAGCGCGTTGCGAACGGCGGTTTCAGTGAGGCCGGCGACATCGGCCTTGCTCAGGAGACCGGCGAGCTTCAGCGATGCCAGCACGCCGGCATCGAAAGTGTCGCCGGCACCGACCGTATCGACCACGGTCACGCGCTCACCGGCAACCTCGACCTTGTGGCGGGCGGTATAACCGACGGCGCCATCGGCGCCCTTGGTAATCAGCACCAGCTTGGGGCCGCGCCTCAGCCAATCGGCGGCGAGATCGTCGTGGCTGCCCTCCATGCCGAACCAGGCAAGATCCTCGTCGGAGAACTTGATGATATCGGACATCGCCGCCATGCGGTTCATGCGGGCGAGATGAGCCTCTCGGTCCTTGATGAAACCGGGGCGGATATTCGGATCGAAAGAAATGACCCGCTTTTCATGCTCGCGCGTCATCAATGCTTCGTAGGTCGAGCCGCAGGGCTCGGGGATGAGGCTGATCGCGCCAAAATGCAGTGCCTCACAGAAATCGCCGAGCGTTGGCAGGTGCTCGCGGGTGATCATGCGGCCGGCAGTGTTTTCATCGAAGAAGGCGTAGCTGGCATGGCCGTTGACCAGCTTGACGAAGGCAAGCGTCGTGTGCAGCGAGAGCGTCGCGCAGGGGCCGAAATCGACATTCGCCGCCTTCAGCGTGTCGCGCAGGATATCGCCGAACATGTCGTCGGAGAGACCCGTGAAAAAGCCGGTCTGGATGCCGAGGCGGCCAAGGGCGATCGCCGTGTTGAAAATCGCGCCGCCAGCATAGGGCGCAAAGGCACTCTCGCCCGCGGTCGTGTCCCGCGGCAGCATGTCGATCAGCGCTTCTCCGCAGCATACGATCATCGGCTTATCCTCCTCGACAGATTTTCAATCGATTTAAAAATTATGACTGAAGACGCTACGAGGCCCCGGCAGAACCGGGGCCTCGCCAGAGATTACGCCAAGGCGCTGACGCCGCCGTTGCGGCCCGACCAGGCGAGCGGCGCGTTGAGGAAGGCCTCGACCTCACCGAGCGTCTTTTCGTCGAACAGCTTCTGCTCGCGGGCGACCGCAAGCACGTTGCGCCATGTGGCGATCCAGTGCAGGTCGACGCCCTTGCCTTTCATCTCGCCGACCGCTTCCGGGAAGATGTCGTAGTAGAAGAGCGCAATGCCGTGGTCGACGATGCCACCGGCTGCGCGGATCGCGTCGATGAACTTGAACATCGAGCCACCAGCCGTCGTCAGGTCCTCGATGACGAGAACGCGGGCGCCTTCCGGCATATGGCCTTCGATCTGGGCGTTGCGGCCGTGGCCCTTGGGCGCCTTGCGCACATAGATCATCGGCAGACCGAGACGTTCGGCAAGCATGGCGGCGAAGGGAATGCCGGCGGTTTCGCCGCCTGCAACCACGTCGAACTTCTCAAAACCGGCTTCGCGCAGGATCGACGCTGCAGCAAAATCCATCACCGCCGAACGGATGCGCGGATAGGAAATCAGCTTGCGGCAGTCGATATAGACGGGGCTCGCCATGCCGGACGACAGCTTGTAGGGCTTGTCGGCGCTGAAATGCACGGCCTTGATCTCCCAGAGCATCTTGGCGACCAGCTCGGCCATGACGGCCTTGTCGGTGAACGCGTTGGAAAACATCAAACTCTCCTTCAAAACTTCAAGCGATCAAACGACGGCCCAGTGCAGCGGGAACATCGGATCGAAAACGGTGACCGGACCGGCACTGGTCTCGATCTTCTTGGGATAAGTGACAGCCTCTGCCTGTTTCCTGAGCGTGATCGTTTCCTCGTTCACCGGCAGCCCGTACCAGGCGGGACCGTTCAGCGAGGCGAAGGTTTCGAGCTTGTCGAGCGCGCCCTCCTCTTCGAACACATGCGCCAGGCAGCTCATGGTGTTGATCGAGGTGTAGATGCCGGCGCAGCCGCAGGCGCATTCCTTCAGCGGATCGACGTGCGGTGCGGAGTCCGTGCCGAGGAAGAAGCGCTTGTCGCCGGAGACGGCAGCCGCGCGCAATGCCAGGCGGTGGTTCTCGCGCTTGGCGACCGGCAGGCAGTAATAGTGTGGCTTGATCCCACCGACGAGAATGGCGTTGCGGTTGATGATCAGGTGATGGGTGGTGATCGAACCCGCAAGGTTCGCCTTCGACGCCTTGATGTAGTCGATGCCGTCCTTGGTGGTGACGTGCTCCATCGTCACCTTCAGTTCCGGCAGGCGCTTGCGCAAGGGATCGAGCACGGTCTCGATGAACACGGCCTCGCGGTCGAAGATGTCGACGTCCGAGCTGGTGACTTCGCCATGCACGCAGAGCGGCAGGCCGATCTTGGCCATGCGCTCCAGCACCGGCATCGCCTCGTCGATGTTGCGCACGCCGCTGTGCGAGTTGGTCGTCGCACCTGCCGGATAGAGCTTGACCGCCTTGACGAGACCGCTCTTGTGGCCGGCTTCGACGTCGTCGGGATTGGTGCCTGCGGTCAGGTAGAGCGTCATCAGCGGCTCGAACCGGTCCCCGGCCGGGATCGCCGAGACGATCCGTTCGCGATAGGCGGAGGCGTCTGCGGTCGTGACGACAGGCGGCACCAGGTTGGGCATGATGATCGCGCGGGCGAAATGGCGGCTGGTATCGGCGATAACGCCCTTCAGCATGTCGCCGTCGCGCAAATGAAGGTGCCAATCATCCGGGCGGCGGATAACGAGGTCTTGCATGGTCAGCGTTCTCCTAGGTCAGAGCAGGCGCAGACGGAAAACCGCAGCCCCGGGCTCGCGCCCGATCCGCGCGCGCAGCTTTGCGAGCCGGCGGGTACGCGGGTGGCGGGCGGTTTCTCATGTGGTGGAACCGCGTCTCGATATCACCAATGCGCCCGCAAACACAATCCGCAATCCGACCATCGCTCAGAAATCCGCAAGCACCAGATCCGCCGCCCGCTGATGGTCGACCACGCGATGCGCGTTCGGGATGTCGTTACCGAGAGCCTTGCGCTTCGCCGCCTCCTCGTCATAGCCGTGATCGAACCAGCGCTGCAAAAGCCGCCGCTCCAGTTCTGCCACGCCGGGATTGATGAAGATCGAGAAACCGAAGGCGCCTTCGAGCCTGTCCCACGGCGCCTCGTCGAGCAGCAGGTAGTTGCCCTCGACCAGGATGATGCGGGTCTCGGGCGCAACGATCCTGGCAGAGGCGATCGCGATCTCGCGCGAGCGGTCGAAGACCGGAACCAGCACCTCGCCGTCATTGGCGCGCACCGCGGCGACCGTCGAAAGAAAAGCCCTGACGTCGAACGTCTCCGGCGATCCCTTCCGTGGGAGAAGACCTTTTTCCTCAAGAACGGCATTGTCCATGTGGAAGCCGTCCATCGGCAGAACCGCCGCCCTTTCGCCGCCGGCAACCAGGGTTTCGGCCAGCGCCTCGGCCAGCGTCGACTTCCCGGCACCGGGCGGCCCGGCGATGGCGACGACGAAGCGGGCGGCACCGGCCGCCCGTTTCAGGATTTCGTTTGCAATCGGCTCGACATTCATGCCGCAAGCGCCTCGCGCGGCGGCTCCTTCGCCCCGGTCATGAAGGCAACCGCATCCGACATCGTATGCTCCTTCGGATTGATGACGCAGAGCCGCTTGCCGAGACGGTGAACGTGGATGCGGTCGGCCACCTCGAACACATGCGGCATGTTGTGCGAGATCAAGACGATCGGCAGGCCGCGCGAGCGCACGTCGAGGATCAACTCCAGTACCCGCCGGCTTTCCTTGACGCCGAGTGCCGCCGTCGGCTCGTCCATAATCACCACCTTGGAGCCGAAGGCCGCGGCCCGGGCCACGGCCACGCCCTGGCGCTGGCCGCCCGAGAGCGTTTCCACCGCCTGGTTGATGTTCTGGATCGTCATCAGCCCGAGCTCGGACAGTTTCGCCCGCGCCCGCTTTTCCATTTCCGCGCGATCGAGGGTGCGGAAGAGCTTGCCCATGATGCCGGGTTTGCGGATTTCGCGGCCGAGAAACATGTTGTCGGCGATCGACAGCGCCGGCGACAGCGCCAGGTTCTGATAGACCGTTTCGATGCCGGCTGTTCGCGCTTCCATCGGCGAACGGAAGTTGATCAGTTGGCCCTCAAGCCGGATCTCGCCCTCATCCGGCGTGATGGCGCCGGAGATCGCCTTGATCATCGAGGACTTGCCGGCACCGTTGTCGCCAATCACGGCGAGGATCTCGCCGGGATAGAGATCGAAATCGGCATGATCGAGGGCGGTGACGCGACCGTAACGCTTGACCAGGCCGCGCGCGGTGAGAATGGGTTCCTGAGCCATCAGCCTGCTACCTTTCTGATCCATTGGTCGATTGCGACGGCGGTGATGATCAAGACGCCGGTGAGGAAGACTTTCCACTGCGGATCGGCGCCGAGCATGTTGAGCCCCATGGAGACGACGCCGACGATCATCGCGCCGATCAGTGTGCCGAGGATCGACCCGCGGCCGCCGAAGAGCGAGATGCCGCCGATAACAGCTGCGGTGATGGCCTGCAGATTATAGTCGGTGACGGCTGCAGACGGCGAGATCGAGCCGTTGCGGCCGATCGAGACCCAGGCGGCAAGTGCCGCGATCAGGCCGGCAAGCGTATAGGCACTCAGAAGCACGCGGCTGGTGCGGATACCCGAGAGCTTCGCCGCCTCCGGATCGTCGCCAACGGCATAGAGGTGGCGGCCCCAGGCGGTGTGATTGAGCGCGTACCAGAGGCCGAAGACCAGCACGACCATCATCACCACGCCGAGCGTGAAGACGGCGGAGCCCACCTTGAAGCTGACGCCGAAGAGGTGGAGCATCTGGGTGACGGCCGTTACGTCGGCCTCGCGGATCGTCGCGTTGGCCGAATAGATGAAGTTCGTCGACATGATGACATACCAGGTGCCGAGCGTGACGATGAACGGCGGAAGCTTGACCCTGGAAACGAGGAAGCCGTTGAGGAAGCCACAGGCGCCGCCGACGACGAAGCCGATGAAGATCGCGATCGGTGCCGGAAGGCCGTAGGTGACGGCGCAATTGCCCATGATCACAGCCGACAGCACCATGATGACACCGATCGAAAGGTCGATGCCGGCGGTCAGGATCACCAGCGTCTGTGCGGCACCAAGAATGCCGACGATGGCGATCTGCTGAAGGATCAGGGTCAGGGTGTAGGACGAGAAGAACTTACCCCCGATGGCGATGCCGAAGATCAGGATCGCTGCAATCAGCACGATGAACGGCACGGCGGCCGGCGTCGAATGCAGGAAATGCTGGATCTTCTGGACCGCTGTCTTGTCATGCGTATCGAACGACGCGACCTGCGTCGAACTGTTGACCAGGACTTTCTCGAATTCCTGGGATGGCTGCGCGGCTGTGTTGGGCTCGCCCATGGACCTTCCTCCCGTGAACCCCACTCCCAAGGGGTTGCGATGGTGTCGTGCACAGCCCGCCCACAATGACGCGGGCAATAGCACTCTTTAAAAGCTGCGCGGTTTTCGTCGCCTTGTCAAAGACATCGGCGCTTACGCGAAGGGCGGCCGGGGCCGCCCTTCCGTTGCCTTTACATGGTGACAGTAGAAGGCGGGCAATCAGCCCCAGCACTTCTCCGTGCCGACCTTGGTATCGATCGATTCGACGCCGGCTGCCGGCTTGTCGGTGACGAGCGAGACGCCAGTATCGAAGAAGTCCTTGCCTTCCGTCGGCTTCGGCTTCTCACCGGTATCGGCGAACTTCTTGATCGCCTCGATGCCGAGAGCCGCCATCATCAGCGGGTACTGCTGCGAGGTTGCGCCGATGACACCTTCGGCGACCGACTTGACGCCCGGGCAACCGCCGTCGACCGAAACGATCAGCACGTCCTTTTCCTTGCCGACGGCCTTCAGCGCCTGATAGGCGCCGACGGCAGCCGGCTCGTTGATGGTGTGGATGACGTTGATATCAGGATCCTTCTGCAGAAGGTTCTCCATCGCCTTGCGGCCACCTTCCTCGTTGCCGTTGGTGACGTCGTGGCCGACGATGCGCGGATCGTCCTCGTCGCCGATCTTGTTCGGATCCTTCGTGTCGATGCCGAAGCCCATCATGAAGCCCTGGTCGCGCAGAACGTCGACTGTCGGCTGCGACGGCGTCAGGTCAAGGAAGCCGATCTTGGCGGTCTTGGCACCATCACCCATGGTGGCGGCTGCCCACTGGCCGATCAGCTTGCCGGCGAGCAGGTTGTCGGTGGCAAAGGTCGCATCGGCAGCGGTTGCCGGATCAAGCGGCGTGTCGAGCGCGATCACGAGCAGACCGGCTTCCTGCGCCTTCTTGACCTGATCGACGATCGCCTTGGTGTCGGAGGCGGCGATCAGGATGCCCTTTGCGCCATCGGCAATGCAGGATTCGACCGCGGCGACCTGGCTGTCATGGTCGCCATCGATCTTGCCGGCATAGGACTTCAGCGTCACGCCGAGTTCCTTGGCCTTGGCAGTCGCGCCCTCCTTCATCTTGACGAAGAAGGGATTGGTGTCGGTCTTGGTAATCAGGCAGGCGCCGACATCGGCGGCTTGCGCGGGCATGGCGAAGACAACGCCAAGCGACAGCGCGCCAAAAGCAGCGGAAAGAACAGTCTTCTTCATGAAATCCTCCCAAGGATTGAAAATCGCGCCGGCGGACCGGCCCTGGCTACACCACCGCAGCATTCTCCTCCGCTGCAACTGGCGCTTCCGAGACAAAAACAAACACTAAATTTCCGGGGTGTCAATAAATAAATCAAATTGAATTATTATTTCGATGTGGCATTCTTGGGATGACAGCGCTCCACCGGAGGATTGGCGCGCCGACCAAATTGACAGAGCCGCGACAAGTGGAAACAAGAGACCCGCGCCAAGCGGGCGGCAGAACGGGATGAGGAACTATGCAGGCGGTTTGCGCCCGTATCCCGCTCACATAATCCAATGCCAACGGGAGGAGACGGTGGCATGTCACTGACAGACGGCCCCGACCGGGGACCGACGCAACCTGAAGTCATCGACCCGAGCGGCGGCGCCAACCAGACGCGCGTGCGCGCCTATAACGAACGGCTGGTCATGTCGCTTGTCCGGCGCCACGGCGGCCTCTCCAAGGCAGACATCGCCCGGCGCTCCGGCCTGTCGGCGCAGACCGTTTCGGTGATCATGCGCGCGCTCGAAAGCGACGGCCTTCTGGTCAAAGGCGATCCTGTCAGAGGCAAGGTCGGCCAGCCCTCGACGCCGATGCGGCTCAACCCAGACGCGGTCTATTCCTTCGGCGTCAAGATCGGCCGGCGCAGCGCCGATCTGGTGCTGATGGATTTCGTCGGCAACATCCGGCTGCATCTGCACCACGTGCATCCCTATCCGTTGCCCGGCGATCTCGTCGATTTCATCATTTCCGGCATGGCGAAGCTCGAACAGCAGCTTGGCCCCGACCAGCGCAAGCGCATCGCCGGCATCGGCATCGCCACCCCCTTCGAGCTCTGGAACTGGGCCGAAGAAGTGGGCGCGCCGCGCGAAGAGATGAACAGGTGGCGCGACGTCGACCTGCAGGCGGCGGTCGCTGCCCGTACCACCTATCCGGTGTTTCTGCAGAACGACGGCACCAGCGCCTGCGGTGCCGAGCTCGCCTTCGGCGTCGGCGCCAGCTATCCGGATTTCGTCTATTTCTATATCGGCTCGTTCATCGGCGGCGGCGTTGTGCTGAACTCCGCACTCTTCTCCGGGCGAACAGGAACGGCTGGCGCCGTCGGTCCGCTGCCGGTCTCGGGCAAGGACGGCAAAACCATCCAGCTGCTCAAGATCGCCTCGGTCTTCGTGCTCGAAAACCTCTTGCGCGAACGCGGCATCGATCCGCGGCCGCTCTGGTACTCGGCCGACGACTGGATCGACTTCGGCGAACCGCTCGACATCTGGATCGACGACTGCGGCGCAGCCCTCGCCCAGGCCGTCGTCTCCGCCGTTTCGATCGTCGACTTCTCGGCCGTCGTCATCGACGGCGGCTTCCCGCCCTGGGTGCGGGCGCGGTTGCTTTCCGCCACGCGCAAGGCGCTCTACGACCTCGACCTTCAGGGTGTAACCATTCCCGAACTGGTGGAAGGCATGGTCGGCAGCCATGCGCGCGCCATCGGCGGCGCGAGCCTGCCGCTCTTTTCCCGCTACCTGCTCGACACCAATGTCCTCTTCAAGGAGCTCGGCTGATGCTGAAAGGCCTAAACCCGATCCTCAGTCCCGAACTGCTCGCAACGCTGCGAGCGATGGGCCACGGCGACGAGATCGCGCTGGTGGATGGCAACTACCCCGGCCAGGAACATGCGCGCCGTCTCATCCGGCTCGACGGGCACCCGCTGATCCCCGTGCTCGACGCTATCTTGAGCGTCTTGCCGATCGACGATTTTGTGCCCGAGGCGATCTTCCGCGCCACTGTCAAACAGGACAAGGACACGCTCGACCCGGTCCACCAAGAGATCGTCGCGTGCTGCGGCAAGCACGAACCGAACCGCCGCGTCGTGCCTCTGCTCGGCGCCGATTTCTATCCGCGCGTCAGGGCCGCCCACACGGTGGTCCAGACGAGCGAGCCACGGCTTTACGGCAACGTCATCCTGCGCAAGGGCGTGATTTATCCCTGAGACTTCGCACACAACGAAAAAAGCCCGCCGGCGAACCGGCGGGCCTTGCATTTCACCAAGTGAAATCCGTGCCTCAGGCGCCGCGCTTGTCGATCGACAGCGCGCCCGGGCCAAAGGCGGCGAGCACGAGGAAGCCACCGGCGACCGAGATGTTCTTCATCATCATCAGGCTGTTGAAGACGCTCAGCAGGCCGTTGGCTTCCGGCGGGAAGGTCGGAATGTTGATCGCACCGCTATGGAAGACGAAGGCGGTCACGAGCGTGAACGCCGCCAGCAGGTAGGCCGCAATCTTCGTCTGGAAACCGACGAGAACGGCAAGACCGGCAACCAGTTCGAAGGCGCCGGCGAGATAGGCAAGCAGCGTCGGCGCGGGCCAGCCGGCACCGGTGATCATTCCGGCGGTCGCCGACGGATCGGTGAGCTTGCCGAAACCGGCCGTGATAAACATGATCGAAAGCAGGATGCGTCCAACGAGGACGACAACATTCTGAGACATGGAAGACTCCTGTGAGAAACGGTTCGTTGGCAACAGAAGTATCAGTATTTTCAAAATCATCTAGCCGTTGCGCGGGCGACAGATCGTTCACAAAAATGAAACGCCGATGACGCATCGTCAACCTTCTATCGGCCACTTCTCGACGCAGGACTGCAAGGTAATGCGGAACTACAACGACAGCGCCTCGTTCTTTTATGTTGCAACGACGGAGCGGCTGGGCGAAGAATTTCGGCGCGGCAGGGGACGCCGCGCGGGGGAATGTCATGAACGAAATCAACAGGAGCCCGGCATTCTGGCGCTCGTTTCCGATCTTTGAAGAATTCGACAAGGACGCTATCGCCGAACTTGCCAATATCGCGACCTATCGGAAATGGCCGGCCGGCACCGTGATCTTCCAGCGCGGCGACGAAGGCAACTACATGATTGTCGTCATCTCCGGGCGCATCAAGCTGTCGCTGATCACGCCGCAGGGCCGCGAACTGATGCTGCGCCAGCACGAAGCCGGCGCGATCTTCGGCGAGATGGCGGTGCTGGACGGTCAGACCCGTTCGGCCGATGCGACCGCCACGACCGCCTCCGAGGGCTATGTAATCGGCAAGAAGGCCTTTCTCGACATCGTCACCAATCGACGGGAGGCGGCCGAAGCGGTCATCCGCTTTCTCTGCGCCCAGCTTCGCGACACGACGGAGCGGCTGGAAACCATCGCGCTTTACGACCTCAACGCCCGGGTGGCGCGCTTCTTCCTCGCGACCCTCCGGCAGATCCACGGCAACGAATTGCCGGAAAGTGCCAATCTCAGGCTGACCATGAGCCAGACGGACATCGCCGGCGTGCTCGGCGCCAGCCGGCCCAAGGTCAACCGCGCCATCCAGTGGCTTGAGGAGAGCGGCGCGATCAAGCGCAACGAAGGCATCATCGCCTGCAAGGTCGGTCGCCTGCAGAGCATCGCTGACCCCGAGGAGGACTAGACCGCATGGTCGTTGAGCCGCGCCGGCGTTTGCGTTTCACACCGCTCGCCGGCGGTTGCCTCACGAGCCTGCTTGCGGCCATAGCACTCTATCTCTACGCCGGACCGCTGTTCGAAACCCAGCGCGAGTTGTTCTTCGACAGTCTGACGCAATGGGTTCCTGCCCCCCAGTCGCCCGACCTCGTCGTCGTCGACATCGACCGGCAGGCCCACCAGTCGCGCCCTTCGAGTGAATGGGACCGGACAGCGACCGCCGAGCTTCTGTCGCGACTTGCGACCGCGGGCGCCAAGGTGATTGCAGTCGATTTCGTCTTCAGCGCCGATTGCGACCCCAGCTCCGACGGCAACCCGGCGCTTGCCGCGGCACTTTCGAAGACCGCCGTCGTTCTCGGTTTTCTGGTCGCCGATACGGTGCAGGAGCGGCCGCGTCCCGTGCCGCCGCTGGCGCTCAGCCGACCCTTCACCGCGCCCGAACTGTGGTTTCTCGACGGCGCGGAAACGTCGTGCCGGGCCTTCATGGATCAGGCGGGTGCGGCGGCGGCCTCGTTTCTCGTCGGCGACGAGGATGCGCGCATACGCCGGGTTCAGGCCTATGCCATCCTCGGCAACGACGCCTATCCGACGCTGGCGATCGAAGCGGCCCGGCAGATGCGGGGCGGCGGCACGCCCATCCTCGGCGGCCAGCCGGCCTGGATGCGCATCGACGGGCAAACGATCTTGCTCGACGACACCGGAAGCCTGCGTTTCGTCGCAAGTCCCCAGGAACGGCTCAGCGAACGTACGGTTTCGGCGGCCGACGTCTTGTCCGGCAAGGCTTTGCCCGAGCGCTTCGCCGGCAAACTCGTGCTGATCGGCAGCAGCCTGCCAAGCCTCGGAGGCCTCAGACCGAGCGCCTCGATGCCGCTCGAACCCTCGGTGCAGATCCACGCCGACATCGCCAACGCAATCATGACCGGCTTCCTGCCGCAGCGCGACGGCCGATTGCCGCTTGCCGAAGCCGTGGCCGCACTTGTCGCCGGCCTCGGCATCGCCTTTGCCGCCACCCGCCTGCGGCCGCTGACATCGGCGGCGCTCGGCCTCTGCACCGTCGCCGTCACGGTCGCTGCAGCTGCCGTCGTCTACGATGGCAGTGGCTGGCTCATCGATGCCGTCAGCGTCTCGGTCGCGCTTATTGCCGTCCTCGCGGTGACCAGCGTCCTGCAATTTGCCCAGGTGCGGCGCGCGGAAGCGACGGCCCGGCAGAAGTTTTCGCAATATCTGCCGCAGTCGGTGGTCGCCCGCTACATCGACAATCCCGGACTTGCCCGCATGGCTGGCGAGGAGCGCCAGGTGACCGCGCTCTTTACCGACATCGAGAGCTTTTCCACTCTGTCGCAGAGGCTCAAGCCGCGGGAGCTCATCGCCTTGCTCGACATCTATTTTGCCGAAGTCAACGCGCTGGTAGCCGACCATGGCGGCATGGTCGACAAGGTGGTGGGCGATGCGGTGCACGCGTTCTTCAACGCCCCGGAGGATCTGGCTGATCATGTCGACAGGGCCATCGATTGCGCCAAGGCGATCCATGCGCTGACGGAAGAGATGCGCAGGCGTCCGCAGTTCGCCTCCAACGGTTTCGGCCGGACGCGGATCGGGATCGAGACCGGACCGGCCGTCGTCGGCGAGGTCGGCGCCGGCGGCAAGCTCGACTACACGGCCCACGGCGATGCGATCAATCTGGCGGCACGCCTTCAGGAGGCAAACAAGTTTCTCGGCACGGCGATCTGCGTCGGGCCCGCTGCCGCTCAGGAAAGCAAAAGGCCGCTTCGCCCGCTTGGCAGCCACGAGATCCGCGGGTTCTCGACGATGGAACTGTTCACGGTCGCCGACTGAGGCGGCGCGCCGTCTGCACCCGCCGCTTCGGATAATGTCGGCGTCAGCTCAGCGCGTCAGGCCGACGGTGGCATAGGCCTCCTTGATGCGCGCCTCGCCCCAGTTGGCGGGCTCGCTCGGGGCGTCCCCGCGATGATGAAACTCCACCCCCTGCCCCGCAGCGACGATCTTGGTTACGCCGCCGCGCGCGACCGAGACGCTTCCATGTTCGACGAAGACGGCAAAGGCGGCCCGGCTCGGACCACAGAAGAACTTGGTGCCGCGCACGCCGATCATGCCGAAGGCCGTGCGGACGGCGACATCGACCTTCGGCAGCCCCTCGGGCCGGTCGAAGACCATGCGACCCGTTCCAAGCTCGAGCGTGCCGCCCTGCCCGGCAATGAAGCTATCGACGAGCAGTTCGGTTTCGGCGCCCAGAAGCACGCGCGTATCCGTGCCCAGATTCAAGGTTGCAAAACTCTCGGCGTTCGTGTGCACGCGGTCGTTCTCGAACAGCTGACCGCCGACGGCGAGTGGCTTATCCTTTTTTGCCTGCCTCAGCCGGACATCGCCGCGGATCTCCGTTGCCTCGCCAAGGGCTGAGCCTGCCCAGGCGGGCGTAGCACCACCGCCGACCGCCGTCAGCAACAGACCGCCGACGACGACGCGCCGGCTCACCAGCATCTTGCGCATCGACGCTGCCAGATCTTCCATCGCTTATCTCCCGTATCGCTGCCGCCTTGCGAGGATAGCCCCGGCGCTCCCGGATGCAAGCGGGCGCAGGGCCGGCCCGCAGCAATCCCTCCCCACTTCGCCCGAGCTTTCGTTGCCGGGCTGTTCCCGCCGGAACAGCCGTCTTCAACGAGCAGGGATAAGTTCACCGTCAAGAGAAGGGAGAGCTTCATGGAAAATCGCAGCGCATCCGGCACCCGCATCATCAACGCCGTATTCCTGGCTGTCGTCAGCTTGCTGGCGGTTGCTGCGATCGCACTTCCTTCAGCCCGCGCCGCCGAGCTTTCCGCAGCCGACATCTGCGACCGCGAGGCAGGCAGCATTTTCGACCTGCAACGCAATATGGCCTTCCCGGCCGTTGCCACTGAGGACATCAAGATCGGCGTCGCGCTGTCGGCCTGCCGCGAGGCCTATAACCAGAAGAGTGGCGCCCGCACCGAGTTTCAGCTGGCCCGCGTTCTCGACAAGGCCGGCCAGAAGATCCAGTCGCAACGCATTCTCGGCGAAGCCGCCGAACATGGCCACGCGCTGGCCATGACCAACTATGCCGTTCTCGTCGGCGAAGAAGGCGATACGGCGACTGAATTCGCGCTGAACCAGAAGGCGGCCGCCGCCGGCAACATTCTCGCCGCCTACAATCTCGGCGTCTCCTATCGCGACGGCATGGGAACCTCGGTCAACGGCGAACTCGCGATCGCATGGTTCGAGCGGGCATCCCTCGCCGGCGACGACGTCGCCGCCTTCAATCTCGCGGTCATCCTGGACGAAGGAAAGCTGGTCGCTGAGGACAACGCGAAGGCCGCCAAGTTCTACAGGCTGGCCGCCGACAGGGGCAATGTCGATGCTATGGTCAATCTCGGCCTGATGCTCGAGAACGGCGAAGGCATCAACAAGGACATCCCCGCGGCACGGGAAATCTTCCGCAAGGCCGCCAATGAAGGCGATGCGTTTGCCGGCCAGAAGCTCGCCGCACTCAGCGTAAGCGATGGGTTTGAGACAGCCATGCTCCCCAAGGCAAGCCGCATCAAGTAATCGAACACGCCTCCCAAGGGCCACGCGGGTCGGAGATCCCATGATCTTCGGCCCGCGTTTTCGTTTAGAACACCCCCTAAGAACGCGGCCGACTAGCGGATTTCGCCTGCCTGCGGCCCCCAGGTATCGGTGAGCGCGAAGCCATCGGCCAGCGGATCGAACGGGTCGAGCGCCACCTGGTGCAGACCGAAGGTCCAGCCGCGACCGGCAATGGTCGGGATGATCGCCTCGCGACCGGCAACAGTCGTGACCCCTTCGAGGCCCACTTCGAATTCCGAACCGATGATCGAGCGGGACTTCAGGACGTCACCGACCTTGACCTTGCCGCGCGCATGCAGCGTCGCAAGGTTGGCGGAGCTGCCCGTGCCGCAAGGCGAGCGGTCGACGCGGCCCGGCCACATCGTGGTGCAGGTGCGGATCGTGCCGTCAGCCTCGACATCGCGGAACATCACATAGGCGACGCCCTTGATCTCCGGGATTTCCGGATGAACGACGGGGATGGTGCGGTTGACGATATCCTTCAGGATCATGCCGGCTTCGACGATCTCGCGGGCGTTCGCCTTGTCGATCGTGGTACCGATCTGGCCGACATCGACCAGGGCGTAGAAGATGCCGCCGTAGCAGAGATCGAGCTTGATCTTGCCCCACTTCGGCGTGTCGACCTCGACGTCGAGCTCATGCACGAAGGACGGCACCATCGTCAGCTTCACCTTTTCGCAGCGGCCGTCGCGGCAGGTGGCGGTCGCCTTGACGAGGCCGGAGGCAGTGTCGAGCATGACGACGGTCTCGGGTTCCTTCATCTCGATGATGCCGGATTCCAAGAGCGCGGTCGTGACGCAGATCGAGTTCGATCCGGACATGGCATGGGCTTGGTCGGCCTGCAGGATGATGAAGCCGGCATCGGCTTCCGGCCGCTTCGGCGGCACCAGAAGGTTGACCGATCCGATCGAGCCGGAGCGCGGCTCCAGGCACAGGAACCGGCGCAGGCTGTCATCGACCGTGTTGATATGGTTGAGCTGCTCGGCGATCGAGTTGCCCGGGATCTTCGGCACACCGCCGATCGCGACCTTGCCGATTTCACCCTCGCAATGAACGTCCAGCAACTGGATCGTGCGCTTCCACCGCATGCCGTTTCTCCAACGCGTTTGCCATAGCCTTAGCGACGACCATGGCTGATATATCAGATGCGCCTGCATTACCGCTTTCCGCGCGCGCCCGCAAGAAAAACCGCGGGCCGCAGTTCGTCTGTCGAGCCCAAAGATGCGGCTTGACGCACGCCCGTCGGCGCGACAGCTTGGGCCAATCGGACGCAACCCACTGGGACTCCATGACAAAGCTGATCATCTTCACCGACCTGCATATGGTGCCCGAGGGTACGACAATCATCGGCCTTGACCCCCATCAGCGGCTGGCCAACGGCATCGCGCATGTCAACCGCTACCATGCGGACGCAGACCGGGTGGTCTTCATGGGCGACCTCACCCACTACGCGGACCGCGCGTCCTACGAGCGCCTGAAGCGGCTGATCGATCAGCTTACGCCGCCGGTCGCCATCACCATCGGCAATCATGACCGGCGCGAGGTGTTCCGCGACGTCTTTGCCGATGCCGAGACCGACGAGAACGGCTTCGTGCAGCAGGCGATCGATTTTGCCGATTGCCGCGTCCTCCTGCTCGATACGCTGTTTGCCCCGCCCTATGATTATCCGACCAGCCATGCCGGCGTACTTTGCGCCAAGCGTCTCGCCTGGCTCGACCGGCAATTGGCCGATGCCGGCGACCGGCCGGTGCTCATCTTCATGCATCACCCGCCGCACAGGACCGGCTTTAGCGGCATGGACATGATCCGGCTCGCCAACGAGGCGGAGTTTTATGATCTCGTCAAACGGCACCGCAATGTCCGGCACATCTTCGCCGGCCATGTGCACCGCACGATCAGCGGTTCTTCCCGCGGCATTCCCTTCTCGGTTTTCAAGAGCCCGGTGCACCAGCAGCCGATGCCCTTCGATGCACCAGACGCGTCGTTGTCGGTCGACGAACCGGCGGCCTATGGCATCGCTGTCGTGACCGCCGATGGCGTGCTGGTGCATACGGAGGACTACGAGATCGCTCGCCGGGATGCCGCCATCGCGTAAGGCCATTTCGAACGCACGGCCTTCATGCTAGTTTGACGGCATGACCGAACCCGTATCCCTCGACGAAAGCTTCGATTGCCAGAGCTGCGGCGCCTGCTGCGCCTATTCGGCCGACTGGCCGCGTTTCTCGCTGGAGACGGACGAGGAGCTCGACCTGATCCCGGCGGAGTATGTGTCCGCCGATCTCGGCGGCATGCGTTGCGAGGACGATCGCTGCTTGGCGCTCAACGGCAAGCTCGGCGACCATGTCGGCTGCAAGATCTACGCGATCCGACCGATCGTCTGTCGCACCTGCATGCCGGGCGATGACGAGTGCCTGATGGCCCGCGAGAAGCATTTCGGCAAGGCCGCATAACACCGGATCATCCGGCGATATTGCGAACATTCCGCATCCTCTGCGGCGCCGTGCGCGTGGGACGGTGAAACATTCCGCCAAAGATCAAATTTGCCGGATGGATGTACGGCGAAAGGAAGCGTATTTTCCGCCCACGATCGAGGGCGCGCCGCGCCTTCAAAACCGCTTCCCGGAGGATAGCGCTCGATGAGCCAGACACCGCTTCACAAGACCACTGCAGAGACCGGCGCGCCTCAGGCTCCCTTTGCCGAGTTCGCCCCGCCAGTCCGACCGCAGAGCACGCTGCGCCAGGCGATCACCGCCGCCTACCGCCGGCCGGAAACGGAAGCGCTGCCGGCGCTGGTCGAAGCCGCAACGCTCGACGCCACCACCCGCGCGGCCGCCGCCAAGACGGCGCGCAAGCTGATCGAAGCGCTACGCGCCAAGCACAAGGGTTCGGGCGTCGAAGGCCTCGTGCAGGAATATTCGCTCTCCAGCCAGGAAGGCGTGGCGCTGATGTGCCTGGCCGAAGCGCTGCTGCGCATTCCGGACACCGCGACGCGTGACGCGCTGATCCGCGACAAGATCGCCGACGGCGACTGGAAGTCGCATATCGGCGGTGGCCGCTCGCTGTTCGTCAACGCCGCCACCTGGGGTCTCGTCGTCACCGGCAAGCTGACCTCAACCGTCAACGACCGCAGCCTTTCCGCCGCGCTCACCCGCCTGATCGCCCGCTGCGGCGAGCCGGTCATCCGCCGCGGCGTCGACATGGCAATGCGCATGATGGGCGAACAGTTCGTCACCGGCGAAACCATCGACGAGGCGCTGCGCCGTTCGCGCGCACTCGAGCAGAAGGGCTTCCGCTATTCCTACGACATGCTCGGCGAAGCGGCGACGACGGCTGCCGACGCGGAGCGTTACTACCGCGACTACGAGCAGGCGATCCATGCCATCGGCAAGGCATCGGCCGGCCGCGGCATTTATGAAGGCCCCGGCATCTCGATCAAGCTTTCGGCGCTGCACCCGCGCTACGCCCGTTCGCAGGCGTCGCGTGTCATGGATGAGCTTCTGCCGAAGGTGAAGGCGCTCGCCGTTATCGCCAAGAAATACGACATCGGCCTCAACATCGACGCCGAGGAAGCCGACCGTCTCGAACTTTCGCTCGACTTGCTCGAAGAACTCTGCCTCGACAAGGATCTCGCCGGCTGGGCCGGCATGGGCTTCGTCGTCCAGGCCTATGGCAAGCGCTGCCCCTACGTGCTCGACTTCATCATCGACCTTGCGCGCCGCGCCGGCCGCCGCGTCATGGTGCGCCTCGTCAAGGGCGCCTACTGGGACGCCGAGATCAAGCGCGCGCAGCTCGACGGTCTCGAAGACTTCCCGGTCTATACCCGCAAGATCTACACCGACGTCTCCTACATCGCCTGCGCCAAGAAGCTGCTGGCTGCAACCGACGTGATCTTCCCGCAGTTCGCGACCCACAACGCCCAGTCGCTGGCGACCATCTACGAAATGGCCGGCAAGGACTTCAAGGTCGGCAAGTACGAGTTCCAGTGCCTGCACGGCATGGGCGAGCCGCTCTATGACGAAGTGGTCGGCAAGGGCAATCTCGACCGTCCCTGCCGGATCTACGCGCCGGTCGGCACCCATGAGACGCTGCTGGCTTACCTCGTTCGCCGCCTGCTCGAAAACGGTGCGAACTCCTCCTTCGTCAACCGCATCGCCGACCCGAAGGTCTCGGTCGACGAACTGATTGCCGATCCGGTCGAGATCGTGCGCGCGATGCCGGTCGTTGGCGCACCGCACGACCAGATCGCGCTGCCCGACAACCTCTTCGGCGACACGCGCCGCAACTCCGCCGGTCTCGACCTTTCGAACGAAGCCGGCCTGACCTCGCTGACCGCAGCGCTCCAGGCAAGTGCGACGGTTAACTGGAAGGCCGTTCCGCAGCTGGCAACGGGGCCTGCCTCCGGCGAAACCCGCGCCGTCGTCAACCCCGGCGACCACCGCGACGTGGTCGGCTCGGTCACCGAGGCATCGGAAGCCGACGCCCGCCAGGCAGCGACGCTTGCCGCCAAGGCCGCCGCGAGCTGGGCCGCCGTCTCGCCCGCCGAGCGCGCCGCCTGCCTTACCCGCGCTGCCGACCTGATGCAGGCGCGCATGCCGACCCTGCTTGGCCTCATCGCCCGCGAAGCCGGCAAGTCGCTGCCGAACGCCATTGCCGAAGTGCGCGAAGCGATCGACTTCCTACGCTACTACGCCGAACAGACGCGTCGCACGCTCGGCCCGGCTCACAAGGCGCTTGGTCCCATCGTCTGCATCAGCCCATGGAACTTCCCGCTGGCGATCTTCGCCGGCCAGATTGCCGCCGCGCTCGTCGCCGGCAACCCGGTGCTGGCGAAGCCCGCTGAAGAAACCCCGCTGATCGCCGCCGAAGGCGTGCGCATTCTGCACGAGGCCGGCATTCCCGCCGACGCGCTGCAGCTGCTCCCCGGCGACGGCCGCATCGGTGCGGCGCTCGTTGCCGCGCCTGAGATCGCCGGCGTGATGTTCACCGGCTCGACCGAAGTCGCCCGCCTGATCCAGGCGCAGCTTGCCGATCGACTGTCGCCGGCCGGCCGGCCGATCCCGCTGATTGCCGAAACCGGCGGCCAGAACGCCATGATCGTCGACAGCTCGGCACTTGCCGAACAGGTCGTCGGCGACGTCATCGCCTCGGCCTTCGACAGCGCCGGCCAGCGCTGCTCGGCGCTGCGTGTTCTCTGCCTGCAGGAAGACGTTGCCGACCGCACGCTTTCGATGCTGAAGGGTGCTTTGCATGAGCTCAAGATCGGCCGCACCGACCGGCTCTCGGTCGATGTCGGCCCTGTTATCACCGCTGAGGCCAAGGGCATCATCGAGAAGCACATCGATGCCATGCGCGGCCTCGGCCGCAAGGTCGAGCAGATCGGCCTTGCTTCCGGCACCGAACAGGGCACCTTCGTGCCGCCGACGATCATCGAGCTCGACAAGCTCTCGGACCTCAAGCGCGAAGTCTTCGGTCCGGTTCTGCACGTCATCCGCTACCGCCGCGACGATCTCGACCGGCTGATCGACGACATCAACGCCACCGGCTACGGCCTCACCTTCGGTCTGCACACGCGCCTCGACGAGACCATCGCCCACGTCACCTCGCGGGTGAAGGCGGGCAACCTCTACGTCAACCGCAACGTCATCGGCGCCGTCGTCGGCGTTCAGCCCTTCGGCGGACGTGGCCTCTCCGGCACCGGCCCGAAGGCCGGCGGCCCGCTCTATCTCGGCCGCCTCGTCGCCACCGCCCCGGTCCCGCCGCAGCACAGCTCGGTCCACACCGATCCTGTTCTGCTCGACTTCGCCAAGTGGCTCGACGGCAAGGGTAAAAAGGCGGAAGCCGAAGCCGCCCGTACCGCCGGCAGCAACTCGGCCCTCGGGCTCCACTCCGAGCTTCCGGGCCCGGTCGGTGAGCGCAACCTCTATGCGCTGCATCCGCGTGGCCGCGTGCTGCTGGTTCCGACCACCGAAACCGGCCTCTACCACCAGCTGGGTGCCGCCCTTGCGACCGGCAACACCGTCGTCGTCGACGCGGCTTCCGGTCTGCAGGCTTCGCTGAAGGATCTGCCGGCGAGCGTCGCCGCACGCCTTTCCTGGTCGAAGGATTGGGCCGCCGACGGTCCGTTCGCAGGCGCGCTCGTCGAAGGTGACGGCGCCCGCGTGCGCGAAGTCAGCAAGACGATCGCCGGCCTTCCCGGGCCGCTCGTTCTCGTCCAGGCGGCTTCGAGCGAAGAGATCGTCAAGAACCCCGACGCCTATTGCCTGAACTGGCTGCTCGAGGAGGTCTCGACCTCGATCAACACAGCAGCGGCCGGCGGCAATGCCAGCCTGATGGCGATCGGCTGATCGGCTCCATATCTTGTGAATCGCCCTCTCCCCGTCGTGGGAGAGGGCTAAACTGACTGACATTCCACCAATAGGGCGTCCTCGCCCCTGCACTCGTTCCGGGACAATGGCGAAGTGTGTGCGGTCTCCATCGTGACCGCATCTACCAGAGCACAAGCTGCATCCACCGTGGCGCCGCCCCCAACAATCCGTTATCAGCGTCTGAGAAACGGAAGCAGCCATGTTCACCCTCAAGCGCATCGAAACGGCAAACCAGGACGTCAAGAAGAGCCGGTTTCTGGCCTTTGCCGCGCCCATTACCGATGAACAGGCGGCAAAAGACTTCCTCGCCGCCCATTCCGATCCTACCGCCAACCACAATTGCTGGGCTTGGCGCATCGGCCAGGCCTATCGCTTCAGTGACGACGGCGAGCCGAGCGGCACGGCCGGAAAACCGATCCTCGCGGCCATAGACGGCCAGGAGCTCGACCGCGTCGCGGTCGTGGTCACCCGCTGGTTCGGCGGCATCCTGCTCGGGAGCGGCGGCCTGGTGCGCGCCTATGGCGGCACGGCGGCGCTGTGCCTCAGGGCGGCGGAAAAGATCGAGATGATCGAGACCGTGCGCGCCACCGTCGCCCTCGACTTTTCCGACATGGCGCTGATCAAGGCGCGGCTTCTCGCGCGCGATGTGGCGATCATCAATGAGAGCTTCACCGACAAGGGGCCTGTGCTGACGGTAGAGCTTCGCAAGGACGAGGCGGAGGCGATCCTCGCCATGGTCCTTGACCTCAGCCGCGGCAAGGCCGTGGTTTCGCTGGACGACTAGCCCCTCAGCTCCGAGAAACCCCACGACGCAGCACCGACCGTAACGAGCGGGTCACTGCCGAAAAATGTGCGCGGTATCCTGCGCCACGTCCCGCGCTAATTTACTCGATCCGAACAGTCATATTAGAAGCGCCCCAGCCAGCGTATGATCCGCGACGCACAAACAGGAGACAGCACGATGAAGACGAGAGTTCTTGGCAAGACCGGCGCAACCATATCCGAAATCGGCTTCGGCGCCTGGCAAATTGGCGGCTCCTGGGGCGATGTCAGCGAGGCAGACGGCAAGCGCGCGCTCAATGCCGCGCTCGATGCTGGCGTCACCTTCGTTGACACCGCCGATGTCTATGGCGACGGCCGCTCTGAAAAGATCATTGCAGCGGTGTTGAAGGAGCGCGGGGGCGACAAGCCCTTCGTCGCAACCAAAGCCGGCCGCCGGCTGAGCCCGCATGTGACCGAAGGCTATACTGGCGAAAACATCGAGGCCTTCATTGACCGCAGCCTTTCAAATCTCGGCGTCGAGACGCTCGATCTGGTGCAGCTACATTGCCCGCCGACCGAGGTCTACTATAGGCCGGAACTGTTCGGCGCGCTCGACCGGCTCGTTGCCAAGGGCAAGATCCGCCACTATGGCGTCTCGGTCGAAAAAGTAGAGGAAGCGCTGAAGGCGATCGGATATCCCGGCGTTGCGACCGTGCAGATCATCTACAACATCTTCCGCCAGCGTCCGCACGAGCTGTTCTTCGCGGAAGCGCAGAAAAAGAATGTTGGCGTCATCGTGCGCGTGCCGCTCGCCTCGGGGCTGCTTTCCGGCAAGATCAGCAAGGATACCGCCTTCGCAGCCGACGACCACCGCAACTTCAACCGCCATGGCGAAGCCTTCGATGTCGGCGAGACTTTTGCTGGTGTGCCGTTCGAGGCGGCGCTGGAAGCCGTCGAGCAGCTTCGCCCGCTGGTGCCCGAGGGCGTGCCGATGGCGCAGTTTGCGCTCCGCTGGATCCTCGAGCAGCAGGCGGTCTCCGTGGTGATCCCGGGCGCCCGCAATGAGGCTCAGGCGCAATCCAACGCCGCTGCCAGCGCGCTTGCCGCCATCGACGACGAGGCCAAGGGGGCGATTGCCGCGGTTTACGAGCGGCTGGTGAAGGTTCATGTTCATCATCGCTGGTAACTGACGCCTCATCGACGGGGCGACCAAGGGAGGCAGCGACATGAGCGATCCCTTCGATCTGCAGCGGTTCGTCACCGCACAGGACCGCGTCTATGCCGCGGTCCTCGATGAACTCGCACACGGCCAAAAGCGAACGCACTGGATGTGGTTCGTCTTTCCGCAGCTTGCTGGCCTTGGCCATTCGGCAATGGCAGAGCGCTACGCGATATCCGGGCTTGGCGAAGCGTCGGCCTATCTCGCCCATCCGGTGCTCGGCCCCAGGCTGCGCGAATGCACCGAACGGACCAATGCGGTTACGGGCAGATCGGCCCACGACATTTTCTCCAGCCCCGATGACATGAAGTTCCGGTCATCGATGACCCTGTTTGCCGAGGTCGAGAAAGACGGGGGGACGTTCGGAGCGGCGCTTGCGCGCTATTTCGCGGGAGAGAGGGATCGGCGCACTATGGAAATCCTGGCGCAACGGCATTGATGCCGGCGTTCAAGCGCTCAAGATGCGCGTTTCGGCGACCGTCAGAGGTTGGGCGTCGAATGGATCAGGAAGAACAGGATCGTGAAGGCACAAACCGAAAGGCCAGCAACAATCACCAGCAGTTCTTTCATCATATAGCGATACATCGGCACCTCCTTTCTTCAGCGGCCCCTTCCTCCTTCATATAGGAAGCCGAGGGACCGATTTTCACACTTCGGCGTCAAAAGATCGTGAACCCGCCCGCGCTTTCGTGATCGGATTCTTGATCGTTGCAGCCCGGCCCATTGCCGCCGCGACACCGCGCGCGAGCGGTGTAAATCATTATATACTAACATATATTATTGTCTCCTAATCCTTTCGAGGGTCAGCGTTGCCGGAGCTCCCGCTGACGCGCGCGAAACAAGCGGCACGACAACCATTGACGAATGGCAGATTGCTTTCTAAATCTACACCCAACGTCAGGTTTAGATAGGTGCCGGATTGTCGTCGCTCATGCAAATTGGGGAACTGTCGGAACGGGCCGGCGTCAGCCACCGCACGATCCATTACTACGAGCGGCTGGGCCTGGTGAAGCCGGCCGAGCGCGAAGGGGCCGGCTACCGATACTATGACGAGACCGCCGCGAAACGACTGGAGAAGATCGCGGCGCTGAAACGTCTCGGCCTCAGCCTCGACGAGATCGCCGCTGTCATCGACCTCTATTTCGAGGATGCGAGCGGCATCCGGGGAAAGGAGCGCGTGCTGGAAATCCTGCAAGCCCAACTCGACAAGACGAATGCCCAACTCGACGAGCTCTCGACATTCAAACGGGACCTCGAAAACAACATCGCCCGCATGCACGGGCTGATCTCCGAGGCGCGGCAAAAGTAAGCGCGGCACGAATGGGATTTGGCACATGCGTAATCTACACTTGACGTCAGGTTACACTAATAGGTTCACTTGCCCTACTGGCTCGGCCCACGCCGACTCCGCTTCCGTTGTCGGCAACGTCAGCTTCTTGAGCGCTCTCCTTGGCGATCCGCGATCGCAGGGCTCGATCTCATGACCACCTTCCGACCCCCCCAAACCAGACAAAAGGAGCTCTGGACATGCCGCATAGATGCCCTCTCGCGGTCCTTGCCGCCCTCGGCCTTGTCGCCGTCACGGGAACCGCAAACATGGCCCAGGCAGAGACCAAGGCAACGCCAGCCGCGACCGGCAGTGCCCACCCCGCAGCCGCCACCATCGCCGCCTTCATGCCCGCCGGTTACCGCGAGGCAGCCCGCCGAACCGCCGTCGTCGATGGTGAAGCTGCGGAACTCGTCCGCTACGAGCGCGCCGACGGACGCAATGCCGCCCTCGGCGGCGAGCACTTCAGCACCGTCATCGCCGACGACGGCCGCCTCAAGGGTTTTGCCCGGATCGATCTGGACCTAGTCCGCCACCCGTTGCCGACACGCGAGGAAGCGCAGGCAATCGCCATGGACTTCCTGCGTGAAGCGGCGCCGGACCTTCTGCCGGGAATGAGGATCAGCTGGATCGACCCGCATGACGAACCGCTGCGGGTTACCCGCAAGGGACGCACCGAGGTGCCTGACCCTCACGGGCATGAAGGTCAAGATGCGCAACCAGGCCGACGGCCTCTGGATGTGGGTCATCGTCGGCGCGGACCGCAAGGTCATGGTCTTCGAGCGCGACATTCACTGGATCAGCTTTCCCGGACGCCGCGGAACGGAAAAGTGGCTTCACGATGCCTGGCTCGTCGAGAAGGGCTATAGCCTGGGCCAGTCCTGATCGGTCTACCGGATTGAGGGAAGGCGAGCCCTCAGGGCCGCTGACTGCTCGATTCGGATCCAGTGAAGGAGCGGCACCGCGATTTACCAGCCGCAAGCCTGACCCGCGGAACGCTGCAAACGAAGACACTTGAAGGATGTGAGAGGCGCGTCGCGAAACGCAAGGTCGCGACGCGCGACCCAAGTGGCGATCCGGAAGAACCGGATCTAGACATCATCTATGTCTTTGAAAAGAATGGCGCACCCGAAGAGATTCGAACTCCTGACCCCCAGATTCGTAGTCTGGTGCTCTATCCAGCTGAGCTACGGGTGCTTTTGCCTGAAGCGGTCGAACCGCTTGCGTGAGCGGTTCTCTAAAGGGTCCTTTCGGGGATTGCAAGCGCCGTTCTGTAAAAAATTTCATTTTTACGATGGCACGCCCGCTTTGCTGTGGACCGAGGCAACCGCGCCGGCGCTGAACCCGCTGGAAAGCAAGGGGTGCCGCCGCAGGACCTGGCTGCGAAAAATAATTGAAGGGTGCCACCTCCGCCGCCCATGCGCCAGACGAGCCGCGCGCGGTAGCCGGTCAGACCCCGCCCAAATATGGAATCACCAACGGCTCCGGCTCGACACTCAAGAGGGTGAATGTGCGGCGCTAATGGCGGAACTTCGAACGGAAGGCGTCGAGCGGCACCGGCCGGTCGGGCAGCTCGATGCGAAACAGCGTGCCCGGCGTCGGCTTTTCGACGAGCGCGATCGTGCCGCCATGGGCCAACACCAGTTCGCGCGCGATCGCCAGCCCAAGCCCCGTGCCTCCGGAGCGCGCCGAGCCGCGGAAAGCGGCGAACAGGTTTTCCCGCGCCTTGGGCGGCATGCCGGGCCCGGTATCATCCACGGAAATGGTGACGACGCTGCCGATGCGCATGGCGGAAACGGCAACGGTGCGTGGGCGGCCATCCTCCGGCTCGTGATTGGTCAGCGCCTGCACGGCGTTGCGGCAGATGTTGTGCACCACCCGGAAGAGCTGCTCGCTGTCGGCGTCGACCTCGAGGTCGTCCTGCATCTGGATCTGGAAATCGATGCCGGATTGCGGATCGATCGCCAGCAATTCGGCGACATCGGAGACCAGCGGTTTCAGCGCAACGAAGCGTCGATGCGGCTCGGCCTCGGTCGTGCGACCGTAGGACAGGACCTCGCGGGTGTAGCCGACGGCGCGGTCGATGGTGCGCAGCAGGGTCGGCGCGAAGCGCTTGACCACCGGGTCGTCCACGTCGGCCAGGCGGTCGGAAATCAACTGCGCCGAGGACAGGATGTTGCGCATGTCGTGGTTGATCTTCGACACGGCGAGCCCGAGTTCGGCCAGGCTCTTCTGCTGCTTCAACGTCTTTTGCAGCTCGCGCTGCATGCTGGCGAGATGCTGCCCGGCGACGGCGAGTTCGTCGTGCCCCTGCGGCGGTACGAGCACGCGGGCCGGATCGGCCGGATCGTTGGAAAACTCCTGCATGTTGGCCGTCATGCGCCGGATCGGCGCAATCAGCATGCGGTTGATGGCCAGGAAGATCAGCGCCGCGGTGATCAGCGAAATGATCAGCGACAGGACAAAGACGTTGCGCGAGTAGACGAGCATGGCCTTGCGCAGGCTCGCATCCTTCATCAGGAGCTCGATCGTCGCATCGCTTTCGCCGAGCGGCCCATAGACGCGGATCACGCGGTCGCCGCCGAAGAGCAGCGTATCGAAGGCATCGCGGATGGCAGCAACGGCTGTGGAATTGGCGACGTCGTACTCGCCCTGGATCTCAAGCGGCATGTCGGTGAGCGCAATCATGCGCGAGGCGTCCTTGCGCCGGATGACGATCGCCTTCGTGCCGGTCGCCATCAGCGTGTCCTTCTGGACGCTGCGCGGCAGTTCGACATTCTGCAGACCATCGACGACGACGGCAGCAGCCGCCGCCGTATTCAGCCGATCCTCGAGCCAGCGAATGCGCATGGTGGCAACCGACGGCGCGAAGATCAGCACTTCCGCCAGCATGACGAAGACAATGGTCAAGAGCAGCAGCTTGCCGGATAGGCCGCGGAAAAACCCGGCACTGGTTCTCAATGCCTCGCCTGCCATCGCCGGACGTGTTTCTTCCGCCATGCCTTACAAACTTTCCTGCCCGTCAACCAAAACGCCTGGGACCCCGTATGAACATCCGGGCCATGGGGCATCGCGCCTGCGGCGCATAATAGGAGATGGCCGCCGTTTTTCCAATCGAAGACGGACCTTAGAGGGTGCGGCATAGGCGCGGCTGTCTCTTCGTCTCGTGCCGTCGATCATGACAAAGGATCGCGTCCCGCCCATTTTTCTCCCCTTGCATCGCCGAAGCAAATTTCGGCGCGCCGCCGCCTCGGCTCGACTTACCTGCACAGAATTGGCATCGGTGTAAGTCACCCAGGGAACAGTTCGAGTGGCGAGCCTTGCGGACGACAAGGACAGCCGTGCGGCCTGATCGAGGGCAAGTCTGGAAGGCTCACGAAACAGAAAGCCCGCGGCACCTTATGGCACCGCGGGCTCCAATCACTTGGCAAGGCAATTCGCCGATCAGAACTCTTCCCAATCGTCCTTGGCAACCGCCGCAGCGGAGCCGCCGCCGCCAAACGCGCGGGCGACGTTGCCCATCATGCGCCGGGCGGGCGATGCGACCGGCTGGGCCGTCTCCCGAGCCACGGCGATCGGCCGGGCGGCAACATTGTCGACCTTGAAGTAGGCGATCAGGCTCGCGAGATTGTTGGCTTCGCCGGAGAGCTTGTGGGTTGCGGCATTCGCCTCCTCCACCATGGCGGCGTTCTGCTGGGTCACCTGGTCCATCTGGTTGACGGCAGTGCTGACTTCGCTGAGGCCCGTCGACTGTTCGCGCGCGGCCGTCGCGATCGAGTGGATGTGGTCGTTGATTTTCAGGACCCGTTCCTCGATCTCGCCAAGTGCCGAACCGGTCTCCTGTACCAGGCGGACGCCGGTTGCCACTTCGCTGCCCGACTTCGAGATCAGCGACTTGATGTCCTTGGCAGCACTTGCGGCACGCTGGGCGAGTTCACGCACTTCCTGTGCGACGACCGCGAAGCCCTTGCCCGCATCGCCGGCACGGGCTGCCTCGACGCCGGCGTTCAGCGCCAGCAGGTTGGTCTGGAAGGCGATTTCGTCGATCACGTTGGTGATCTGACCGATTTCGCTCGAGGCCTGCTCGATGCGGCCCATGGCGTCGACGGCGTTGCGCACGACCGCCGCCGACTGCGCGGCACTGTGCTTGGCTTCGTTGACCATGACGGTCGCTTCCTGCGCCCGCTCGGTGGAGCTCTTGACCGCAACCGTGATCTGGTCGAGCGCTGCAGACGTTTCCTCAAGGGCTGCGGCCTGCTGCTCCGTCCGCTTTGACAGATCGTCGGCCGCCGAACGCAGCTCGGACGAATTGCCGTTGATCGAGTCGGTGGTCACACGGACCTCGCGCAGCGTCTTTTGCAGCGTGGAAAGGGTTTCGTTGACGTTCTTCTGCAGCTCGGCGAAGGCACCCTGATAATGGCCGTTCATGCTCTGGGTCAGGTCGCCGGCCGCAAGGCTCGCAATCACTCGGCGGGTTTCGGCGATACCGGCATCGACGCTGCCGACCAGCTCGTTGACGCTGCCAGCAAAGCGGTTGAGGTCGTCGTTCTCGTAGTCCTTGCCGATGCGCTTGGTGAAATCACCGGCGGCAGCGGCCGCAACGACGACACCGATGCTCGACTGCAGGTCGGCGCTCTTTTCACGCAGTACCGCTTCCTGCGCGTTGAGGTCGCGTACGGCCAGGCCGTTCTGCTTGAAGACCTGAACGGCTTCTGCCATTTCGCCGATCTCGTCCTTGCGGCCCACGAAGGGCACGTCCGCGGTGAGATCGCCGCCAGCCAGTTGCTTCATCTTGCCGGTCAACTCGAGGATCGGACGGCTCAAATGGTTCGTGGCGATGTAGAAGGCCGCTCCAATGCCGGCGATAAGGCCAAGGCCGGCGATAGCAAGAATCGTGATGATCACACTGCGCTCGAAGGTGGCAACGTCAGCCGTCACGACTTCAAGCGTCTTCAGGTTGATGTCGACGACGCCGTCGATCTGCTCCTGGAACGCCTTGCGGTTGGCGCGATTGGCGTCGGTATTGCCCTGCTCGTTGCCAGCCTGCGGTGAAACTTCTTCGCCAAGCCGCGCCGTCTCGACGCGGAAGGTCCTGAATTCCGCGGCGCGGGCGACCAGCGTGTCGAAGGACGCTTTGGTGTCGGCGGGGATCAGCGGGCGCCAATCGGCGAGCAGCGTGTCGATCTTGTCGAGATTCTTGCGAATGCCCTCGGCAAAGGGCTTGGCCTTCTCGATGGTCGGGGCGGCATAGATGCCACGCGATTCCATGACGACCGCGGTCACCAGACGATTGAGGCGTTCCGCGTAGAAGGCGCGCTTCGCCACGTTCTCGTACTGGTGAAACTTTTCGTTGTATTTACTGACAGCAACCAGCGACATGCCGGTCACCGCAACCGCCAGCACGCTCATGATGCCGACGATTAGATTGATCTTACCGCGTATTTTCATCCCGACCTCCACGGAGTGACGAGAGCTTCCGATTATCGGACATGCCGCCGCCCCATATGCACCGGAGGGACCCTAAAATAGGCGTGGTTAATAAAGCCCGTCGCCCTCGACCGGCATTCTGGGGAGATCCAGTTAGGGCTCCATTTACCAATCTCGGCTAGTTGGCCTTCCTTTTCGCGGCCCGACGGATCGCCTTTGGCGGGTGCGCCGGCGCTTTTTGCGGTGCTGTCGCCACTGAATCGCCGCCCGCAATTGACTTTCCGGGAAAATTCCCCTTATAAGCCGCGCACGTCCGGTCAAGCCCTCCTGCCCGAAATGGCGGAGCCATGTCCGATAACGTAAACGCTCCTTGCTACACGCAAACCCAAGAAGGGCCGCACACCGCGGTATTAAATAAATGAAGCGTACCTACCAACCGTCCAAGCTTGTCCGCAAGCGTCGCCACGGCTTCCGTTCGCGTATGGCTACCAAGGGTGGCCAGAAGGTCCTCTCGGCCCGCCGGGCCCGTGGCCGCAAGCGTCTTTCGGCTTAAGCCGAAGTTGCCCGAAACCAGTGTCCGGGCACATGACGTCAGATAAAGACAAAACGACTGTCGGGCGGCTGAAAAGCCGTCCGCAGTTTTTGGCCGTTCGGGCAGGAGAAGGCCGCAGAGGCCCCTTGTTTCTCCTCGAAGTGCTCGACCGCAACGATCCGGAAGGCGAAGCCCGCGTCGGCTTCACCGTCACCAAGAAACACGGCAATGCCGTCGAGCGAAACCGGATGCGCCGACGCCTGAAAGAGGCGGTGCGGCTTTCCGCCGGGTTTGCAATGAAACCCGGACACGACTATGTGATTGTCGCCCGACGCGAACTCCTGAATGCTCCCTTCGACGCCTTGACCCGGGGCCTTCACGAGCGCATCGAAAACAAGCCGAAACAGAAGCGGCCGCCGGCCGGTTCCAGGAAACTATGATGGAAAAAAACCGCAACTATTTCGTGGCGATTGGCCTGTCCGTGCTGATCCTCATTGCCTGGCAGTTCCTTTACGTCAATCCGAAGATGGAAAAGGAACGCATCGCTGCGGAAGCGCTGCAGGCCCAGCAGGCGCAATCGCAGCCGGCAACGCCGACTCAAGCGACGCCGGGCCAGGCTCTGCCGGGCGGCGGCGCGATCCCCGGCGCCGGTGAAAACCGCGACCAGGCGATTGCCAAATCGGCCCGCGTTGCGATCGACACGCCGGCGCTTTCCGGCTCCATCAACCTGACCGGTGCCCGCTTCGACGACCTGAAGCTCAAGGAATACCGCGAGACGGTCGATCCGAAGAGCCCGGTCATCACCCTCTTCAGCCCGGCCGAAACGGTCGACGGCTACTTTGCCGAAATTGGCTATGTCGGCAGCGACGCAACCGGCACCGTGCCCGGCCCGCAGACCGTCTGGACGCTTTCGGGCGGCGACAAGCTGACCGCGGCGACCCCGGTGACGCTGACCTTCACCAACGAGAAGGGCATCACCTTCAACCGCACCATCTCGGTTGACGAACATTACATGTTCCAGGTGGTCGACAGCATTAAGAACGGTGCGGCCGAGCCGCTCAGCCTTTCCTCCTACGGCCGCGTGACCCGCTTCAACAAGCCGACGACGCCGAGCGTCTACGTGCTTCATGAAGGCTTCATCGGCGTGCTCGGCGAGCATGGCTTGCAGGAACTGAAGTACGGCAAGATCGAGGACGAAAAGTCGGTCGAGCCGGGCAAGGCAACCGGCGGCTGGCTCGGCATTACTGACAAGTACTGGGCAGCAGCGATCGTTCCGCCGCAGGCAACCCCCTACGACACGCGCTTCACGCACTTCACCGACGGTCGCGCGCGCTACCAGAGCGACTACAAGAGCGACGCGATCACGGTCGCGCCCGGTCAGTCCTCGGAAATCAAGAACCTCGTCTTTGCCGGCGCCAAGGAAGTTCCTGTCGTCGACAACTATGAAGTGGCCTACTCGATCCCCAACTTCGACAAGCTGATCGACTGGGGCTGGTTCTACTTCATCACCAAGCCGATGTTCAAAATGATGGATTTCTTCTTCCGTCTGTTCGGCAACTTCGGCATCGCGATCCTGATCACCACGATCGTCGTCAAGGGTCTGTTCTTCCCGCTTGCCAACAAGCAGTACGCATCGATGGCGAACATGAAGAAGGTTCAGCCGAAGATGGAGGAACTGAAGAAGAAGTTCGGCGACGACCGCATGGGGCTGCAGCAGGCGATGATGCAGCTCTACAAGGAAGAGAAGATCAACCCGCTCGCCGGCTGCTGGCCGATCCTCATCCAGATCCCGGTGTTCTTCGCGCTCTACAAGGTGATCTACATCACCATCGAGATGCGCCACGCGCCGTTCTTCGGCTGGATCCACGACCTTTCGGCGCCCGATCCGACGACGATCGTCAACCTCTTCGGCCTCTTGCCGTTCGACGGTCCGGCCTTCCTGCACCTCGGCGTCTGGCCGCTGATCATGGGCGTTACCATGTTCGTGCAGATGCGCATGAACCCGACGCCGCCGGATCCGACCCAGGCGATGCTGTTCACCTGGATGCCCGTGGTCTTCACCTTCATGCTGGCCTCCTTCCCGGCCGGTCTCGTGATCTACTGGGCCTGGAACAACACGCTTTCGGTGCTGCAGCAGTCGATCATCATGAAGCGCCAGGGCGTGAAGATCGAGCTCTTCGACAATCTCAAGGGCCTGTTCTCGAAGAAGCCCAAACCGGCGGAATGACGCCAGCCGGTACCACAATCGCAGAGCCCCGGACTTCGGTCCGGGGCTTTTTTTGTTTCCACGCCGCGGCGCGACACGCGGATGGCGTTGACGCGGACGTGCGGTCCGGGCATCTGGCGTTATTGAAATCAGCGCGCCCCTGCTCCAGGACAATTTGTCATGACCGACCCGCCGGCCACCTCCGCCCCGTTCGCCGCCAACGAGAAGCTTGGCGCCCTGCTCGTCTTCGGCTCGGCCTTCTTCTGGAGCTTTGGCGGCGCGATTGCGCGGTTCCTGCACATTTCCGACAGCTGGACGATCGTCTTCTGGCGCTGCCTGTTTGCCGGCCTGTTCCTGCTCGCCTTCATGCTGGTGCGTGACGGACCGCGCGGCACGGTGGCCCTGTTCAAGGGCATGGGTTGGCCGGGCATCGCCGTCGGGCTCTGTTTCACCATCGCCTCGACCTCCTTCATCATTGCGATCTCCTACACGACGATCGCCAATGTCGTTCTGCTCGGCGCCGGGGTGCCGCTGTTTGCGGCGCTGATGAGCTGGGTGCTGTTTCGCGAGCGGGTCTCGCGCTTCACCTGGGGCGCGATCACCGCCGTCATTTTCGGCGTCGGGATCATGGTCTCGGAAAGCCTGACGGGAACAATGTCACCGGTCGGCGATGCGCTGGCGCTGCTGATCCCCGTCGTCTTCGCGCTGGCAACCGTCATTACCCGCCGATACCCGCATGTGCGCATGACGCCGGCGACCTGCTTCGGCTGCTTTGCCGCAAGCGGCATTGCCGCCAGTCAGTCCTCGGGCCTGGCAGTGACTGGAGGCGAGCTCGCGCTGCTCTTCGTCTTCGGCGCCTTCAACCTCGGGCTTGGCATGGCGCTCTTCGTGACCGGCGCCCGGCTGGTGCCCTCGGCGCTGGCCGCGCTGCTCGGGACGGCGGAAACCGTGCTGGGGCCGCTCTGGGTCGCGATCATCCATGGCGAGGTGCCGAGCAGCCGGACGATCGTCGGCGGCACCTTCATTCTTCTGGCGTTGCTGGCCTACCTGCTCAACGAATTCCGGCGGACGCAAACCATCCCCACACGGCCGGTCCGCACGCCGACGCCTTGACATCCACGGCCAAAACCTCGAAGCCAAGGACTTTCTCGATGAAGGACCGACCGCCGATGGCCGATACCAGACCCAAAGACGACAAGCCGTTGTTCGGCCGGCCGTGGATTTTCATTCGCGGCGTCCCCGCCATGAAATTCCTGCCGCCGGAAGGACCGGCCGAGATTGCCTTTGCCGGCCGCTCGAACGTCGGCAAGTCGTCGTTAATCAACGCGCTGGTCGGCCACAAGGGTCTGGCAAGAACCTCCAACACCCCGGGCCGCACGCAGGAACTCAACTACTTCGTACCGGATGGATTTTCCGGCGAGGCCGACGACCTGCCGCCGATGGCGCTCGTCGACATGCCCGGCTACGGCTATGCCCAGGCGCCGAAGGAACAGGTCGATGCCTGGACAAAACTGGTCTTCGACTACCTGCGCGGCCGCTCGACGCTGAAGCGCGTCTACGTGCTGATCGACAGCCGCCACGGCATCAAGAAGAACGACGACGAGGTGCTCGACCTGCTCGACAAGGCAGCCGTCTCCTATCAGCTCGTGCTGACCAAGACCGACAAGATCAAGGCCGCCGGCGTGCCGCGGCTGATCGCCGAGACGCTCGAAAAGATCAAGAAGCATCCCGCCGCCTTCCCGGAAGTCCTTGCGACTTCCTCGGAGAAGGGCGAAGGGCTCGACGAGCTGCGGGCGGCAATCGGCATCGCGATCGCGCGCTAAAGGGGGCCTCAGGGCGTCCGGCATCGCGCTGCAAGCACCCGCCCATGCGAAATCGATGTCTTTGATCTCTGTCACTACCCCGACATGCAATCCGCTCTATCTCTGCGTTGCGTCCAGAACGGTGGCGCGGCCAGAGATAGGAGTGTGACATGTCCGATTTGATCGTTGTCGGGTTCGATTCCCCCGAGGAGGCTGACAGGGTTCTGGTCCGGCTCGCCGGGCTGAAGAAGGAATATCTGATCGACCTCGAGGATGCGGTGGTCGTCGTGCGCGACACCGAAGGCAAGGTCCACCTCAAGCAGAGCCTCAACCTGACCGCCGTCGGCGCCACCTCGGGCCTGCTCTCCGGCTCGCTCTGGGGCGGCCTGGTCGGCCTCCTGTTCCTCAATCCGCTGGCAGGCTTTGCAATCGGCGGTGCGCTCGGCGCGGGTGCCGGCGCCCTCTCGGGCTCGCTCAGCGACTACGGTATCGACGACGAATTCATCAAGTCGCTCGGCAACACCATCCCGAACAACTCCTCCGCTCTGTTCATCCTGGTGCGCAAGGTTCAGCCGGAAAAGGTTCTCGCCGAATTCCCCGACCTGCGCGGCCGCGTGCTGAAAACGTCGCTTTCGCCCGAACAGGAGCAGAAGCTGCAGGCAGCGCTCTCCGGCACAACAGCGGCTGCACCGCCCGCCGGCGCCTAAACGTCCGGCTGGCTTATCGAGACAGCACGAAGGCGAGCGCCAGGCCATTGATGCAATGGCGCTTGCCGGTCGGTGGCGGGCCATCGTCGAAGATGTGACCGAGGTGGCCGCCGCAACGGCGGCAATGGCATTCCGTACGGGTCATGAGCAGCGAATTGTCTTCCCGTGTCGCCACGGCATTGGGGAGCGATTGCCAGAAGCTCGGCCAGCCCGTGCCACTGTCATACTTCGCCTCGGACGAATAGAGCGGCAATGCACAACCGGCGCATTGGAAGGTGCCCTTGCGCTTCTCGTGGTTAAGCGCGCTTGTAAAGGGACGCTCCGTGTCCTCGTGCCGAAGGATCCGGTACTGGTCGTCGGTGAGGGCTGCCCGCCATTCGGCATCAGATTTGACGACCTCGAAGGGCTCGATTCCCGCTGCCCATGCAAGCGGCGTGAGCCCGCGCAACGCGAATGCTGCGGCCAATGCCGTGCCTGCCATCAGGAAGACGCGCCGGCTGATCATGCTAACCTCCCACTTGGCCTAAAGCGCGTCACGATCATTCGCGCGGAGCGCTGTACGTTGTCGATTTGTCGGATGTCGCGATAGACGATACCGCCCGGACACACCCGCTGCAAAACAATGCCGTTCAAAGCATCGTGACGCGGTGAAAGGCCATCGGTGATACGACCTATGGTAAGCGCCAGGCCGCCGGCAGCGGCCAGGCGCCGCCGAACTCAGCCTTTCGGCAGGAGCACCTTGTCGACCACATGGATGACGCCGTTCGACTGCTTGACGTCGGCGATCGTTACCGTCGCCATACCGCCGGTTTCATCGGTCAGCATCAGCTTGCCGCCGTCTTCCCTGGCTTTCAGCACACAGCCGCCGACCGTTTTGACGTCATGCTCGCCGCCGTCCTTCTTGATCATCTCGGCAATCGTCGCCGACATCGCGTCGGCGGCAACGACATGGCAGGTCAGGACCTTGGCGAGCTTGTCCTTGTTCTCTGGTTTCAGAAGCGTGTCGACGGTACCGGCCGGCAGTGCGTCAAAGGCGGCATTCGTCGGCGCAAACACCGTGATCGGCCCCTTGCCCTCCAGCGTCTCCACCAGCCCGGCTGCCTTGACGGCGGCGACCAGCGTGGTGTGATCCTTGGAATTAACGGCGTTCTCGACGATGTTTTTCTCCGCATACATCGGCGCGCCGCCGACCATCGGATTTTCGGCATGGGCGACGAAGGCACTTGCTGCGAGGACGGACGCTGTTGCGACCAAGCGGATGGCAGACGTGAACATCTTCTCTTCCTTCCTGTTGAGGGAGGCGGCGCATGGGCCGCCTGCCGAAGCTGCCGTTCCCTGCGGGGGAACAAGACAAGCAACGGAAGGACGAGAGAAAGAGTTTCAGGAATTTTCAGGGAAGTTAGTCGATTGATAAATAAGGATATTTATCGATATCACGCGCTCAGAGGTTTCGCGCCTTGCCGAGCGCGATGATCGGTCCGGTGGCCACGCCGGTCGGCGAACCGCCAAGCGGCTCGACGCTGACGGCAAGAACCGAGCCGGCGGAGATCCGCGAGCGGAAGGTCGACGGCACGGCGATTCCGCCCTCCCCGGTCTGCGGCAGGACACCGAGCGAGATTGCCGGATTGCTGCCGTTGATCAGCCAAAGTTCGAGGGATTTCTGTTCCGCCTGGCTGGCGGCCACCGGCGTTACCTGCAAGCGGCCCGATGCCCGGTCGAAGCGGGCGACGAGATCGATGGCGCTGCCTTTCCCCGAGAGCTCGGCAACAAGCGAGGCACCGGTCGACCGCGTCTCGAACAGGCCGGCCATGGAGGCGCCCATCACCAGCAGCGCGGCGAACGAGGCAAGCGCCAGTCCTCGCCAGAGCGCCAGCGAGTGCCAGAGCCCGCGGGACCGTACAGGTTCCGACCGCAACGTATCGAACAGCTGCCGTTCGATCGCGGAGAACGTCCTGGGTGGGGGCACCACCGGATCATAGGCGTCGTCGAAGGAGGAAAGGTTGCTCTGCCAGCGGTCGACCATGGCGGCAAAGTTGCGATCGGAAGCAAGCCGGGCCTCGACCTTGCGGCGATCGTCGGCAGACAACACGCCGAGCACATACTCGCCCGCAATCACCTCGTCGCGGCGAAAGTCCCGGCCCTCTGGGGTTGGTGTCGTCATCGCTCCATACACTCTCGCAACTTCAGGAGACTGCGCCTCAACCAAGTCCGCATAGTGTTTAGCGGCACCGCGAAGACGTCAGCCAGTTCCTGGTAGCTCAGGCCCTCGACGTAGGCGCGCCGCACCGCTTCCGCGCGGTCTTCTTCAAGCTCCTCCATGCACGCGTCGATCCGCCTGCCTTCTGCTCTCACGACTGCCAACTTTTCCGGATCGGCAGCAGGATCAGCCAAATCGTAGGCTTCGTCAATCACATTGGCAGCCGGTTTGCGCGCCCGGATGAAGTCGATGGCCTGATTACGCGCTATTGCCGCCAGCCAGGAACCCGCAGCCGCCTGTCCTTGCGAAAACCGGCCAGCCCGCTGCCAAATCTTGACGTAGATTTCCTGCAGCGCTTCTTCCGCCTCGCCCCGATTGCCAAGAATACGCAGGCAGATGCCGAAGAGTTTCGGACTGGTCTGCCGATACAGTTCGGCGAAGGCGTCGCGATCGCCGAGCGAAACGCGGCCAAGCAGGCCGGCTATATCCTCATCGATCATAGAACGCGCCCCGAAGCCTCATCTCTCCAGAGATAGGGCGCAGTTCACTTTGAACCAGCCATATCGTCATTCGGCCTTTATGTTGCTCTCCGATCATTCCATCGATCCGGAACTTGCGCTAAACAGCAGCCGGTATTTTTCGAGGGTCCGCCATGTCCGCCAATGAAAGTGAAATCCAGGCACGCCTGCTCACCCAGGCCCTGCCCTACATGCAGCGCTACGAGAACAAGACGATCGTCGTCAAATATGGCGGCCACGCCATGGGTAACAGCGAGCTCGGTCGCGCTTTTGCAAGCGACATCGCGCTTTTGAAGCAGTCGGGCGTCAACCCGATCGTCGTGCATGGCGGCGGCCCGCAGATCGGCGCCATGCTGAGGAAGATGGGCATCGAATCGAAGTTCGAAGGCGGCCTGCGCGTCACCGACGAAAAGACGGTCGAGATCGTCGAGATGGTGCTCGCCGGCTCGATCAACAAGGAGATCGTCGCGCTCATCAACCAGACGGGCGAATGGGCGATCGGCCTTTGCGGCAAGGACGGCAACATGGTCTTCGCCGAAAAGGCACGCAAGACCGTCAAGGATCCGGATAGCAATATCGAGCGCGTCCTCGATCTCGGTTTCGTCGGCGAAGTGGTCGAAGTCGACCGCACGCTGATCGACCTGCTCGCCCGCTCGGAAATGATCCCGGTGATCGCGCCGGTCGCGCCCGGCCGTGACGGCCACACCTACAACATCAACGCCGACACCTTCGCCGGCGCCATCGCCGGTGCGCTGAACGCCACGCGCCTGCTGTTCCTGACGGACGTTCCCGGCGTGCTCGACAAGCAGGGCAACCTGATCAAGGAACTCTCAGTATCCCAGGCCCGCGCGCTGATCGCCGACGGCACGATTTCCGGCGGGATGATCCCGAAGGTCGAGACCTGCATCGACGCAATCAAGGCGGGCGTTCAGGGCGTCGTCATCCTCAACGGCAAGACGGCCCATTCGGTGCTGCTCGAAATCTTCACCGAGCGCGGCGCCGGCACGCTGATCGTGCCCTGATCGGACTGAACTCGTTCGCAACCAACAAGAAAGCGGGAGAAGGCCTCGGCCCTCTCCCGCTTTTCGTTTTAGCGGGCGAAATCCGATCAGCCGTTGTAAACCTCGGTCGCCGCCGCCTTCAATTCTTCCATCATCACGCGGTATGGGCCCGGGCCGTAGCTGACGCGTGACACGCCGGCGCGGGCGAGCGTCTTCAGGTCGGGTGCGGCCGGGCGCATCATGATGTTGACGGGCAGGATCGAGGCGGCGCAGACCTTGGCGATCAGCGCCTCGTCCACCAGCCACGGTACGAAGAAGCCGCTGGCGCCCGCTTCGGCATAGGCCTTGCCGCGGGCGATCGCCTCGTCGACGAGGCCGGCATGCCGGCTCTCGTCACCCTCCTGCAGGAAGAGATCGGTGCGGGCATTGATGAACAGGGGGATGCCGCGCCGGTCAGCCATCTCGCGGATGGCGCGGATGCGCTCCGCCTGCTTTTCGACCGGGTGCACGCCGCCCTTGCCGACGATCTGGTCCTCGAAGTTGATGCCGATGGCGCCGACGTCGAGGATGCGCGAGACATTGGCGGCACCGGTCGCCGCGTCGTCGGAGTAGGCGCCTTCGAAATCGATGCTGACGGGCAGGTCGGTGCTCGCCACGACCAGGCGTGCGATATCGGCAAGCCAGGCCAGAGGCACCTTCTCGCCGTCGCCGAAGCCGTGGGCGGCCGCCACCGACCAGCTTCCGGTCGCAAGCGCCTTGGCACCGGCCTCTGCCACGGCCTTGGCGCTGCCGGCGTCCCAGATGTTGTACAGCACCACCGGGTCACCCTTTTTATGCAGGGCGGCGAAGGCGAGCGCCTTTTCCTTCTGGTTCATTGTGTTTCCTCCACCAACAGGCTGACTGGTTTCATTTTCGCCTCGTGCCGAAGCAGCCACTGTTTCCGCCAAAGCCCGCCACCGTAACCGGTCAATGAACCATCCGCGCCGATGCAACGGTGGCACGGAATGACGATGGCGATCCGGTTGGAACCGTTGGCCTTGGCGACCGCACGTGCGGACTGGATCGTAGCGACCTCGCGGGCAATGTCACCATAGGAACGCGTCCCGCCGGCGGGAATCTTCACGAGCTTCGCCCAGACGTTGCGCTCGAAGGGCGTTCCCCCGGGCGCAAGCGGAGTTTGAAATCCGCCCGCCTCGCCGGCGAAATAGCTCTTCAACTCGCCTTCGATCTGATCGATCGGCGCCGTCCGGCCGGGGACGATGGCCGAGCGCGTCGCGCGCTTCAGCGCCTCCAGTTCCGTCGGCAGCGCCTTGCGTTCGTGGAACTCCAGCAAATGGAGGTGCGTCGCATCGGCAACCGCGACCATCGGCCCGATCGGCGTTTCGATCCAGTCGGACGAGAGCAGCGCCCTCCCCTGGGCTGCCGCCGGCGCATCGCCGAGCAGGCGCTGGAAGGCTGCGCGAAACCCGCTCGGCGACTCGTAGCCGGCCTCGAGCTGGGCGTCGATCACCCGACCACCGTCGGCGAGCTGGCGGGCGGCGAGCCCCAGGCGACGATGGCGCGCGAGATCGAGGAAGGTGATGCCGAGCGCGCGCTTGAAGGCACGCCGGACGGTCGAGGGATCAAGCCCGCGGCGCACGACGTCGTCCTCGCTCCAACGGCGCTCCGGTGCTGCTTCCAGCGCCTGCAGAAGCTCCTGGACGAGCGGATCCTTGGCGCCGAACGTGGCAAGCGGCCGGCAGCGCTGGCAGGGACGGAAACCCGTCTCCAGGCAGGTGCCGATCGAGCCGACGAAGATCGTGTTTTCCCGCTTCGGCTTGCGGGCCGGGCAGGACAGGCGGCAGAAGACGCCTGTTGTCTTGACGCAGACGAAGGCCGAACCTTCGTATTCGCTGCTGCGCGCCATCAAGGCGTCGTAGAGCGTTTCATCGGAGGGAAGATCGAACAACATGCCGCGGTTCTAGCATGACCACGGCTCGGGAGACGCCGGTTTTCGGGCGTCTATTTTTCAGATCAGCACCAGCATGACGACACCGAGCACGATCAGCAGGCAACCCAATAGCTCCAGTCTGTTGATCCATTCGCGGAAGATGAAAAAGGACGAGGCGAAGGTGAAGAGCATTTCCACCTGGGCGACGACCTTGACGACGGCCGCCTGCTGCAGGGTCATCGCCATGAACCAGCCGAAGGAGGCAGACGCGCCGACGAAACCGACGACAAAGGCCGGCTTCCAGGCAGCCGCGATGCGCGGCAGCTCGTCGCGTTCGCGCAGCACGATCCAGATCAGCATGACCACGGTCTGCAAGAGGATGACGAAGCCGAGCGTGAAGCTTGCCTGCATCATGTAGTCGGGTGCTGGCAGGCTCGGCGCCAGAGCCAGCGACGCCGAACGGTAGGCGACGGCCGAAAGGCCAAAGAAGGTGCCGGACAGCAAGCCGATGCCGGCCGTGCGCGAGAATACCGAGGTCACCAGCGTGCGCGCACTCAGGGTCGTGCGCGCCACCGAAATCAGCATCACGCCGACGACCGAGATGGCGATTGCCACCAGCGTGCCCTCGCTCGCCTTTTCGCCGAGGAAAATCAGGCCGAAAAGCGCTGCCTGCGCCGGTTCCGTGCGCGAATAGGCGGTGCCGACGGCGAAGTTGCGGAAGGAGAAGAGATGGACGAGCAGGAAGGTTGCGGCGATCTGCGCCAGCCCCCCGATCACCGCCCAGAGGAAAAAAGTGCCGTTCGGCACCGGAAGCGGACGGCCCACCACCTGCCAGAGCACAACGAGATAGAGGAAGGCGAACGGCAGGCCGAAGCCGAAGCGCACGAAGGTCGCGCCCGTCGTGCCCATGACGCCTTTCAAGTGTTTCTGCATTGCGGAGCGGACGTTCTGAAGGAAGGCCGCGGCGATGGTGATGAGGACCCAGGTTTCCATCGTTTCGAGCTAGCATGCAGGCCGGCTCGTTGCCAAGGACCACCTAACGGACCGGTTGCTAGTCCGCCCTTTCCCGCGCCTCTGCGAGCTCCGTGCCCTCGCTGATCGTGATCCGGGGCGCCTCGTCCTCGAAGGTCTTTACCCGCTGATCGTAGTTCGGCGCGAGCGTTCCGAGCACACGGTCCCAGAAGGAGAAGTAGTTGGCGTAATTGTACCTGAAGCCCGAATGGTGCTGATCATGGAACGTCGTGCACAGCAGCGGAGACGGGTAGCGCGCGGTGGAGGCGGCAAAATACTCGAAGCCGCAATGGCCGATCATGCCGTTGAAATGTTCGAACAGCCGATGGGCGATGAGCACCAGCGGCGGAAACGGCACGACGAAAACGACGACGGCCGAAAAGCTCTGAAGCAGGAAGTTGTCGAAGACGTCCTCGGAATAGGTGCTCCAGATCGTCGGCGCCACGCTTTTATGATGCAGGGCATGCAGCGGATAGAGCCACTTGGTGTGCAGCAGCCGGTGCATGAAATAGAACCAGGCATCGTAGAGGATCATGCTGAGCACGAAGAGCGGCAGGGCGTTCCACCAGGTAAGCGTCCAGGGCGCCGGCGCCCAGCCCTTCTGCTGGGCGTAGAGTCCGATCGTCAGCGGCAGGCAGGCGCTGAACATCGATTTGAGGCTCTGGCGGATCTCGGCGCTGCGGCGCTTGTCGGAACCGCGTCCCTTCTGGATCTTTCGCTCGGGATTGCGCTCGTTGAGCCATGTGATGCCATAGCCAAGCGCGAAATAGGTAACGACGGTGAACGTGTAAAACCCGAACAGAAAGAGCAGATAGAATACTTCGTTCGACATTGGCATCCGCATCCCCGAGCCAAAAACCGCGCGAGCCGGAAGATGCCACGCACAACCGCCAATTCAAAGCGCTAATCTATGCGCCAGCATTACGCCCGGCCCCGCATCGCCATTTTCCCGTTTGCCGCCACGGTCGGTCGTGTCATAAGGCGGTCATGAAAAAGCTCGACCGCCTGCCGACCCGCTCCGAATTCGCCCATGTCACCGACTGGGTCTTCGACCTCGACAACACGCTCTATCCCCACCACGTCAACCTGTTTGCGCAGATCGACCGCAACATGACGGCCTATGTGGCGAAGCTTTTGTCGCTCGATCCGGCCGACGCCAAGAAGCTGCAGAAGGACTATTACCGCGACCACGGCACGACGCTCAAAGGCCTGATGGTCCATCACGGCATCGACCCGAACGAGTTCCTCGAGCAGGCCCATGCGATCGACTATTCGATCGTTCCGGCCGACCCGGCGCTCGGCGAAGCGATCAAGTCGCTTCCCGGCCGCAAGTTCATCTTCACCAATGGCAGCGTTGCCCATGCGCAGATGACGGCCCGGGCGCTCGGGATCCTCGACCATTTCGACGACATCTTCGATATCGTCGCCGCCGACTTCGTGCCGAAGCCCGCGGGCGAGACCTATGACAAGTTCATGAGCCTGCACCGGGTCGATACCCGCAATGCCGTGATGTTCGAGGACCTGCCGCGCAATCTCCTCGTGCCGAAGGCGCTGGGCATGAAGACGGTGCTGCTGGTGCCGCAGAACCTCGAATACACCTTTGCGGAATCGTGGGAAAAGTCGAACGACACCGACGAGCAGATCGACTACGTGACGGAAGACCTCACCGGCTTCCTGCGGAGCCTCCTCACAGATCTCTAGAGTGGCGCTGGCGGACGCCGCAAAGACGGCGTCCCGCCCGCTGCGACACAATTTTGCCGCCGAAAAACCCCTTTTCGGCCAATGACTTAAATTACCAAAGTTTAACTGGCGTCGGCTGCACCCGCGTCTATCCTTGCGATCAGAAACAACCGATCGAAAGGACGCATGATGCCGAACAAGACCCTGATCCTCGGCGTGGCTGCACTCTCCGTCGCCGTCACCGGAATGGCCTCCCCCTCCTTTGCTGCCCGCGAAAAGATGACGCCCGAGCAGCGCGGCCAGCGCATGATAGAGCGCCTCGACACCAACAAGGACCAGAAGGTTTCGCTCACCGAGTTCCAGGCGCGGATCTCCGACAATTTCAAAACCTTCGATACCAATGGCGACGGGCAGATCAGCGCCGAAGAAATGAAGGTCAAGCGCGAGGCCTTCCGTGAGGCGCGCAAGGCCTGGAAGGACGCCAAGGCAAAGACCGGCACGGAGCGCGAGACCGCCCTTGCCAAGCTGAAGGAAGCCCGCCCGGCCATGCTGCCTGGCCTGCGGCCCAAGGCCTTCAAGCGCGTCGATACCGACGGCAACGGCTCCTTGAGTGCCAGCGAGGTTTCAGGCGCCGCGGAAGCCATGTTCAAGCGGCGTGACAAGAATGGCGACGGCGTCATCGACGCGGCCGACTTTACCAAGAAGATCTGACGGGAGCTCTTCTCTCTCCCCACCGCCCGGTGGAGAGGCTCCCGGCTAGCCCATAGCCCCTTGCTCCCCCCAGCGAGGGGCTATGCGCATTGTCGGAGGCGTTCCGCGCGAGATCGTTTCAGCGGCGGCCGTTCGCCATCGGCACCGACTTCGGATCGACCGTTTCGTAGAAGCGGGAGATGATCTCCCAGGCTTCCTCGGCCGTTTCGACGAAGTGGACTAGGTCGACATCGTTGGGCGCGATCGTGCCGAACTCGGCGAGCGCCTCGAAATTGACGATCGAGCGCCAGAACTTTTCCCCGAAGAGAATGAGCGGAACCAGCGCCAGACGCCCGGTCTGCATCAGCGTCATCGTCTCGAACAATTCGTCCAGCGTGCCGAAGCCGCCCGGGAACACGGTGACGGCCTTGGCGCGCAAGAGGAAATGCATCTTGCGGATGGCGAAGTAGTGGAAGTTGAACGACAATTCCGGTGTCACGTAGCGATTGGGCGCCTGCTCGTGCGGCAGCACGATGTTGAGGCCGATCGACGGCGCGCCGACATCATCGGCGCCGCGATTGCCGGCTTCCATCACGCCCGGCCCACCGCCGGTGACGACGACATATTCCTTGTAGTGCAACTTGGCCGAATGCTCGGAGCAGAGCCGCGCGAACTTGCGTGCTTCCTCGTAATAGACCGAGGCGGCTTCGAGGTTCTTGCGCTGCGTCTCGTTCTTCGCCGCCCAGGCGTCGCCGCCGGGCTCAGGAATGCGAGCGCCGCCGAACATGACGACGGTGGAGTTGATGCCGCGCTCTTCCAGCATCATTTCGGTCTTCAGGAGTTCGAGCTGCAGCCGGATCGGGCGCAGTTCCTCGCGGCAGAGAAAATCGTCGTCGATATAGGCGAGGCGATAGGAAGGCGAAGCCGATTGCGGCGTGACCGGAACGGTCTGTGCGCGTTGCCGGCTCTGCGAGCTGTCGGCCAGCGGATCCCAGACCCCATCTTTGCGGCGCAGAGCGCGCTTCTTCATGCGTGCCATATTCTCGTCTTTCCCGTCGCGTTCCGGACAATCGGCATCTCGTCCAGACGCGTCCTATCCTCAATCCTCGGTCATGAAGGTCGCAAGCGCATCAGCGCGCTGCGGCGGCCTTTGCGCATCCCGAACGGGTACGCGGCGCTGTAGTGCCGTGTTCGCCTCAGTTTGCCAAGCCCCGGCCACTCCAGGGACCTGAAAAGCCCTTCAACTTTTCAGGATCACGTCGTGCAGCCACCGCCGCTCAGGACGTGTCAAGGTCGCTGCAGCAGCTAGATCTGCTGCATAATTTTGTCCTTAAATCGATTCCGATTTTCGGATTTATGCAGTAGAGCTTTCGCAGGATAACCGCCGAACTTTAAGGAATTCCGATGACGAACCACGACCTCGCCTCCCTGTCGCAGACGATCGAAGCCGCCTTTGAAGACCGCGACTCCGTCAACACCGGAACGCGCGGCGCGGTGCGCGATGCCGTCGAGACGGCGCTGAACCTGCTCGACAGCGGCAAGGTCCGCGTCGCACAGCGCGGCGAAGACGGTAACTGGACGGTCAATCAGTGGCTGAAGAAGGCCGTACTGCTCTCCTTCCGCCTCAACCCGATGGAAATCGTCAAGGGCGGCCCGGGCCAGTCGGTCTGGTGGGACAAGGTGCCCTCGAAGTTCGACGGCTGGAGCGTCAACGAGTTCGAGAAGGCCGGCTTCCGCGCCGTTCCGAACTGCGTCGTGCGCCGTTCGGCCTACATCGCCCCCAACGCCATCCTGATGCCCTCCTTCGTCAATCTCGGCGCCTATGTCGGCGAAGGCACGATGGTCGATACCTGGGCAACGGTCGGCTCCTGCGCCCAGATCGGCAAGAACGTGCACCTTTCGGGCGGCGTCGGCATCGGCGGCGTGCTGGAGCCGATGCAGGCCGGCCCGACGATCATTGAAGACAACTGCTTCATCGGCGCCCGCTCGGAAGTCGTCGAAGGCTGCATCGTGCGCGAAGGCTCGGTCCTCGGCATGGGCGTCTTCATCGGCAAGTCGACCAAGATCGTCGACCGCGCCACCGGCGAAGTGACCTATGGCGAAGTGCCGCCCTACTCGGTCGTCGTCGCAGGTTCGATGCCCTCGGGCTCGACCATGGGCAACGGCCAGCCGGCGCCGAACCTCTACTGCGCCGTCATCGTCAAGCGCGTCGACGAGAAGACCCGCTCGAAGACCGGCATCAACGAACTGCTTCGGGACTGATCGCGATGACACCGGAGGGGCCGCAGCCGAGCATGACCTGGCTGTTCTTCAGCCCCTCCGGTCGCATCGGCCGCCTGCCCTTCTTTCTCTCCTGGCTGTTCTGGTTCCTGATCGGCGGCTTCATGGTCGCCCGAATGGTTGCCAACGAGGGCAATGAGACGGTGCTGGCGCTCTGGACGCTGGCATTCGTCGTCTCGAGCCTCGTCTCGCTGCCCTCCATCGCCATGCTGGCGATCAAGCGCCTGCACGATATCGGCTATCCCGGCCCGCTTTCCCTCACTCTGTTTATCCCGGTCTTGAGCCCGGTCGTCTTCATCGCCCTTTGCCTCTGGCCGGGCGATCAGGGGCCCAACGAGTTCGGCGCGCGCAGCGACGAACCCGGCCCTTGAACCCTTCGCCCCTGTACAAGAACCGCGTGAGCGCGTATGTAGCGCGCCATGACAGGCCCGCGACGTGTTGGCCGCGGCAATTGGCGCCGAGACGATCCGTTCGTCCTGGGCTCTACGACCGATATCCGAAAGACAAGATATGACTGAATTCGAAGGGATCGCGCCTGCGATCGCCGAGGCGTTGGCAAAACGCGGTTACAACGAATTGACGCCGGTTCAACAGGCGATGCGCGATCCGGAACTCGCCGGGCGCGACGCCCTGGTTTCGGCGCAGACCGGTTCCGGCAAGACGGTCGCCTTCGGCTTGGCGCTGGCGCCGACGCTGCTTGGCGACGAACGCCGCTTCGGGCCTGCCGGTGCCCCCCTGGCGCTCGCCATCGCACCGACGCGCGAACTGGCGCTTCAGGTCAAGCGCGAGCTTGAGTGGCTCTACGGTGAGACCGGCGCGACGATCGCCTCGTGTGTCGGCGGCATGGACATGCGCACCGAGAAGCGCACGCTGGAACGCGGCGCCCACATCGTCGTCGGCACGCCCGGTCGCCTTTGTGACCATATTCGCCGCAACTCGCTCGACATTTCTTCGCTGCGCGCCATCGTTCTCGACGAAGCCGACGAAATGCTCGACCTCGGCTTCCGCGAAGACCTCGAATTCATTCTCGAAGAGTCCCCGGACGATCGCCGCACCCTGATGTTCTCGGCGACCGTGCCGAAGTCGATCGCAACGCTTGCCAAGAACTACCAGCGCGACGCCGTACGCATCAGCACCGCTTCCGAACAGAAGCAGCATGTCGATATCGAATACCGCGCGCTCACCGTTGCGCCGAACGATCGCGAAAACGCGATCATCAACGTGCTGCGCTTTTACGAAGCGCGCAACGCCATCGTGTTCTGCTCGACCCGCGCCGCGGTCAACCATCTGACCGCCCGCTTCAACAACCGCGGCTTCTCGGTGGTGGCGCTTTCGGGCGAGCTCAGCCAGAACGAACGCACCCACGCCCTTCAGGCCATGCGCGACGGCCGCGCCCGCGTCTGCATTGCGACCGACGTTGCCGCCCGCGGCATCGACCTGCCGGGCCTGGAACTGGTCATTCACGCCGATCTGCCAACCAACTCCGAGACGCTGCTTCACCGCAGCGGCCGCACCGGACGCGCAGGTCAGAAGGGCGTCAGCGCCCTGATCGTGCCGGTCAACCAGCGCCGCAAGGCTGAGCGCCTGCTCGACGGCGGCCGGATTACCGCGACCTGGGCACGCCCGCCGTCGGCCGACGAGGTCAGCCAACGTGACGACGAGCGCCTGCTTGCCGATACGAGCTTTGCCGAGCCGATCCGCGAGGACGAACAGGCGATCGTGGCAGCACTTATCGAGCGCCACGGTGCCGAGCAGATGGCCGCCGCCTTCGTACGCCAGTTCCGTTCGGGACGGTCCGCTCCGGAAGACCTGATCGAAGTCGCTGTCGGCGCCAAGCCGCGCCGCGACGAACGCGCACCACGCGATGATCGTGCACCGCGCGAGGACTTCGGCGCCGAGCGGGCCGATTTCAGCGACGGCAGCTGGTTCTCGCTGTCCGTCGGCCGCAAGCAGAGTGCGGAGCCGCGTTGGCTTATCCCGATGCTCTGCCGTCACGGCAAGCTGACCAAGCGCGACATCGGCGCGATCCGCATGCAGCAGGAAGAGACCTTCGTCGAGATGACCGCCGAAGGCGCCGAACGCTTCCTGTCGGCGATCGGCAAAGACAAGATGCTGGAGAAGGGCATCCGCGTGAAGCCGCTCGCCGGTGCGCCGGATCTGTCGCAGCAGCGCCAGGAAAAACCGAGTTTCTCGAGGGACAAGCCGAACTTCTCCAAGGATAAGCCGGGCTTTGCCAAGAAGCGCCCCTATTCCGACGACGCCGCTCGCAATGACGACCGCGGCGACTTCAAGCCGAAGCGCAAGTTCGAAAAGAAGGCCGCCTATAGCGATGGGCCCGCCCATACCGAGGACAGGCCGCCGGCGAAGGGCGCCGAAAAGCCCTGGGGCAACAAGAAGAAGGGCAAGCCGGACGCTGCCAAGGACGGCGGCTTCAAGCCCAAAACCAAGCCGAAGGGCAACGCCAAGAACCGCCAGGGCTGAGCCCGGCGACGGCAACCCAAAAGCCAATCAACAAGGCGCTGCGATCCGATCGCGGCGCCTTTTTTTGTTACTCCGACGACCGGGGAGCGAGCGGTCCCGGCACTCCGCCCGGACGCTCAGCGCAACGCGGATCATGCATGGCACCGAGCCGGCGCGCGTGACGGTCAGGCAGCGTCGAGCTGCGACTGGGCGACAATCTTGACCACCCAGTCGGCAAAGACGCGCAGCCGGCTGCTCAGGTGCCGGTTCGGCGGATAGACGAGATAGATCGGCATGGGCTCGACTTCCCAATCCTCCAGCACCGGCCGCATGGCGCCGGTCTCGAGGTCCTCGCGCACCATGAAACGCGGCGCCTGAATGACGCCGAGGCCGGCTCGCGCCGCCGCGAGATAGGTGGTGGCTTCATTCGCCGCCACGGCATAGCGGCCGTTCACTTCAATCTCCTCGTTGCCGCGTTTGAAGTAGAACGGCAACTGCTGCCCGGTCTGCGGCCGGAAGTAGCCGACGACGTAGCAGTTCTTCGAGAGATCCGACGGATGCTGCGGGATCGCGTGGCGCGAGAGGTAATCGGGCGCTGCGCAGGCGACGAAGCTCATCTCGGTGATGCGGCGCGCGATCAGGGACTGGTCGGTGAGCGCGCCGACGCGAATGGCGCAATCGACATTCTCGGCCACGTAGTCCACCGTCCTGTCCGAGACCCCGAGGTCTATCTGGATATCGGGATAACGCTTGTGAAACTCCGGTAGCGCGGGGATCACGATCAGGTTGGCAATCGCGCTTGCCATCTCCACCCTGAGCCGTCCCTTCGGCAAGGTCTGGGCGCTCGAAAGACTGCCGTCGAGTTCGTCGAGGTCGGTCAAAAGGCGTGCAGCGCGTTCGTAATAGAGCGCGCCATCGGGCGTTACCAGCACCCGGCGGGTGGTGCGGTTCAGAAGTTTTGTGCGCAGATGCGCCTCCAATCCCTGGATGAGATTGGTCAATGTCGCCTTGGGCATATTCAGCGAAGCGGAAGCGCGGGTGAAATTTCCGGTTTCGACGACCCGGAGAAAGGCGCGCATGGCCGTGAGCTGGTCCATTTTCAAGAGCCGTAATTGTTCGAGAATACGAATAGTGTAATCAGATTGAAAAGACTATTCCAGACAGAAGACAATGCTATTCTCCTATCGTGGCGTGTTGTCGCCACATGTGGGTTTGGCTCGGGCCGAAGGCAAGAGAGATGGGCGAACAGTTCAAAGTGGAGACGATGCAGACGGGCCAAGGCTCGTGCACCGCACGCGTCTACCGCGGCGAGACCCTGCTCAATCCGCCGCCGATCGTACTGCACCTGCATGGCGGCTCCTTCGTCGGCGGAACGATCGCTGCCGGCGAGCGCGTTGCTGAGGCACTCGCGGCAGCCGGAGCGGTGGTGATATCTCCGGAATATTCCGCGGCCTGCCTCAATCCCTTTCCTGCGGCCCTCGATGTCGCCTATGCCATGCTGTCGTCGATGCGCGCGCGCTGCCCGCAGTTCGCACACAAGAAGTCGTCGCTGTTCGTGGCCGGCGAAGAGGCTGGCGGCAATGTCGCCGCCGGGGCCGCGCTGATGGCGCGAGACCAGTATCTGACCGATCTCAAGGGCCAGATCCTGCTGTCGCCGATGCTGGATCCGTGCCTGGCAACGGCATCGTTCCGTCAATACTGTCCCCAGTCCTCGGCGCAATCGATCGCCGACGGCTGGCAGCGCTATCTCGGCCAGAACGGTGGCTTCACCCACCCTTACGCCGCGCCGGCCCACTGTACGCGGCTCGCCGGCCTCGTGCCTTCGCTGATCGTGACCAGCGAAGAGTGTCCGATGCGCGACGAGGCTGAAGCCTATGCCGAGCGCCTGCGCAAGGCGGGCGTGGCGGTAGAATCCCACGTGCTGCCCGGACGCGCCGGATGGTTGCCGCAGAACGCAGGCACCGGCGAAAGCTGGTCGGCACAGCAGAAGGAAATTACCGGCATCTTCGCCCGCTTCTTCCAGAAGGCGGGGGCAAAGCCGGCGGAAATGACGGTGCGTTAGGCGGGGCCGCTCAGAGGCTCATTCCCCGATCTGGCATCGAACGCAAAGCGCCGGCTCCCAACCGGCAAGGAGAGAAAAGATGACATCGACAGTGACCCGCCGGGCCCTCTGGGGCGCCGGCCTGAGTATCCTTTTGTCTGTCGGCGGCGCCGCCGCCGTCATGTTCGGCCTGCCGCAGCATTTCGAGGCCGATGCCGCGACCGATGCGTCCGCCGCTCCTCCGCCGGCTGTGCCGGTCTCGGTGGCGCGGGCGCAGTCCAAGCGCATCACCACCTGGGAGGAATTCTCCGGACGCCTTGAAGCGATCGAGCGTGTCGAGGTGCGCCCGCGCGTCGGCGGCGCCATCCTGAAGGCCCACTTCCGCGAAGGCGCGCTGGTCAAGCAGGGCGACCTCCTGGTGACGATCGATCCCGAGCCCTATGCCGCCGCCGTCGAGCGGGCAAAGGCCCAGGTCGAGGCTGCCGAAGCGCGTGTTTCGCTCGCCAAGATCGAGCTCGAGCGCGGCCGCAAGCTGGTGACCACCAGCGCCGTGCCGCAGAGCAGCGTCGACCAGCGCGCCAGCGCCTATGACGAAGCTCAGGCGGAGGTGCGTTCGGCCAAGGCGGCGCTGCGCACGGCCGAACTCGATCTGCAATACACCGAGGTCCGTGCGCCGATCTCCGGCCGCGTCGGCCGGCTCGACGTCACCGCCGGCAACCTCGTTGCTGCCGGTTCCGCCTCGCCTGTGCTGACAACGCTCGTCTCGGTCGATCCGATCTATGCGAGCTTCAACGCCAGCGAAGAAGTGGTCACCACCGCTCTCGCCCGGCTCGCAGCATCGGCCGGCGGCAACGCGATCGAGCGCCTGCCGGTCCAGGTCGGCACCGCCACCGACGAGGGCACGCCGATCTTGGGCCATATCCAGCTCATCAACAACGAGGTGGATGCGGCAACCGGCACGATCCGGGTACGCGCGGCGCTTGAAAACGCCGACGGCAGGCTGATCCCCGGACAGTTCGTCCGCATCCGCATCGGCGAGCCGGACCCCGAGGAAAAGCTTGTGATCAGCGACCGTGCCATCGGCTCCGACCAGGACAAGAAATTCGTCTTCGTCGTCGGCACCGACAACAAGGTCGAGTATCGCCAGGTGAAGCTGGGGCCGAATTCCGACGGTCTGCGCATCGTCGAAAGCGGCCTGAAGTCCGGCGAGAACATCGTCGTCAACGGCCTGCAGCGGGTTCGCCCCGGCGTCGTCGTGGCGCCGCAGCAGGTCGAGGAAACGACCGCCTCTATCGCCAAGTAATCCCGGCGCCTCTTCGCCCGGTGTGAAGAGGCTCCAGCCAAGGCATCACTCTGCAGACATGGCCGCGCGGCGCGTTTTTTCGCCGCGCCCGCCGGAGGTCTGCCCGAACGCATCCCAAGGGGGATACCATGAACTTCTCACGCTTCTTCGTCGACCGCCCGGTCTTCGCGGGCGTATTATCGGTCCTGATCTTCGTGGCCGGCCTGATCGGCATGACCGGTCTGCCGATCTCCGAATATCCCGAAGTCGTCCCGCCGCAGATCGTCGTGCGCGCGCAGTATCCGGGCGCAAACCCGGCCGTCATCGCCGAAACGGTGGCGACACCGCTTGAAGAACAGATCAACGGCGTCGAAGACATGCTCTACATGCAGAGCCAGGCGACCGCCGATGGCCTCATGACGCTGACCGTCACCTTCGCGCTCGGCACCGATCCGGACCAGGCGCAGCAGCTCGTGCAAAACCGCGTCTCGCAGGCCGAGCCGCGGCTGCCCGAGGAGGTGCGCCGTCTCGGCGTCACCACCGTCAAGAGCTCGCCCGACCTGACCATGGTCGTGCACCTGCTTTCGCCCAACGGCCAGTACGACATCAACTATCTGCGCAACTACGGTGTGCTCAACGTCAAGGACCGGCTGGCCCGTATCGAAGGTGTCGGCCAGGTGCAGATCTTCGGCGGCGGCGACTATTCGATGCGCATCTGGATCGACCCGCAGAAGGCAGCCGAGCGCGGCCTTGCCGCAGGCGATATCGCCAACGCGGTGCGCGGCCAGAACGTCCAGGCGGCGGCCGGCGTCATCGGCGCCTCGCCTTCCGTCCCAGGTCTCGACCTGCAGCTTTCCGTCAACGCGCAGGGCCGTCTGCAGACGCCTGAGGATTTCGAGAACATCGTCGTCAAATCCGGTGCCCAGGGCGAAGTAACCCGCCTTGGCGACGTCGCCCGCGTCGAAATGGGCGCGTCTGAATATTCGTTGCGCTCCTTGCTCGACAACAAGCCGGCCGTCGGCATGGCGGTCTTCCAGGCACCTGGATCGAACGCGATCCAGATTTCGGACGACGTCCGCAAGGCCATGGCCGAGATGAAGCTCACCATGCCTGAAGGCGTCGACTACGGCATCGTCTACGACACGACACAGTTCGTGCGCGCCTCGATCGAATCCGTGGTCGACACGCTGCTCGAGGCGATCGCGCTGGTCGTGCTCGTCGTCATCATCTTCCTGCAGACCTGGCGCGCCTCGATCATCCCGCTCGTCGCCGTTCCGGTCTCGATCGTCGGCACTTTCGCCGTCATGTATGTCTTCGGCTTCTCGATCAACGCGCTCAGCCTCTTCGGCCTCGTGCTTGCGATCGGCATCGTCGTCGACGACGCGATCGTCGTGGTGGAAAACGTCGAACGCAACATCGAGCAGGGACTGTCGCCGGTCCAGGCGACCTACCGCGCCATGCAGGAAGTCTCGGGTCCGATCATCGCGATCGCGCTGGTGCTCGTCGCGGTGTTCGTGCCGCTCGCCTTCATCACCGGCCTCACCGGCCAGTTCTATCGCCAGTTCGCGCTGACGATCGCCATCTCGACCGTGATCTCGGCGCTCAACTCGCTGACGCTCTCCCCGGCGCTGGCTGCCCTTCTCTTGAAGGACCACCACGCGCCGAAGGACTGGTTGACGCGGGTGATGGACAGGCTTTTCGGCTGGTTCTTCCGCGGCTTCAACCGCTTCTTCGGCGCAAGCTCGGAGGCCTATGGCCGCGGTGTGGGTCGCATCCTGACGCGCAAGTCGCTGATCATGGTGGTCTATGTCGTGCTTCTCGGCGTCACCTTCACGCTGTTTCGCGCGGTCCCCGGCGGCTTCGTACCGGCGCAGGACAAGCAGTACCTGATCGGCTTTGCCCAGCTTCCGGACGCAGCCACGCTCGACCGCTCGGAAGACGTGATCAAGCGGATGAGCGAAATTGCGCTCAAGCACCCGGGCGTCGAAAACGCCATCGCCTTCCCGGGCCTGTCGATCAACGGCTTCACCAACTCGTCGAACTCCGGCATCGTCTTCGTCGCGCTCAAGCCCTTCGAGGAACGCAAGACGCCTGAACTGTCCGGCGGCGCGATCGCCATGCAGCTCAACCAGGAATTCGGCGTCATCCAGGATGCTTTCATCGCCATGTTCCCGCCGCCACCCGTCCAGGGTCTCGGAACGACCGGCGGCTTCAAGCTGCAGCTCGAGGACAAGAACGGCCTCGGTTACCAGGCGCTTGACGAGGCGACCAAGGCCTTCCTCGCCAAGGCCTACCAGGCACCGGAGCTGGCCGGTCTCTATTCGAGCTACCAGATCAACGTGCCGCAGCTCTATGCCGACCTTGACCGTGTGAAGGCACGCCAGCTCGGCGTGGCCGTCACCGACGTCTTCGAGACGCTGCAGATCTACCTCGGCTCGCTCTACGTCAACGACTTCAACGCCTTCGGCCGCACATACAGCGTGCGCGTCCAGGCGGATGCGAACTACCGCAGCCATGCCGACGACATCGGCAAGCTGAAGGTGCGTTCGCAATCCGGCGAGATGATCCCGCTGTCGGCGCTTCTCAAGGTCGAGCAAACGGTCGGCGCCGAACGGGCGATCCGCTACAACGGCTTCCTGTCGGCCGACATCAACGGCGGCCCGGCACCGGGTTTCTCGTCCGGCCAGGCGCAGGAAGCCATCGAACGCATCGCCGCTGAAACCCTGCCTCCGGGCATCGGCTACGAATGGACGGACCTGACCTACCAGCAGATCCTGGCTGGCAACTCCGGCATCCTGGTCTTCCCGCTGGCGCTGTTGCTCGTCTATCTCGTGCTTGCGGCCCAGTATGAGAGCCTGACGCTGCCGATCGCCATCATCCTGATCGTGCCGATGGGCATCATGGCGGCACTCGTCGGTGTCTGGCTGACCGGAGGCGACAACAACGTCTTCACCCAGATCGGTCTGATCGTCTTGGTCGGGCTATCGGCGAAGAATGCCATCCTCATCGTCGAGTTCGCCCGCGAACTGGAACTGTCGGGCAGCACGCCGGTCAAGGCGGCGATCGAAGCGAGCCGGCTGCGTCTGCGCCCGATCCTGATGACCTCGATGGCCTTCATCATGGGCGTGGTGCCGCTTGTCATGTCGACCGGCGCCGGTGCGGAAATGCGCTCGGCCATGGGTATCGCGGTCTTTGCCGGCATGATCGGCGTCACCGCCTTCGGCATCTTCATGACGCCGGTGTTCTACGTGCTGATCCGCAAACTCGCTGGCGAGCGGCCTCTGAAGCACGCGGGAGCCCATATCGAGGCGCCGCATCTCGCACCCGGAGAATAAGCCCTTCTCCATTCCCTTCGCGATCTTCAGGCGGGCCGGATCCTTCCGGCCCGTTGAAGCTGCGGCGCTGCGCCTCCGCCCAGGCGCGGCGCCGTTCTGCGTTCGACGTCACAGTTCCCGTCTCGCGTGCCCCATCCTGCGTGACAGTTCGCTGGCGATCGGATAAACCAGCAGCCTCCATTCCCAAGGCCCTTCGTGGCCATGCAGACGGCATAACGTTAGATGACCTCCACCGATCCGATCGCCAATCTCGCCACCCTCATTCGTTGCCCCTCGGTCACCCCGGCCGAAGGCGGCGCGCTTGCAGCCTTTGAAGCCATGCTGAAGCCGCTCGGCTTCGCGGTCGACCGCGTGATGGCCAAGGAGGCTGGCACGCCCGACATCGAGAACCTTTATGCGCGGCTTGGAACCGAAGGCCCGCATCTGATGTTTGCCGGGCATACGGATGTCGTTCCCGTCGGCGACGAGGCCGCCTGGAGCCACGGTCCGTTTTCGGCCGACATTGCCGGCGGCGAGATGTATGGCCGCGGCGCCGTCGACATGAAGGGTGGCATCGCCTGCTTCGTGGCGGCAATCGCCCGCCATGTCGAAAAGCATGGCGCCCCGAAGGGCTCGGTCTCCTTCCTCATCACCGGCGACGAAGAGGGACCGGCGATCAATGGCACCACCAAGCTCTTGCAATGGGCGGCCGACAAGGGCGAGCGCTGGGATGCGTGCCTGGTCGGCGAACCGACCAACCCGGAGAGCCTTGGCGACATGATCAAGATCGGCCGGCGCGGCTCGCTGTCCGGGCGCATCACCGTTCACGGCGTGCAGGGCCATGCGGCCTATCCTCATCTCGCCGACAGCCCGGTGCGCGGCATCCTGCAACTGACGCAGGCGCTGATGGACCCACCCTTCGACAACGGCACCGAGAGCTTCCAGCCCTCCAATCTCGAAGTGACGACGATCGATGTCGGCAACAGTGCCGTCAACGTCATTCCGGCCAAGGCGACTGCCGCCTTCAACATCCGCTTCAACGACACATGGACGGCCGAAAGCCTGATGGCCGAGATCATCGCCCGGCTCGACCGTGCCGCGGCAAGCGGTAGCCTGCGTCCGGACCGCGCCCCCGTTCGCTACGAAATCGTCTGGGCGGAGCGCCCGAGCCACGTGTTTCTCACACGCAACAACGCGCTGATCGATTCGCTCTCCGGCGCGGTCGAAGCCGTCACGGGGCGCCAGCCGAAGCTGTCGACGACCGGCGGAACCTCGGATGCGCGCTTCATCAAGGACTATTGCCCGGTGGTCGAGTTCGGCCTCGTCGGCCAGACGATGCACATGGTCGACGAACGGGTCGCCGTCGCCGACCTCGAGACCCTGACCAATATCTATGAAACCTTCATCGCCCGCTGGTTCGGCCATGCCGCTGCTTGATGAGGTGCTTGCCTATATCCGGGGGCTCTGGCTCCTGGCGCAGGGTAACGAAGAAGGCTTCCGCTGGCTCGATTTCAGCGAGAGTGGCCTCTGGCGCTCGTTCACGTCCATGCTCTGGTGCCTGCCGGCGATCGCCGTCACCTGGGCGTCCTGGCGGCTCTACTACCTCTCGGTCATGCCTGATGGCACCACGATCGGCATCGGCTTCATCTTCAAGCTGCTCGTCGTCGATCTCGTCAGCTGGCTCTTGCCGCTGGTGCTGATCGCCATTCTCTCGCGCCCACTCGGATTTGCCGGAGCGGTGGTACCGATCGTCGTTACCACAAACTGGCTCTCGGTTCCGCTCTCCTACGCCATGGCGGTGCCGGCGGCGATCCGTGTCGTCATTCCCGGGAGCCAGGGGCTGACGAGCTTCATCTGGTTGACGCTGCTCGTCATCAGCGTTGCGGTGCTCTTCCGGCTCTTGCGCATGGTGACCGGCAACCAGACGCTGCTTGCCTCGGCGCTGACGGCACTGTTCCTGTTGCCGTCGATGATGATCGGCGATCTCTTGCAGCGCTTCTTCGGTCTGATCCCGACAAGCTAGGACTTCAGGATCAGTAATCCACCTGAAGGAAATAAAGCCCATCGGGCGGCGCCACGGGGCCGCAGGCCTTGCGGTTGCGGGCCTCGAGCGCTGCCTGCAGATCATCCGGCGTCCACTTGCCTTCGCCCACCAGCTTCAGCGAGCCGGCGAAGGAGCGGATCTGGTTGTGCAGGAAGCTCTGCGCCGTTGCGCGGATCTCGATGACGCCGGCGACAAGCGCGACGTCCAGCCGATCGAGCGTGCGCACCGGGCTCGCCGCCTGGCAATGGGCGGAGCGGAAGGTGGTGAAGTCATGATGGCCGACGAGGCGCTGGGCGCCTGCATGCATGGCTTCATGGTCGAGCGGCTTCGGCACCCACCAGGCGCGCCGGGCTTCAAGCGCCAGCGGCGCGGGCCGCGAGATAATGCGGTAGAGATAGTGGCGGCGCAGCGCCGAGAAGCGCGCGTCGAATTCCTCGGACACTTCCTCGGCCTCGAGGATCGCCACCCGCTCGCCCGCAAGCCCCAGATGGGCATTTAGCGCGTTGCGCAGCGTGTAGGGCTTCCACGGACGCGTGAGATCCGCATGCATCACCTGGCCACTGGCGTGCACACCGGAATCGGTGCGGCCGGCGCCGCGGATCGACACGGTCTCTCCGGTCAGCGACAGGATCGCCTTTTCGATCGCCCCTTGCACGGACTCGCCGTTGTCCTGCCGCTGCCAGCCGACATAGTCCGAGCCGTCATATTCGACGGTCAGCTTGAACCGCGGCATCAGCCGACCCTCGTGCCGGGCACAACCGGCGTTCCGCGCAGGAAGTCGGCCGCACCCAACGCCTTGCCGCCGGCGCGCTGCAGGCGGGTGAGCCGAACGGCGCCCTCGGCGCAGGCAATCGTCAGATTATCGTCGAGCACCGTGCCGGCCTCGGCCTCGCCGGAAGCGGGCTCCGAGTTCAGAACCTTGATGCGCTCCGGCCTGCCGGCGATCTCAAGTTCGAACCAGGCGCCCGGAAATGGCGACAGGCCGCGGATATGGTCGTGGACCTCGCGGGCGGGACGGGCGAAATCGATGCGGGTTTCCGTTTTGCTGATCTTCTGGGCGTAGACGACGCCGTCCTCGGCCTGGACCGTCAGCGGCAGATCGTCGGCCTCGAGTTTTGCCATCGCTTCCCGCATCAGACTGGCGCCGACCTGCATCAGTCGGTCGTGTAGCTCGCCACCTGTCATCGTCTCGCCGATCTGGACCGTCTTGGTGAGGGCGACCGGGCCGGTATCGAGCCCCTTTTCCATCTTCATCACCATCATGCCGGTCTCATGATCGCCGGCCATGATCGCGCGCTGGATTGGGGCTGCACCGCGCCAGCGCGGCAGCAGCGAGGCGTGGCCGTTGTAGCAGCCGAGCTTGGTGCCGGTGAGGATGGCCTCAGGCAGAAGCAGGCCATAGGCGACGACGACGGCGACGTCGGCGTCGAAATCACGGAAGGTCTGGCGGTCCGCCTCGTCCTTGAAGTTGACTGGCGTCAGCACCGGAATGCCCAGAAGCTCGGCCGCCTGGTGCACCGGCGATTTCTGCAGATCGAGCCCGCGGCGGCCACCCGGCCGCGGTGGCTGGGTGTAGACGGCGACGATCTGATGACCGGCCTCGGCAAGTGCCGCCAGTGTCGGCACCGAAAATTCCGGTGTGCCCATGAAGATGATGCGAAGCGACAAGGCGGTAACTCCGTCCTTTCAGATCACTTCATGCGGGGAAACGGCGAAATGATCTCATTCTCTAAAAACAGGACAATTCCAGGAAAGCCGTTTCACGCTCTTCCTGGAATATTCAATGGGTTCCCGCCTTCAAAATTTCGCGTGATCTTCCGCGATCGAAGGCTCAGATCGCCTTTGCGCCGCGCGTCTTGGCAGCCTTGGTGAACTTGCGGATCACCATGTCGCGCTTGAGCTTGGAGATGTGGTCGATGAACAACACGCCGTTCAGGTGGTCGATCTCGTGCTGCAGGCAGGTGGCGAGCAGGCCTTCGGCCTCGATCGTCTGTTCCTTGCCGTCGCGGTCGAGGTGCTTGACGGTGATGACGGCGGGGCGCTCGACCTCGGCGTAGTAGTCCGGAATCGACAGGCAGCCTTCCTCGTAAACCGAATAGGTGTCGGACGAAGCGACGATCTCGGGGTTGATGAAGACAAGCGGCGTCTTCTCGTCGCCCTCTTTCGAAACGTCGAGCACCAGCATGCGCCTGGCGACGCCGACCTGGATCGCGGCAAGGCCGATGCCGGGGGCATCGTACATGGTTTCGAGCATGTCATCGGCCAGACGGCGGACGTCCGCGTCGACGGCTTCGATCGGCGTTGAAACCTGGCGAAGCACAGGATCGGGAAGGATGATAAGCGGCTTGATGGTCATGATGCTCCCATAGCCGATCTTTCCATCGACGCGCAAGGAAATTGCCTTGCCACCTGCGGCACCCGCTCGTCCCTCGTCGGGCGTTAACCGCCGCGCACATATGTTCTTGTTTTGATCTACACTTCGCGAGAGAATCTGTTAGGTTTGGCGCATGGAACCCGCGCCCCTTCCCTTCGCCCAACCGTTGTTTTTCATCGGCACCCTGCCGATTACCCTGGGCCATCTGGCGATTGCCGCCGGCCTTGTGCTGGCTGTTGCCGGCCTGATGGCGCTCTCGCGCCGGCGCAATCCCCGCGACGACGAGCGGCAGGAACAGATGGCAATGCTGCTGGCAGCACAGACGGAGATGCAAGGGCGGGTCGCGGCCATGGCCGAGGTGTTCGGCGCCCGGCAGGCGGAGCTCAACCAGACACTCAGCCAGCGCATCGACGGCATGACCCATCGCATCGGCGCCTCGATCAGCGAGCAGACCAAGGCGACACACGAGAACCTGCGCAGGCTGCAGGAGCGCCTCGCGGTCATCGACACGGCCCAGAACAACATCCAGTCTCTCGCCAAGGACATGGCCGGACTTCAGGCGATTCTATCGAACAAGCAGACGCGCGGCGCCTTCGGCCAGTCGCGCATGGAAGCGATTATCGCCGACGGGCTGCCGATGGGTGCCTTCGAATTCCAGGCGACGCTGTCGAACGGGGTGCGGCCCGACTGCACCATCCGCATGCCAAACGGCCAGCCGCCGCTGGTCATCGACGCCAAATTTCCGCTCGAAGCCTGGAACGCGATGCGGGATGCTCCGACCCCGGAGCGGCGCCAGCAGATCGCCCAACTCTTTCGCCGCGACATGGAAACGCACGTGCGCGACATCGCCGGCAAGTATCTGATCCCGGGCGAGACGCAGGACACCGCCTTCCTCTTCGTACCCTCGGAATCGATCTTTGCGGAGATCCACGAGCATTTCGAAGCGATCGTGCAAAAGGCGCATCGCCAGCGGATCGTCATCGTCTCGCCCTCCCTGCTGCTGTTGTCGATCCAGGTGATCCAGGCAATCCTCAAGGATGCGCGCATGCGCGAGCAGGCGCACCTGATCCAGGGCGAAGTCGCGCGGCTGATGGAGGATCTCGGCCGTCTCGACGAGCGCGTGCGCAAGCTGCAGGGCCATTTCGCCATGAGCCAGAAGGATGTCGAGGACATCCTCGTTTCCTCCAGCAAGCTCACCCGCCGCGGGGCCAAGATCGAGGCCCTAGAGCTGCAAGCGGAAGGCGGCACACGGGACGCGGACGAACCACGTGCCGCGGTCGACAATCGGGTCGGGCAATTGCGCCTGCGGGTGGTTGACGAGGACTGAGGCTGTCGGGCACTCTCCGGCCCAATTCGCAAAGCCGACAGGATAGTTTCACATGATTACTGTTTTTGGGTCCATCAACATGGATCTGATCGCCACCACCGCACGCCTTCCGAAGCCCGGCGAAACCGTCGCCGGCACCAGCTTCTCGACCGCCGCCGGCGGTAAGGGCGCAAACCAGGCGCTGGCCGCACGGCGTGCCGGCGCGACGGTGCAGATGGCAGGCGCGGTAGGAAAGGACAGCTTTGCTGACGGCGCGCTCGAGCTGTTGAAGGGTGCGGGCACCGACCTGTCGTTGACCAAGACGGTCAGCGAGCCGACCGGCACCGCCCATATCCTCGTCGGCGGTGACGGCGAAAATGTCATCGTCGTCGTCGCCAGCGCCAATGCGACGGTCGATGAAGCCGATGCGGTGAAGGCCGTCGACGGCATGAAGCCCAGCGATACCTTGATGCTGCAGCTCGAAATTCCGGCCGCTTCGGTCGAGAAGGCGCTCACCGCCGCCAAACAGAAGGGCGTGCGTTCGGTCATCAACATCGCGCCGCTGACACCGGACGCAGCCCGCCTCGGCCGCATGGCCGATATCGTCATTGCCAACGAAACCGAATTCGAGCTGCTGGCCGGCAAGAGCGGTATCGGGAGCACTGCGCGCGAAGAAGCGATGAAGGCGCTGCACGCGGAGACCGGCCAGACGGTCATCGTCACGCTTGGCGCCGAAGGCGTGGTGGCCGTACATGAGGGCGAGATCCAGCGCGCCAAGGGCCTGAAGATCGAGCCGGTCGATACCGTCGGCGCCGGCGACACCTTCTGCGGTTATCTCGCAGCCAGCCTCGATGCCGGCATCGCCTTCCCCGACGCTCTGCGCCGCGCAGCAGTCGCCGGCTCTCTCGCCTGCCTGAAGAGCGGCGCCCAGCCCTCGATCCCGCTCGCTGCGGACGTGGCGTCGCGTCTCTAAATCCTGCGCGAAAAAGCACGCACTTGAGACGGGCGAAGTCGCCCGTCTCATTTTTCCCAGGCCCTGGCCCGCATAGATTTCACCCTCCCGACGGCCGCTTGCGCAATCCGGACAGCCGATGTCGCGGACATAAAACTTTGCGTGCAATTTTATGCAAGCGATGCGTAAAACAGCGTCCGTGTTGGCCCTATCTTAAGAATCTCCAGTCTATTCAGGACCGTGAGAAAACCGGCCAAAGCGCCTGGTCGTCTCCAACATGCCGGTCGGCATCTGACGCTCCATGATGGAGTTCACCCCCATTGCGAAATGCGTCCACCGCAGGTGAAAACCTGCGAACCTCCCAGCACGTGAGGATTTCATGTTCAAGTTCCAAGCCAAATCGCTGGCGACCAAACTGATCGCGGTGACAGGCGGCACGATCGCACTTGTCCTGCTTGCCTCGAATTTCGTTCTCATATCCCAGACCCAGGACCGCGTCGAAACGCTGGTCCTCGAACAGGCAGGCGGCGAAGCCCGCGCGATTGCCTCCGACATTGCCGGCGACATCGGCGAGCTTGCAAGTGCTGCCCGCTCGATGGCGGGCATCCTCGGCCGCGCACATGCCGAAAAGTCGCTGGAGCGCACCGGGGTGATCAACATCCTCAGGGCAAACCTCGAGCAGAACCCGTTCGCCTTCGGCAGCTGGTTCGCGGAAGAACCCAAGGCTTTCGATGGTCGCCAGGAAGACCTCGTCAACAACAAGGAACTGGGCGGTAACGACAAGGGCATCTTCACGCCCTACTGGTCGAAGAGCCGCACCAACGAAATCCAGTACTCCACTTTCGGCGCTGACTATGCGGCCGAGTGGTACAAACTCGCTGCAAAAAGCGGCAAGGGTGCAATCACCCAGCCCTACACCGCGCAGGACACCGACGTTCCGACCGCGATGAGTTCGATCGCCTACCCGGTCATGTCCGGCGGCAAGCTTCTCGGCGTCACCGGCGTCGACATTTCGCTCGCCTCGCTCGGCGATGGCCTCTCGAAGCTGAAGCCCTTCGACACCGGCCGCGTCTACCTGCTGTCGCAGACCGGCAAATGGCTGGTCGCGCCGATCCCGGACCTTCTGCTCAAGGAGTATGACGGCGAAGGCAACGAGGTCGTCAAGAACGCGCTCGCCTCCGGCAAGCCGGGCATCATCTCCAACCTCTCCTATGACGGCAACGAGCCCTTCGACCGTCTCGTCTATCCGTTCACTCTCTCGGGCGTGAACACCAGCTGGGTCGTGCTCGTCGACGTGCCGCGTACCGCGATCAATGCGCCGGTCAAGGATCAGACCTACATGATGATCGTCGGCGGCCTCGTCGTGCTCGGCGCTGTGCTGCTCGGTCTCTATCTCGCGGTTCGTGGTTTCGTGCAGAAGCCGCTGGCAAGCCTCGTCAAGGACGTGAACGACCTCAGCCACGGTGACTACACCAAGGCGATCGCCGGCCAGGATCGTTCCGACGAAACCGGTGAAGTCGCCAAGGCGCTCGAAGGCTTCCGCCATCAGCTTGCCGACACCAAGCGCCTCGAAGGCGAAGCCCGCCATGAGCGCGAACAGGCCGAGCGCGAACGCGGCCGCTCGGAAACCGAGCGTGCAGAATCGAGCGCGCTTCAGCGCGACATCGTCGCCCGCCTCGGCAAGGGTCTCTCGCATCTGTCGTCCGGCGATCTCGCATTCCGCATCACCGACGATTTCCCGGGCGAATATGCGCAGCTCAAGCGCGACTTCAACGCGGCGATGGAAAGCCTCGAAGAGACGATCCGCACCGTCAACCATTCGGTCGTCAACATCGGCAACGGCACCAGCGAAATCAGCAGCGCCGCCAACGACCTGTCGCACCGGACCGAACAGCAGGCTGCAAGCCTGGAAGAGACAGCAGCGGCTCTTGACGAGCTGACCTCGCAGGTCAACGCCAGCGCCGAAAACGCCAAGGTCGCCGCCAAATCGGTGGACGTGGCCAGCAGCGATGCCGGACAGTCGGGCGAAGTGGTGCAGAAGGCGATTGCCGCGATGAAGGGCATCGAGCAGTCCTCGCACGAAGTCAGCCGCATCATCGGCGTCATCGACGAAATCGCCTTCCAGACCAACCTTCTGGCGCTGAACGCCGGTGTCGAAGCAGCGCGTGCAGGTGAGGCCGGCAAGGGTTTTGCCGTCGTCGCCCAGGAAGTGCGCGAACTCGCCCAGCGCTCTGCCAATGCCGCCAAGGAGATCAAGACATTGATCAACACCTCGGCCGGCCAGGTGCGCGAAGGTGTTGATCTCGTCGGCAAGGCCGGTGGCGCGCTCGAAAAGATCGCCGAGCAGGTCGTGCAGATCAACGGCCTCATCCGCCAGATCTCCAGCTCCGCTTCGGAACAGGCCGTCGGCCTGAAGGAGATCAACTCCGCCGTCAACCAGATGGACCAGGTAACCCAGCAGAACGCCGCCATGGTCGAGGAAACGACCGCGGCCGGCATGGCGCTCAACGAAGAAGCCCGAACGCTCAACACGCTCGTGGCCCGCTTCCGGGTCGCGCAGGCGACCGCATCGGCCCAACCGTCCCCGGCGGCTATGCTGCGTGGCACGGCCGAGCGCATGCGCGCGGCCGAACGCCCCGCTCCGGTCCCGGCCCCCGCCCGCGAGGCGCGGCCCGCTCCGGCGGCGAACCCAGCGCGAAGCAACTACTCGGCTTCGACGCAGCGGGTGCTGACCCAGACCTCCGGCGCCAACGCGCTTGCCCAGGACAACTGGGAAGAGTTCTGATCAACGGAACGAGAAAAGAAAACGGCGCCTCTCGGGGCGCCGTTTTTGTTTGGACTACGATGATTGAGCCGAGGCTCAGATGCGTGCCAGCCGCTCGGTCAAAAGGTCGAAGAAGCCCTGGTCGTCGACGAAGCGCATAACCTTGGCGTTGTGCGGCCGGCCGGTGACCTGCCACCAGTCGACGACGGTCATGCCGGTCGTCAGCTCCGACTTGGTCTCGATCTCGACGTTGCAATCGCGGCCGGTGAAAAGCTCGGGGCGCAACAGATAGGCAATGACCGTCGGATCGTGCAGCGGGCCGCCATCGGTGCCGTACTTCTCGATATCGAAGCGCTCGAAGAATTCGAGCATCTCGGCCATGGCGATCGCCGGGCGGCTGCCAATGTCGCGGATCTTCTGGACGCGCGCCTTGTGGGTCAGCACCCGGTGGGTGACATCGAGCGGCATCATCACGATCGGAATGCCCGAACGGAAGACGATGTCGGCTGCCTCGGGATCGACGTAGACGTTGAATTCGGCGGCGGGCGTGATGTTGCCGCCTTCGAAGAAGCCGCCACCCATCATCACCAGTTCCTTGACCCGCTGCGCAATGTCAGGCGCCTTCTGCAGGGCCAGCGCGATGTTGGTGAGCGGGCCGAGCGTGCAGAGCGTCACGGTGCCCTCTGGCTCCTTTCGCAACGTCTCGACGATGAAGTCGACCGCATGCTGCTCCTCGAGCTTCATTGTCGGCTCGGCAAGCTCCGGGCCGTCAAGGCCGGTCTTGCCGTGCACGTGCTCGGCGGTCACCAGCGGGCGAGCAATCGGCTTGTCGGCGCCCGAGAACACCCGAACCTTCGGCCGGTCGCAGAGCTCGCACAGGATGCGCGCATTGCGGGCCGTCAGCGCCAGCGGCACGTTGCCGGCGACCGCGGTGATGCCGAGCAGGTCGATCTCTTCCGGACTGCCGAAGGCGAGCATGATGGCGGCGGCATCGTCCTGCCCGGGGTCGGTGTCTATGATTATCTTTCTCGGCACGGGCACTTTCTCGTCCTCCCTGGACCACGTTGTTCGGCGCGATCGATACGTTGCATTGGGCCGGACGGGAGTAAACGCCCTGGCGTTCCTTTGTCCCATTCCCGGATTCTGCGAGAGCGGACTATGATTTGCGTGCACGCCGGAGGCAAGCGGCTTGCACTCATTGCGCACAGCTACCATATTGCGGAAAGGATGCTGCAAGGCAGGTCCGAACAACGGTCGCTTGATCTCGCAAGGACTTGAAGAATGAGCCGAATTACCCCTTTTACGAGCCCGCTTCTGCTGGGTTTCGATACGATGGAAAAGACCCTTGAGCGGATCGCCAAGGGCAACGACGGATACCCGCCCTACAACATAGAACGCGTTCGCGGCGATGCCTCGACCGACGAACCGGAACGGTTGCGCATCACGCTCGCCGTGGCAGGCTTTTCCGAAGAGGATCTCGAAGTCACCACCGAAGAGAACCAGCTCGTCATCCGCGGCCGGCAGATCGACAACGGCGACCGCGATTACCTGCACCGCGGCATTGCGGCACGCCAGTTTCAACGCACTTTCGTGCTCGCGGACGGCATGAAGGTTCTGGGCGCGGAACTGCGCAACGGCCTGCTGTCCGTCGACCTCGTTCGTCCCGAACCGGTTCGTATGGTAAAGAAAATTAACATTTCAGTCCCAGAGTAGGATAACCGGCGGGATTCTCCCCTCACCGGCGACCACGGAGTGTCACCATGGGACTGAAAGACATCAGCTCGTCGCTGTCGAAGAACGACCTCGCACATCTCGGCGAAGGCGAAATCGGCTACATCCGGAAAATGCGCTCGGAAGAAGTCTCGCGCTGCTTCCCGGAAGCGCCGGAGATGGGACCGGGTATCGATCTCTGGGCGCTCTTCGGCGCCGACGGCACGCCGATCCTTCTGACAGACAACCGTTCCAGCACCTTCTTCAAGGCGGCCGAGGATGATCTGAAGACGGTCACCCTGCACTGACAGGCTGCCGTCGGTGGAGACGGCAATCGGACGTTTGAATGGAAGCCGTCGCTCTCGAGAGCGACGCAAGCGCGAGCGGAAAACCGCTCCGCACTTTTCCTGGAATTGATCTTCCAGTCCGCAATTCCGGACGGAAAACCGCTTCGTACTTTTCCTGGAATTGATCCTCCAGTCCGCAATTCCGGACAGAAAACCGCTTCGCACTTTTCCTGGAATTGATCTTCCAGTCCGCAATTCCGGACGGAAAACCGCTTCGCACTTTTCCTGGAATTGATCTTCCAGTCCGCAATTCCGGACGGAAAACCGCTTCGCACTTTTCCTGGAATTGCTTTAGACGCGCCGGAAGGTGAGATAGGCGGAGCTTCGCCCTTCCCTGCGTGCCTTGGCCTCGTAGCGCGTGCTCGGCCATCCCTCATAGGGCGTCAGCCAATCGGAAGCCGTCTCTGCCGTCCACTCGAAGGCTGCGTGATCGCGGCAGTGCAACAGCGTCCAGTTGACATAGGTATCGATATCCGAGGCGAAGCAGAACACGCCGCCGGGCTTCAGCACGCGGGCGAAGCGATCGAGATTGACCTTGGAGACGAAACGGCGCTTCCAGTGTTTGCGCTTCGGCCACGGGTCCGGATAGAGCAGGTCGATCTGGTCGATCGACGCGGCCGGCAGCCAATCGAGGACCTGGGTGGCGTCGTCGTCATAGAGCCTGACGTTGCTGACGCCGCGCTCCTCGATATGACCGACGAGCTTGGCCATGGAATTGACGAAGGGTTCGACGCCGATGAAGCCGGTCGACGGCGCTTCGGCCGCACGGTGGATCAGGTGCTCGCCGCCGCCGAAACCGATTTCGAGGCGCATGCGGTCCACGCCCTGCGGATAGAGGGTCTTCAGGGCCGCCGGAGGCGGGCTCGAAAGGTCGAGCTTCAGGGTCGGCAACACGGTTTCCAGATGCGCCGCCTGCCGCTCGCGCAACGGCTTGCCCTTGCGGCGGCCGAAAAAGGCCTCGGTTGCTCTGGCGCGGCGCGGTTCGGTCATGTCGTCTTTCCCTTGGTCATACCGATCTGGATCAGGCCAACCCAAAATCAAAATGAACGAAGCGGGCGCTCCTTGTCGGAGCGCCCGCCTTGATTTTCGCAAACGCCTGATAGCAGGACGTTGCGCTATCTTCAATGCGCGGCGTGACGCCGCGCCCCATCGCCTGTTAGGCGGCAGCGCGGCCGTTGACGGCGCCGCTCTGCTCGATCGCAGCCTTCAGCGGCTTCACGAGGTCGAGCTTCTCCCAGGAGAAGGAACCGTCGCGGCCAGCCTTGCGGCCGAAGTGGCCATAGGCAGACGTCTTGGCATAGATCGGCTTGTTGAGGTCGAGATGACGGCGGATGCCGGTCGGCGACAGGTCCATCGTCTTGCGGATCGCATCCTCGACTTGGTCTTCCGAAACCTTGCCGGTGCCGTGCAGGTCGACATAGATCGACAGCGGCTGGGCGACGCCGATGGCGTAGGACAGCTGGATCGTGCAACGGTCGGACAGGCCGGCGGCAACGACGTTCTTTGCCAGGTAACGGGCAGCATAGGCGGCCGAACGGTCGACCTTGGTCGTGTCCTTGCCCGAGAAGGCGCCGCCGCCGTGCGGTGCGGCACCGCCATAGGTGTCGACGATGATCTTGCGGCCGGTGAGGCCAGCATCGCCATCCGGGCCGCCGATGACGAACTTGCCGGTCGGGTTGATGTACCAGGTGCAGTCGTCGGCGATCTTCAGATCGTCGAGGGCTTCGCGGATATAGGGCTCGACAACCGAGCGAACCTTGACCGAATCCCAGGTGTCATCGAGGTGCTGCGTCGACAGAACGATCGAGGTGACTTCCGCCGGCTTGCCGTCGACGTAGCGTACGGTGACCTGGCTCTTGGCGTCAGGACCGAGCTTGGCGACTTCGCCCTCGCCCTTCTTGCGGGCAGCGGCGAGCAGGTTGAGGATGCGGTGCGAATAGTAGATCGGCGCCGGCATCAGCTCGGCGGTCTCGCGGCAGGCGTAGCCGAACATGATGCCCTGGTCGCCGGCACCTTCTTCGCCCTGCTTGTCGGCAGCGCTGTCGACGCCCTGAGCGATGTGAGCGGACTGGAAGTGCAGGAGCACGTCGATCTTCGCGGTCTTCCAGTGGAAGCCGTCCTGCTCATAGCCGATCTCGCGGATCGCCTTGCGGGCGGCGGACTTGAACTTCGAGGGGTTGATGACGTCGTTGCCGTCCTTGTCCTTCTTCAGAAGGCTCGGCGGCAGGCGCACTTCGCCGGCAATCACGACACGGTTGGTGGTCGCCAGCGTCTCGCAGGCGATACGCACGCCCCAGGGATCGACACCGGTCTTGGCCGCTTCGCGGTAGACCAGGTCCACGATCTCGTCGGAGATACGGTCACACACCTTGTCCGGATGACCTTCGGCTACGGATTCACTCGTGAACAGGTAGTTTGCACGCATGCGGGAAGTCCCCTCAATGAAGAAAAAGCGCTGGCACGGTGTTAGTGGTTTTGCGACCGAAAAACAAGCACACAACGACATAAATATATCTTTATATCGCCATTGCGGCCAATCACTTTGGCGCACCGGAGGGAAAGGCGCGCAAGAAAAAAGCGGCACAAATGGCCGCTTTGTTTTTCAAGTCCCGACGGGGAACGTTGGAACTATTCGCTTTCTGCTTCCGCAGCGAGTGCCTTGACGAGATCGACGAGCCGGCGGCGAACCTTCGGGTCGGTGATCTTGACGAAAGCGCGGTTGAGCTGCAGCCCCTCGGAGGACGACAGGAAATCGACGACGTAGTTCGAGCTGGAAGCTTCTGCCATGCCGGACTGACCGGCAGCGTTATCGCCCGGGGCATCTTCGAAGAAGAAGGAAACCGGAACGTTCAGGATGCCTGAAATGTTCTGCAACCGGCTGGCGCCGACGCGGTTCGTGCCCTTCTCGTACTTCTGGATCTGCTGGAAAGTGATCCCCAGACTTTCGCCGAGCTTCTCTTGGCTCATGCCAAGCATCGTACGGCGAAGACGAATCCGACTTCCGACATGAATGTCGATCGGGTTCGGCTTCTTCTTGTTTTCGATCATATCTGCGTTCCCAAACACGCTGTTTCGTTTATCCATCGCCCAGCATGAGACCTACGCTCACCGAAGCGACCGCCAGGGTGATAAGGACAGAGCCAGCACAACAAGGACGATGGTGCGGACCACTATGCAATTTTAGGGGTTTTAGGTCAATTCTTCCTGATATTAAAACCAACACGCGAAAACACTGCAACCAGAAGGAGGAAGATCGCACCCAGCCAGAAAACGCGGCTTCGCATAGCGTCGTCCAACGGGGTAGGCATCCTTCCCGGCAGAAGTGTGTCGACCACTCCCCTATAATTGTAGGATAATCCTACCATTAAAACCCCACGTGCATCAACAATTGCTGATATACCGCTGTTTGCCGCTCGGACAAGGGGGGTGCCGGTTTCAACGGCCCTTAATTGTGCCTGATGGAAATGCTGGCGCGGGCCTGGCGTATCTCCGAACCAGGCGTCGTTGGTAACATTGAGAAGCACATCGGCCCGGCGCGCGGCCCCATCGATCTCGTCCGGGAAGATCGCCTCGTAGCAAACGAGCGGATACAGCGTGCGGCCGCTGGGCAGCGTCAGCAGCGAACGGGTCTTGGCCGCTGTGAAGCCACCGGGCATCGACGCGGCGACCGAACTCAGGCCCCAGGAAGACAACAGATCCTCGAAGGGAAGATATTCGCCGAAAGGCACCAGATGCACCTTGTCGGCAGCGCCGATGATCTGGCCCCGACCGTCGATCATGTAGATCGAGTTGTAGTAGCGGGGCGGCAGACCGGCGCCGGCATCCTCTACGCGCACCGCGCCGGCAATCAGGATCTGGTCGTCATCAAGCACCTCGGCGATACGCGCCAGTGCGTCCGGATTGTCGGTGAGGATGAAAGGGATCGACGTCTCGGGCCAGACGACGATATCCGGCCGCTTGCCGTCTTTCTCCGGAGCCACGGCGGTCAAAGCCAGATGCTCCTCGAACACCGCGGCACGCTCGCCGTCATCGAGCTTCTTTGCCTGGTCGATCACCGGCTGGACGAGGCGCACGGTCAGCGGCGGCTCGGGCGAGGCCGGCGCCGGCTGCGCCAGGCGGTAGAAGCCGAAGCCCACATGGCCGGCAAAAAGCACGACGGCGATCGTGAGCCCGATCCGGCTCCCGCGGCCCGTCGCGATCAGGGCGGGAGCGGCAAAGACGAAGACGGCGAGCATGTTGACGGTCGCGAGATTGATGACGCTTGCCGACTGCATCATCAGCGGCATCGGCATGGCCGCATAGCCGATCGCATTCCAGGGAAAGCCGGTAAAGAGGAAGCTGCGCAGCCATTCGGCAAGCCCGAAGCCCAGGGCGAGTGCGGCGATGCGCCCGACGCCGTCGGACCAGAAAAGGCGGGCGATCAGCGTCGCCAACGCATAGAACAGCGCGAGAAAGGCCGGCAGGCCCACGACGGCGAGCGGCAGCGCCCAGGCGAACTCGTCGGCCTCGACGAGCAGCGCATTGCCGAGCCACCAGAGACCACCGAGGAAGTAACCGAAGCCGAACCACCAGCCGACAACCGCAGCCGGCCAGAGCCGGCGGATGAAGCCACCGTCCGGACTTCCGGTCGCACCGTCGAGCAGCCAGACGAGAATCGGGAAAGCGACGAAAGCAAAGGCGAAGATGCCGAAGGGCGGCTGGGCCAGAACCGCGAGCAGCCCCGCGAAGAAAGCAAGCAAAGCCCGGGGGAACCCGGAAAGTAGCATCACCCTGCCAGCCAATCTTGCCATACAGCCTCCAGTCGATCCCGCAGCCTGCCACGGCGAAGGAGCGAAACAACACCCGAATCAATCGGGGCCAGTCTTCCAAAAAACCGGCTGCTTGTCCCCTTTCGGGGCTGGATTAGGGGGCGAGACGACGGTTCCGGCCCTTGGTCGGTGTTTACGACACAGCCTCGGGAGACGTCAAAGGTGGGGGGAGGACTTCCCGCGCGCGCAGAAACGCGCGGGAACCGGACAATTACTGTTCGTCGGCCGCTGCCTCGGGGGCGGCTGCACCGTTGGCGCGATTGAGCGCACCGGCCTCCGCAATCGTCTCGCCTTCCGGTCGCAGGACGCGGCGGCGGGCGGGCGGGCGCTTGCGCATGATGCGGACGCGCTTCACGCGGCGCGGGTCGGCGTCGAGGATCTGGAACTCGAAGCCCGGGATCGCCTGAACGACCTCGCCGCGTACGGGAATGCGGCCGAGTGAAGCGAAGATCAGGCCGCCGAGGGTGTCGACGTCTTCGAGCTGTTCGCGCACGTCGAAGTCGGGACCGATCGCCGCGGCGATCTCTTCCAGCTCGACACGAGCGTCGGCGATAAAGACATCGTCCGAAGTGCGCGCGAACATGACTTCGTCATCGTCGTGCTCATCCTCGATGTCGCCGACGACCATCTCGACGATGTCTTCGAGCGAGACGAGGCCATCGGTTCCGCCATATTCGTCGATGACAAGCGCCATCTGGATACGGGCCGCCTGCATGCGCTGCATCAAGTCGGAGGCCAGCATAGAGGGCGGCACGAAGAGAAGCTGGCGGACGATGCCCGCCTCTTCCAACGACTTGCCGAGATCGACACGTGAAAGGTCGAAACTTGCCTTGGGCGAGCGCGGCGTCTTTTCGGACGCAGCCGTCGTCGACGCCTGGGCCTTGCCGTTACGCCGGCGATTGCGGGCCTGTTTGGTGACGTAGGACAGCAGGTCGCGAATGTGGACCATGCCGCGAGGGTCATCGAGCCCGTCGCTATAGACCGGCATGCGCGAGCGGCCGGATTCCTCGAAGATCACCATCAGCTCGCCGATGGTGATGCTCTGGTCGACCGCCTCGATGTCGGCGCGCGGGACCATGACGTCCTCGACCCGGATCTCGCGGAACCGCAGGATGTTGTTGAGCATCGCCCGTTCGCCGGGCGAAAAGACCGTGTTGCTGTCGGCATCGGTCTGCAGCGCGTCAGCAAGATCCTCGCGCAGGCTCGATGGACTTGCGCCGCGCAAAAGGCGCGCGGCCCGGCTCCAGAAGGTGGAAGTGGATTTCGTGCCCTCGTGTCGAGTGGCGGTGCTACTACTGCCCGCCTCCGCCTCTCCGGAGGCATCTGCCTCCTCGGTCGCCAGCGCGACAGGCTGTGTTTTATAATCGCTCATCGGTCCAAACTGTTAATCCGGGGTACGATCCCCGTAGGGGTCAGATAAGCCAAGACGCGCCAAAATGCGAGTCTCCAGGCTTTCCATTCTTTCGGCTTCATCATCTTCCATATGATCATAGCCGAAAAGATGCAGGAATCCATGCACGAGAAGATGCGTCAGATGCTGATCGAAGGACTTCTCGAGCTCCACCGCCTCGCGCTCAAGGGTTTCGCGGGCAACGATGATGTCGCCGAGCATCGGTCCGGGCATCGATCCGGGCGTCACGGGAAAGGCCGGGAAGGACAGAACGTTGGTCGGCTTGTCCTGGTTGCGCCACTCGGCGTTTATCGCGCGCATGGAGGCATCGTCGGTGAAGACGAGCGAGAGCTCCGGCGGCATCTTCGGCAACGGCTGCTTTTCTTCGCTTGCGAGAAAGGCTGCCGCCGCTTCGAGCACGGGCGACGAGAAGGCGAGCAACGCCTCTTCGTCCGGCCAGTTGCCCTCTTCCACGCTGATCTGGATATCCAAAGCCGTCATGATCGCAGCGACCGCCTGTTAGCGGTCGCCCTGCTCGCTTTCGTCGTGCACGGCCGTATGGGATTCGTAGGCCTTGACGATGCGCGCCACCATCGGATGGCGAACGACATCGACATCCTTGAAGCGGACGACCGAGACGCCCTCGACCCCTCTCAGGATCTGCAGGGCCTCGACCAGGCCCGATTTAACGCCGCGCGGCAGGTCCACCTGGCTCGGATCGCCAGTGACGATCATCCGGCCGTTTTCGCCAAGACGGGTCAGGAACATCTTCATCTGCATCGATGTGGTGTTCTGTGCCTCGTCGAGGATGACGGCAGCATTGGCGAGCGTACGGCCGCGCATGAAGGCGAGCGGCGCGATTTCAATGACCCCGGCGGTGATCGCGCGTTCGACCTTGTCGCCCGGCATCATGTCATAGAGCGCGTCGTAGAGCGGCCGAAGATAGGGATCGACCTTCTCCTTCATGTCGCCCGGCAGGAAGCCCAGGCGCTCGCCCGCCTCGACGGCAGGGCGAGAGAGCACGATACGATCGACGGCGCCGCGCTCAAGCAGCTGTGCGGCGTGGGCGACGGCAAGATAGGTCTTGCCGGTACCCGCGGGGCCTACGCCGAAGACGAGCTCGGACCGCTCGAGCGCTCGGATATAGGCATCCTGCGTTGGCGTGCGCGCGGCGATCGTCTTCTTGCGCGTTGAAATCTGCGCCATTGTCAATTTGGCTTTACGCTCCATGGTCGGCAATTGTAGCTGATCGTCGGCGGCAACCGCCATACGGATCGCACCCTCGACATCAGACGTATCGATCGACGCGCCGCCCTGCAACCGCCCGTAGAGATAATCGAGAGCACGGCGGGCCTGGTTGGTGGCGACGACGTCACCCGAGATCGCGACGGAATTGCCGCGCGGCCGAGCGTCGATGCGCAGGCGCTCTTCGAGAAGCTTCAAGTTCTGATCGAACTGGCCGAAGAGCTCGCTGGCGAACCGATTGTTCTCGAAGGTCAGCACGAAGTGATTGGCGTCTGTCGCAGTTGTTTTCGACTGGCGCGTGGATGAAGAGATCAATTCGTGTCCGTTCAAGCGGTTCAGGCTCCTTGTTTTCGGTCCTTACCCGATCATCTCTGCAAACAGGCTGTTCGGCCCGGCCTTGATGATTCGCACCTTGATAATGTCACCGATTTGCGATGCTTTTGCATCAACATTCACCGGCTGCAGCCACGGCGAACGCCCGACGAGCTGGCCGGGCATGCGCCCTTCCTTCTCCAAAAGCAGGTCGATTTCGCGGCCGACGCAGGACTCGGCAAAGGCGCGCTGCTGGGAAAACAGCAAAGCCTGCAGTTTTTCCAAGCGCTTGGCTTTCACGTCCTCGGGAACCTGGTCGCCGAGCTCGGCGCCCGGCGTGCCGGGACGGGTCGAATATTTGAATGAAAATGCCTGTGCATAACCCACGGCCTCGACGAGGCGCATGGTGTCCTCGAAGTCTTCATCGGTCTCGCCGGGGAAGCCGACGATGAAATCGCCCGACAATGCGAGGTCCGGCTGGACGGCGCGGATGCGCGCGATCAGCGCCAGATATTCCGCCGCCGTATGCCTGCGGTTCATCGCCTTCAGGATACGGTCGGAGCCGGACTGCACCGGCAAGTGCAGGTAGGGCATCAGCTTTACCATCGAGCGATGCGCCTCGATCAGGCTGTCGTCCATGTCGCGCGGGTGGCTGGTGGTGTAACGCAGCCGGGCAAGACCCCCGATCTCGCCAAGACGCGAAAGCAGGTCGCCAAGGCCCCATTCGCGGCCATCGGGCCCGACGCCGTGCCAGGCGTTGACGTTCTGACCGAGCAGGGTGATCTCGCGCACGCCGCCCTCGACCAGCTTTTCCGCCTCCGAGACGATCTGGGCGACGGGGCGGGAAACCTCGGAGCCGCGCGTGTAGGGCACGACACAGAAGGTGCAGAACTTGTCGCAGCCTTCCTGAACCGTCAGGAACGCGGTAACGCCGCGCATGCGGGTCTTTGCCTTGTCGGGTGCCGGCAGGTGTTCGAACTTGTCTTCGACGGCATACTCCGTCTGCACGACACGCTCGCCGCTGCGGGCGCGCTTCAGCGCCTCGGGCAGCCGGTGATAGGTGGTCGGGCCGATCACCAGGTCGACGGCCGGTGCGCGCCGCAGGATCTCGTTGCCTTCGGCCTGCGCGACGCAGCCGGCAACGCCGATCACCATCTCGCGGCCTTCCTTGGCCCTTTCCTTCTTCAGATCGCGCAGGCGGCCGAGTTCGGAATACACCTTCTCTGCCGCCTTCTCGCGAATGTGACAGGTGTTGAGCAGGACGAAGTCTGCGTCTTCCAGCACATCGGTCGAGACGTAGCCGTCGCGCGACAGGGCGTCCGTCATGCGGTCGGAATCGTAGACGTTCATCTGGCAGCCGTAGGTCTTGACGAAGACCTTGCGGGCCGGGGCGCGCTCGTCGCCCGTGGCGGGCGTCGTCGACAGAAGGGCGGTTTCCTGGGTCATGCCGGGTTCTTTAGTGCAAAGCGGTCGGAAGTTGAAGTATTTTCGGCGCAGCGGTCCTTGCCCGGGGCGTTTCAAGCCCGCCCGCGCAGACGATCCGACAGCATGCTGCGGATGCGCTGCTCGACCGTACGGCTCACCTCCTTGCGATTGGTATGGCGGTCGTAGTCGATGGCCTCACCAAAATCGACGTCGACCTCGATCGCGCCCTCACGCAGGATGCCGAGCAAATGCGGCACCAGTTCGGTGTCGCCCGGCCAGGCGGCGATCGGCCGGTTGAAGCGGCCCATCGGCATGCCATGGATACCGGTATAGGAAATCGCGACCGGCTGCACATGCACGAGACCGGTCGGCGAATGCGGCACGGCGGAAGCGGCAGCCCCGAAAAGCGAGGTCTTGATCTCCAGCAGACGGTTGCCGTCGGAGGTCGTTCCCTCGGGAAAGAGCACGACGATTTCACCGGCCGCCATGCGCTCGCCGATTTCGCTCACCTGCTTGCCGGTCGAGCGCTTCTGCTCGCGCTCGACGAAGATCGACGCCTGCAGCCGGGCAAGCACGCCGAAGACCGGCCAGCCCTTCACCTCGGACTTGGCGACGAAAACAACGTCAGCAACCGAGGAGAGCACCAGAATGTCTTTCCAGGAGGCGTGGTTGGCGCAGATCAAAAGCGGTCGACGGCGATCCGCCATGCCATGAACGCGCACCTTTATGCCGAGAAGGTAACAGGCGAGCCGGTGCCAATATCGCGGCAGACGGCGCCGGGGTTTCAGATCGAGCCAGAGGCAGACGACCTGAATCGGCATCAGCACGAGCGAAACCAGCGCCAGAAGCGCTGCGAAGATCGCGATCCGTAGCCAATTGACCATCCGGGAAGAGTTTTCCTGCGCGAGACCTTGAGAATCGCGATGATCTGGAGCCGAACCGCGGCGCGATCATCGTGACCTGTTCCGATAGGGTAATGCGGGATGCGGGCGGAAGACCGCCTTGGCCTTCTTCATCCTGCTGTTCCCCGTGTCGGGACTAGCGAAGATCGAGCCGCATGACAAGCGCGGCGGTCCGCTGGCCGGCCTTGTCCTGGTAATAGGCGCGGCGTTCGCCGACCTTGTTGAAGCCGAGCTTACGGTAAAGCCCGATTGCCGGCTGGTTGGCCTCGTCGACTTCGAGGAACAGGGCCTCGGAGCCCTTGACCAGCGCTTCACGCATTGCCGCCTGCATCAACCGCCAGCCGAGACCGGAGCGCGCATAACGCGGCTCGACACCGATCGTCAGGATTTCCGCCTCACCGGCAACCGCACGCGACAGGACAAACCCACCGAATGCCGGCCGAAAGCTGCCATTGGTCTGCCGGGCGACAAAGCCGAACACCGTCTCTTGCACCAGAAGCGCATGGATTTCGCCATCGCTCCACGGGGCCGCGAAACGCTGACGGTGCAGCGCCGCCGCGGCAATCAGGTCCGCTTCCTCCAAGGGGAAGATGTCGAACTCGGTGCGGCGGGTGAAGTAATCGGTGAAGCTCATCTCGGTCTATGCTCGGGCAATCGCGAAGCCCGCCTGCGGCTTGGCGTCGGGGCCTCGGAGATATAACGGACGCGGCTTGGCCGAGGCTGGATCGGCAGCGGCACCAAGTTTGGCGACGGCGGCGACATCGATGAGTTCTGAAGGCTTGAGCGGTAGATCGGCAGCGACGAGATGCGCGCCGGAGCCGCCTATGACGCCGTCGAAACCGGCAAATCGTTCGCGCGCACTTCCGACGGAGAGTGCTTCGGGCTCACCCGTGGCGCTACCGGTCGCATCGAAAGCCTGGAGATAGACCTCGTCCCGCTTGGCGTCGATGGCGACAAGGACGGGCTTTCCGGCGGCCGTCCGGCGCAGCCCCTCGGCCACGACCGCAAGTGTCGAGACGCCGACGGCGGGTTTGCCGAGCGCAAGCGCCAGGCCGCGAGCGGCCGCTACGCCGACGCGAATGCCGGTGAAGGATCCCGGGCCGACAGTGACGGCGATGCGGTCGATAGCGTCAAGCGACCGGCCGGACGCAGCCAATGCCTCGTCGACGAACTCCATCAGCCGCTCGGCGTGTCCCTTGCCGAGATCGGCCCCGGAGCGCCCGAGCACGGCTTCCGTTTCGCTGTCATAGACGGCAACGGAGCAACCGGAACCGGACGTGTCGAGCGCAAGTACAATCATTTCAACGCAGGATCTTTCAGACGCCACAAGCCGCAAAGCCGATCGGGCTTTGCGGCAAAATCGATACGCGAAACCGGCGCGCCGGACAGGCGCGCGCTATATTAGACGGCCTCGACGGCCTCCACCTCGGGAACGAAGTGGCGTAGCAGGTTCTGCACGCCATGCTTCAGCGTCGCGGTGGACGACGGGCAACCGGAGCAGGCGCCCTTCATGTTGAGGAACACAGTCCCATCCTTGAAGCCGCGGAAGGTGATGTCACCGCCATCCTGGGCGACGGCCGGACGCACGCGGGTTTCCAACAGTTCCTTGATCGTGGCGACGATCGTTTCGTCACCCTCGTCGAAGAACTCGTCTTCCTCGTCGGACTGCTCGGCGCGGCCGCTGCCAGCCATGATCGCCTGGCCCGACATGAAGTGCTCCATGATCGAACCGAGGATCGCCGGCTTCAGGTGCTGCCATTCCTGGCCTTCCTTGCTGACGGTAATGAAATCGTAGCCGAAATAGACGCCGGTGACGCCGGGGATCGAAAACAGCCGTGCCGCGAGCGGCGAGCCGGCGCGTGCTTCTTCCTCGTCGCGGAACTCGGCCGTGCCGTTTTCCAGGACGACCTTGCCCGGCAAAAACTTCAGCGTCGCCGGATTCGGCGTGGCTTCGGTCTGAATGAACATGTCTGTCTCCGTTTCGCCGGAGCGGCATCCGCCCAGCTTTTTAGAATAATTCAAAAGAATATAGGAGCATGGCCGTCTGGTCGCAAGAGCACATAGCGACGCAGGTCAGCTGAGCGCGTCGATCTCCTCGTCCGTCAGGGCATCCGGGATGACCGTGACGGGGATCGGAAAGGCCGCGGCCTTGCCGGCAATGGACGACACCAGCGGACCGGGGCCTTCTTTCGCCGAGCCGGCCGCGAGAACCAGAATGGCGATGTCGCGATCTTCTTCGATCGCCGCGTGGATCTGCTCCGTGGCCGTGCCCTCGCGGATGACGACCTCGGGCTCGATGCCGATCCGCTCGCGGACCGATTGGGACACCTTGGCGAGCGTCGCCTCGGCCTCCTCGCGTGCTTCCGCACGCATGATTTCCTCGACCCCCAGCCATTGCTGGAAGTCGCCGTCGGCGATCACATAGAGCAGGACGAGGCCACCATTGGAATTCTTGGCGCGCATGCCCGCATAGTGCACGGCGCGCCCGCATTCCGGGGTATCGTCTATCACCGCCATGAATTTGCGGCGGTGTCCTTCAAGTCGAGAGAGTCGGGTCGAGACCATAGGGTGAACAATACATCCCGCGCGAGCCGCCGCAAGGTCTGATTTTTGCGTTTCGGACGAGGGCACGGAAAAGTGCCCGAGGCTTTCCGGTCGAGGTTCACTTCGGCTTGCGAAGTCCGACCATCAAAATGAAACTGGGTCCGGGAGTTCCCCGGACCCAATCAATTTACTGCAGGAAGCCGATGATTTCGCGCACTTCGCGCATCGTCTTTTCTGCCCGCGCCCGCGCCCGCTCGCCGCCATCCCTAAGGATTGCGTCGATATGGGCGGTGTCGCCCATCAGGCGGCGCATCTCGGCCGTGATCGGCGAGAGAACCTCGACCGCGAGGTCGACCAGCGCCGGCTTGAAGACCGAGAACTGCTGCCCACCGAATTCGGCGAGCACCTGCTCCTTGGTCTTGTCCGACAGCGCCGCGTAGATACCGACGAGGTTGTCCGCCTCGGGACGACCCTTCAGACCGTCCACTTCGCTCGGAAGCGCGTCCGGATCGGTCTTGGCCTTGCGGATCTTCTTCGAGATCGTCTCTGCGTCGTCCATCAGGTTGACGCGCGAGAGATCGGAGGGATCCGACTTCGACATCTTCTTGGTGCCGTCACGCAGCGACATGACGCGCGGCGTAGCGCCACCGATCAGCGGCTCGACCGGCGGGAAGTAGGCATGGATCGGCTCTTCGCCGACAACCATGTCGACACCGTAACCAGCGCTGCGAATATGCTCCATGAAGTCGATGTTGAACTTCTGGGCGATATCACGCGTCAGCTCCAGGTGCTGCTTCTGGTCGTCGCCGACGGGAACATGGGTGGCGCGATAGACGAGAATGTCAGCCGCCATCAGGCTCGGATAAGCCAGCAGGCCGAGCGACGCATTCTCGCGGTCCTTGCCGGCCTTGTCCTTGAACTGCGTCATGCGGTTCATCCAACCGATGCGGGCGACGCAGTTGAAGATCCAGGCGAGTTCCGCGTGCTGCGGCACGGCCGACTGGTTGAAGACAATATGCTTGTTCGGATCGATGCCCGAAGCGATGAAGGCTGCGGCGATCGAGCGGATCTGCCCCTTCAGGTCCTCATGTACGAGCTGCGCGGTGATCGAGTGCAGGTCGACGACGCAATAGATGCAATCGTTGTTTTCCTGCAGCGCCACGAACTTGCGGATCGCGCCGAGATAATTGCCGAGATGGAGATTGCCCGTCGGCTGAACGCCGGAGAATACGAGCGGCTTGAATTCGTTCATGTCGTCCTCAATAGGCTGGTGGAGGGCCCCAGGGCCGGCTGGCCCATGTTGCTAACGGCATGGCTTATGCACGGGTGGCGGGAGGCAATCAAGAGGTCGAGACCTGTAGGTTCACGCCGCCGGTTGCAAGAGATCCCAATGGTTGCCGAACGGGTCGCTGAAGACGACCACCGTGCCGTAGGGCTCGTGGCGCGGCGCCTCCAGGAAGACGACGCCTGCGGCCAGCATCGCCGCATGGTCTCGGGCAAAATCGTCGGTGAACAGGAAGAACCCGACCCGACCGCCGGTCTGGTTGCCGACCGCCGCCTGCTGGCGCTCGCCGTCAGCCTTGGCAAGCAGCAGCGCCGTTTCGACGGCCCCCTTGGGACGGACGACGACCCAGCGCTTGGTGGCGTCGAGAACGGTGTCCTCCAAGAGATCAAAACCGAGCTTGCCGCAATAGAAGGCGATGCCGGCGTCATAATCCGGCACGACCAGGGCAATGCGTGCGATGGTCTGGCGCATCAGTCACCCGCCTCCGGCGTTGCTGCAGGCTCCGCAGGCGCTTTCGCGCCCCGCTTGATGTTGCGGCGGATCATGCCGAGGCTCGCGCCGCCGAGGCCGAAGGCGAGCCCGAAGTAGATCACCATGGCGACTGCGACCAGGCCCGTCAGCGTCGTTGCCCGCGTCAGGAGGGACGCGGCAGAGGACAGTTCGAAAGCGAACCAGTCGACAGCGTAATGCAGCGCCGCCGCCATACCCGCCGCCGCGAGGACGAGACGCGGGATACGGGTCAGAAGCGGGATGTCCCTGCCCCAATGGCCGCGCCAGACAAGCGTTGCGAAAAGCAGCACGGCATTCACCCAGCCGGCAACGATCTCGGCGGTGGCGATGCCGCTCGCGCCAAGCCGTGGAAACAGGGTGAGCGCCAGGGACACGTTCACGACGACGGAAATCGCGGCGAAGATCATCGGCGTGCGCGTGTCCTCGCGCGCGAAAAAGCCGGGAATGAAGGCCTTGATCAGCACGAAAGCCGGCAGGCCGAGGCCGTAAATTGCCAGGATATGACCGACGATGATGGTCGATTCCGGCGAGAACTTGCCGCGCTCGAACAGCAACCGGACGATCGGCTCGGACATGACCAGCAAAGCGGCGGCGGCCGGCAGCGTCAGGAACAGCGTGAACTCGACCGAGCGGTTCTGCAGGTTCGAGGCCTCGTTGACATTGCCCGACCGCAGCGCGCGGGCGAGTTCCGGCAGAAGCACGGTTGCGACCGCGATGCCGACGACGCCGAGCGGAAGCTGATAGATGCGGTCGGCATAGACGAGCGACGACACCGCACCTTCCCGGGCAGACGCAATGTTGGTGTTGATCAGCAGGTTGATCTGGGTGATGCCGCCGGTGATCGCCGCCGGCAGCGCCAGTACGAGCAGGCGCTTCACGTTGGCGGTCATCCTCGGGCGACGAAGGCCGATCTTGATGCCGGCATCGCGCACGGCGATCCAGACGATTGCGAGTTGGACGAGGCCGGCGGCCATGACGCCCCAGGAAAGGCCGTAGCCGACCGCGATCGGATCCTGACCCGCATACCACGCATAGCCGAGCACGCCGATGAGGATGAAATTGAGGAAGACCGGCGCGATGGCCGCCGCGAAATAGCGGTGCAGCGAATTCAGCATGCCCGCCATCATCGCCGCCAGCGACATACAGGCGAGATAGGGGAACATGATCGCCGCAAAGACGATGGTGCTTCCGAGTTTTTCCGGGTCGTCGGCAAAGCCGGGCGCGATCAGGTTGCTGACGATGAAGGGCATCGTCAGTTCCATCGCGATCGTCAGGAACAGGAGCACGGTGAAGAGGACGCCAAAGACCTCCTCGGAGAAACGCCGCGCGCCATCCATGCCGTTCGCCTCGATTTCCCGGGCAAAGAGCGGCACGAAAGCGGAATTGAAGGCGCCCTCGGCAAACAACCGGCGGAAGGTGTTGGGCAGACGGAAGGCGGTGTTGAAGGCGTCGGCAACCGGGCCGGTGCCAAGCGCTGCCGCCATGAAGGTTTCGCGGATGAAGCCGAACAGGCGGCTTCCGAGTGTCGCGCCGCCGACGGTTGCAAATTTCTTGACCAGACTCATGTTTCGGCTTTTGTCGTTCTTTGAGCGGAGGAAACGCCCGGGGGCGGCGCGATGATGCCCGAGGGCATGCGGTCGCGCGCCTCGTCCCCCTCCCCGGCCATGACGGCCTTGAGGCGGGCGGCAATGTTCATCTGACGGTTTTCACTCGTCACCTTCTGGCCGACGAGATCGGTGACGTAGAAGGTGTCGATCACCTTTTCACCGAAGGTGGTGATGTGGGCCGAGGCGATGTCGAGCGAAAGATCGGATAGCACCGCGGTGATCTCGGACAAGAGGCCCGGACGGTCGAGGCCTTCGACTTCGATCACGGTGAACTTGTTCGACAGCGTGTTGCTGATCGTCACTTCCGGCGTCACCGTGAAAGCCTTGGTGCGCTTCTTCACCTTGGTGCGGCTGGCAATGACTTCCGGCAGCCGCTTGCGGCCCGAAAGCACGTCCTCGATCAGCTTGCCGATGCTCGCTGCCCGGCGCATCTCGTCCTCGTCGACGGCGAACTCGCGGTTGACGAGAATGGTATCGAGCGCACGGCCGTCCGAGGTCGTGAAGATCTGCGCGTCGACGATGTTTGCGCCGGCGGCCGCACAGGCACCGGCAATCACGGTCAAAAGCCGCGGATGGTCGGGCGAAAGCACGGTGATTTCGGTGATCGCGTGGAACTGGTGGGTGCGCACCATCGTCGCCAGCGCCTTGCCGGCGGCATCCGCCTCGCGGATGAAGCGCGCATGCCGGATCTGGTCCTCCAGCGCCACCGTCAGAAGATAGGGCTGGTAGTGCAGGCGCACGTAGTCCTCGCGCTCCTTCTCGGACCAATCGGTCAGCGCCTCGCCGAGCATGACGGCGGCATGGGCCGCACGCTCCTTGCGCGACAACTCGGAGAATCCGCCCGACAGCAACAGCTCGGTCTCGTAGTAGAGCGTGCGCAGCAGCTGCCCTTTCCAGCCGTTCCACACACCCGGGCCGACGGCGCGGATGTCGCAGACGGTCAGGACGAGCAGCATTTTCAACCGGTCGAGTGACTGTACCCGCTCGGCGAAGTCGACGATCGTCTTGCGGTCGTTGAGGTCGCGCGTCTGGGCGACCATCGACATCAGCAGATGCTCCTCGATCAACCAGGCGACGAGTTCCGTCTGCTTCGGCGACAGCCCGAAGCGCGGGCAGAGCTTGCGTGCCACCTTGGCGCCGGCGGTCGAGTGATCCTCCGGCCGGCCCTTGGCGATGTCGTGCAGCAGCACGGCGACATAGAGCGCCTCGCGCTCCTCGATCCCCGGCATCAGCTTGGCGACGAGCGGATGGGCCTCCTCCTCGATGCCGCCTTCGATGCGCGACAGCACGTCGACGGTGCGCAGCAGATGCTCGTCGACCGTATAGTGATGATACATGTTGAACTGCATCATCGAGACGATCTTGCCGAAATCCGGAATGAAGCGGCCGAGCACGCCGGCTTCGTTCATGCGCCGGAGGATCAGCTCCGGCTTGCGGCGGGACGTGAGGATCGACAGGAAGAGGCGGTTCGCCTCCTCGTTTTCGCGCAGCGCCGGCTTGATCAGGCTCAGCGACCGCGTGACCTGGCGCAGTGCCGCCGGGTGGAATTCCAGCCCGTTGATATCGGCGATGTGGAAGAAGCGCAGCAGATTGACCGGATCGCGCTTAAAGACGTCGGGGCTTGCAAGCGCGATGCGACCGCCGTCGTCGACGAAATCGAGCGTGCCGGCAATCTTGCGGCTACGATGGGTGAAGCGGCCGATGAGCCCGGAAATGCCGGGCGCGTCCTTGGCCTGCTGGTCTTCGAGTGCTGCGCAGAAGATACGGGTGAGATCGCCGACGTCCTTTGCCACCAGGAAGAAGTGCTTCATGAAGCGTTCGACGGCCGAAAGGCCCGGATGGTCGTGATAGCCGAGTGCCTCGGCGATCTCGCGCTGGATATCGAAAGAGAGCCGTTCCTCGGATTTTCCGGTGAGGAAATGCATGTGGCAGCGCACCGCCCAGAGGAAGTCCTCGGCCTTCTGGAAGAGCTGGTACTCCTGCCGCGAAAGCACGCCGAGCTTGACGAGGTCGGCGGTGTCCTTCAGCCGGTAGAAGTACTTGGCGATCCAGAACAGCGTGTGCAGGTCGCGAAGCCCGCCCTTGCCTTCCTTGACGTTGGGCTCGACGAGGTAGCGCGTGTCGCCGGCCTTGCGGTGGCGCTCGTCGCGTTCGGCAAGCTTGGCGGCGATGAAATCCGGGCCGGTGTTGCGGACGATCTCATGATCGAAGCGCGTTTCGAGCTCGGCGCACAATGTCTCGGAGCCACAGATATAGCGCGTCTCGAGGATGGCCGTGCGGATCGTCATGTCGGCGCGCGATAGCCGGATGCACTCGTCGATGGTGCGGGTGGCGTGGCCGACCTTGAAGCCCAGATCCCAGAGGATATAGAGCATGAACTCGATCGCCGGCTCGGCCCAGACCGCCTTCTTGACCGGCAGCAGGAACAGAAGATCGATGTCTGAACCCGGCGCCAGCGTGCCGCGGCCATAGCCGCCGACCGCCGTCACGGCGATCCGGGACGCGGGCGGTGCATTGGCGGCGTCGAAGATCTCGTTCAGCACGAAATCATGCAGCACTGTGATCAGTTGATCCTGCAGCCAGGAAATACGTTCGGCGCAGAGAATGCCGGCACCATCGGCGTTGAACAGCTCGCGGGCCTTCGCCCGGCCGGCGACATTTGCCTGCTTGAAAGCCGCCAGCAACGCCTGACGCATCGGGTCGCGCTGTTCGGCGTGGGCCGAGGCGATGAAGTCGCATTTTGCCCGGAGCGCTGCGACGTCGAGGATTTCGGGAAAGAAGGTTTCGTGTCTGCCCATGAAGTGCCGAGGGGCGTCCTGTCCGACTGGTTGCGTGGTCGTTCGCTGTCAAGCGCTCCTGCATGATCCTTGCGACCGAGGCCGAATAAAGACCACACAACAATTCGAGCGCCGCGCCCGCAAAAGCGTGCGGCGCTGTATAGCCTTTTTACAGACGGCTTGCACAGGAAAAAGGCGTAGCGCCGCTTCGGCCAACGGGTGATAGAGTGCGAGCGGAAAACCGCACGCACGTCCTGTCATCCCGCCTTGGCGGCGCTCAGTTCCTTCTTCAGCGCATAGAGCGCATCGAGCGCCTCGCGCGGCGTCATGTCGTCGGGGTTTAGCGCCTTCAGCGCCTCGTCGATCTTGGAGTTTCCAGCGGGCTTCACCTCTTCACGACGGATCGCCACCTGGAACAGCGGCAGATCGTCGATCAGTTGGCTCGCCGGGTTCTTGCGATCGGCGTCCTCGAGCTTGGCGAGCACGTCCTTGGCGCGAGCCACGACCGAGGCCGGCAGGCCAGCGAGACGCGCGACCTGAATGCCATAGGAGCGGTCGGCGGCGCCCGGACCGACCTCATGCAGGAAGATCACATCGCCGTGCCATTCCTTGACGCGCATCGTCGCGTTCGAGAGACGGCCGAGTTTTTCGGAGAGCACGGTCAGTTCATGGAAGTGGGTGGCAAAGAGGCCGCGGCAGCGGTTCGCCTCATGCAGGTGCTCGACTGCCGCCCAGGCGATTGACAGGCCGTCGAAGGTGGCGGTGCCACGACCGATCTCGTCGAGGATCACCAGCGAGCGGTCGGTCGCCTGGTTGAGGATCGCCGCGGTCTCGACCATCTCGACCATGAAGGTCGAGCGACCGCGCGCCAGATCGTCGGAGGCGCCGACGCGGGAGAAGAGCCGGTCGACGATGCCGATATGGGCGCTCGCGGCAGGCACGAAGGTGCCCATCTGCGCCATGATCGCGATCAGCGCGTTCTGGCGCAGGAAGGTCGACTTACCGCCCATGTTGGGACCGGTGAGCAGCCAGATCGCACCGCCCTCCTCGCCCTCAGGCGGAGAGAGATCGCAGCCATTGGCAACGAAGGCATTCGATGCCTGGCGCTTCAGCGCCTGCTCGACCACCGGATGGCGGCCGCCGTCGATGGCAAACATGCGCGAGCGGTCAACGGTGGGGCGGGCATAGGCCTGCTCTTCGGCAAGCACCGCGAGACCGACGGAGACGTCGACGATCGCAAGCGCCAGTGCCGCCGCCTTCAACGTCTCGGCAGCAGCGACGACTTCTGCCGTCATCCGATCGAAGGCTTCAAGCTCGATCGACAGCGCCCGGTCGGCGGCGTTGGCGATCTTGCTTTCAAGCTCGGCCAGTTCCGTCGTGGTGAAACGCATCGCGTTCGCCATCGTTTGGCGATGGATGAAACGGGCGCGGCCCTCGTCCGTGTCGGTCATCGAGCCGGCATTGCCCGCCGTCACCTCGATGAAGTAGCCGAGCACGTTGTTGTGCTTGATCTTCAGCGACTTGATGCCGGTCTCTTCGGAATATTGCAGTTGCAGCCCGGCAATCACCCGGCGCGACTGGTCGCGCAGGCCCCGGACCTCATCGAGCTCGGCATTGGCGCCTTCGCAGACGAAACCGCCGTCACGCTTCAGAAGCGGCAGCTCGTCGCCAAGCGTCGCATCGAGCAGGCCGAGCAGGCCTGCGGGAAGCGCATCGATTGCGGCGCGCGCCTCTTTCAGTTCGTCCGAGAGCGTTCCCGCGGCCATCAGCCGTGAAATGGACGCGGATGCATGCAAGCCGGCCTGAATTGCGCCGAGATCGCGGGGGCCACCACGGCCGAGCGCCAGCCGCGACAGGGCGCGCGGCATATCCGGCGCGCGACGTAGCGCATCGCGCAGGTCGCCGGCAAAGGACGGCTGGTCCGCCAGGATCTCGATGGAATCGAGACGCTCATTGATACGGTCCGGGTCGGTCAGCGGCGACATCAGCCGCTCGGCAAGAAGGCGGGCGCCGCCGCTTGTCACCGTGCGGTCGAGCGCCTTCAGCAGCGTGCCCTCGCGCGCGCCGGACAGCGTCTTCACCAGTTCGAGATTGCCGCGGGTCGCCGGATCGATGAACAAGGTCGAGGCGGCACTTTCGCGCTCCGGCGTGCCGAGTGCCGGGCGTTCGGCAAGCTGGGTCTTCTCGACATAGGAGATCGCCGCAGACGCCGCTGCGAGTTCCGCACGGGAAAACGTGCCGAAGCCATCAAGCGTCTTGACGCCGAAGTAGCGGCTGATGCGCCCTTCCGCCGTGGCGCTGTCGAACAAGACCGCCGGCTGCGGCACGGCAACGCGGCCGAGCACGTCGAAGACGTGCCTTAGTTCCGGGTCGTGAAACACGGTATCTGCGAGGATCAGTTCGCGCGGCTCGATACGCAGGATGTCCGCAAGCAGCCGGCTCTCGGCTGTCTCGGCGAGGCGGAAGATGCCGGTCGAAATGTCGATCCAGGCGAGCGCGTAGGCAGGCTCGGACCCGCTCTTGATGCGCGCCAGCGCCATCAGATAGTTGGTCTCGGACGGCGAAAGCAGTTTCTCTTCGGTGATCGTGCCCGGAGTGACCAAGCGCACGACGTCGCGGCGCACCACCGACTTGCTGCCGCGCTTCTTCGCTTCCGCCGGGTCTTCCACCTGCTCGCAGACGGCGACGCGAAAGCCGAGACCGATCAGTTTCTGCAGGTAATCGTCGGCCGCATGTACCGGCACGCCACACATCGGAATTTCCTGACCCATGTGCTGGCCGCGCTTGGTGAGCGTGATGCCGAGCGCGCGCGAGGCTTCGACCGCGTCCTGGAAGAACAGCTCGTAGAAGTCGCCCATGCGGTAGAACAGCAGCGAATCCGGGTTGTTCGCCTTGATCTCGATGAACTGTTCCATCATCGGCGTCGCCGTGGAACGGCTTTCCTCGCTCGCCAATTCGGCTGCCGATAAAACCTCCCCCGCGCGGGTCGAATAGTCTGTCACGAAATTCATGATTGTCCCGAAAAAAGAGATGGCACACTATCGCCAAGGAATTATAGACGACAACCATAAAGAGGCGCGCCGCAAGGCTCGCCCACAGGAGGATTGAGGAAACATGCCGGCCACCGACAAGACCGATCGCACCATGACGAGCGTCACCGCGCAGGAAGCGCTCGATTTTCACTCGCAGGGTCGTCCCGGAAAGCTGGAGATTTCTCCCACCAAGGCGATGGCCACCCAGCGCGACCTGTCGCTTGCCTATTCTCCGGGCGTTGCAGTCCCCGTGAAGGCGATCGCCGAGGACCCCAACACCGCCTATGACTACACGACGCGCGGCAACATGGTGGCCGTGATCTCGAACGGCACGGCCATTCTCGGCCTCGGCAACCTCGGCGCGCTTGCGTCAAAGCCTGTCATGGAAGGCAAGGCCGTGCTGTTCAAGCGCTTTGCCGACGTCGATTCCATCGACCTTGAAGTCGATACCGAAAACGTCGACGAGTTCATCAACTGCGTGCGTTTCCTCGGGCCCTCTTTCGGCGGCATCAATCTTGAAGACATCAAGGCGCCGGACTGTTTCATCATCGAGCAGAAGCTGCGCGAGGTCATGGACATCCCGGTGTTCCACGACGACCAGCACGGCACGGCGATCATCGCCGCAGCAGGCCTCATCAACGCGCTGGCCTTGACCGGCCGCGACTTCAAGACGACGAAGCTCGTCTGCAACGGTGCGGGTGCGGCGGCAATCGCCTGCATCGAGCTCATCAAGTCGATGGGTTTTGCCTCTGACAACATCATCCTCTGCGACACCAAGGGCGTGATCTTCGAGGGCCGCACCGAGGGCATGAACCAGTGGAAGTCGGCGCATGCGGTCAAGACCGACCGCCGCACGCTCGCCGAAGCGCTCGACGGCGCCGACGTGGTCTTCGGCCTCTCGGCCAAGGGCGCCCTTTCGGAAGACATGGTGCGCTCGATGGCGCCGCGGCCGATCATCTTCGCCATGGCCAACCCGGATCCGGAAATCACGCCGGAAGAAGTCGCCCGCATCCGCGACGACGCGATCGTCGCCACCGGCCGTTCTGACTATCCGAACCAGGTCAACAACGTGCTCGGCTTCCCCTATATCTTCCGTGGCGCGCTAGACGTGCGCGCGACGACCATCAACGACGAGATGAAGATCGCAGCGGCTGAAGCGCTGGCGAGCCTTGCCAAGGAAGACGTTCCTGACGATGTCGCCGCAGCCTACCAGGGCAACCGTCCGCGTTTCGGTCCGCAATACATCATCCCGGTCCCCTTCGATCCGCGGCTGATTTCGGCGATCCCGATGGCGGTCGCGAAGGCGGCGATGGAAAGCGGCGTCGCCCGCAAACCGATCACCGACCTCGAAGCCTATGGCCGCCAACTCTCCGCCCGCCGCGACCCGATCGCCTCGACGCTGCAGCGCATCTACGAGCGCGTCCGGCGCCAGCCGAAGCGCATCGTCTTTGCAGAGGGCGAAGAGGTGCAGGTCATGCGTTCTGCAATCGCCTATGCCAACCAGCAGCTTGGCACCGCCATCCTGCTCGGCCGCGAGGAGCGCATGCGCGAGACGGCAGAGCGCGAGGGCATCGACCTCGACCGCCCCGGCATCCAGATCGTCAATGCGCGGCTTTCCAAGCGCGTCGGCGCCTATACGGACTATCTCTATGCCCGCCTGCAGCGGAAGGGCTTCCTCTTCCGCGACGCCCAGCGCCTGATCAACAACGACCGCAACCACTTCGCCGCCTGCATGGTGGCGCTCGGTGATGCCGACGGCATGGTGACGGGCCTGACCCGCAACTATTCGACGGCACTCGAAGACGTGCGTCGCTGCATCGACCCGAAGCCCGGCCACCGCGTCATCGGCGTCTCGATCGCGCTCTGCCGCGGCCGCACGGTGCTCGTCGCCGACACGGCGGTTCACGACATGCCCTCTTCGGAGGAGCTTGCCGATATCGCCGAGGAAGCGGCCGGCCTCGCCAAGCGGCTTGGCTACGTGCCGCGCGTGGCAATGCTTGCCTATTCCACCTTCGGCCATCCCCAGGGCGAACGCTCTGAGCGGGTGCGCGAAGCGGTCAATATCCTCGACAAGCGCCGCGTCGATTTCGAATATGACGGCGAGATGGCCGCGGACGTGGCGCTCAATGCCCGCGTCATGGAGCAATACCCGTTCTGCCGCCTCTCGGGCACGGCAAACGTGCTCGTGATGCCGGCGTTCCACTCGGCATCGATTTCGACCAAGATGCTGCAGGAACTCGGCGGCTCGACGGTGATCGGCCCGCTGCTCGTCGGGTTCGACAAGTCGATCCAGATCGTCTCGATGTCGGCCAAGGATTCCGACATCGTCAACATGGCGGCGATCGCGGCCTACAACGCCGGCATGTAGGACCGGCATTGCCGGTCCGGCGGCTGCTTCATTCTGGTGCAGCCGCCTTCATTCGGGTCAACGCGCGACCCCGATTGGTAGCAATTCGATACAACTATAAAGAAGAAAAGCCCGCTTTCCGAAAAGGAGGCGGGCTTAATAACAGGCAATGCATTTATGTTTAAGGTAATGAAAGACGGAGTCTTGGGAACCCTATACCTGTCGACCCCCGGAAGATCGGCAGTTTCTCCATTTATTTTCTCTATTCGTTCGTCATGAAATTAGAGAAGAACATGACAATACATGTCTCTCTTTCGACCTTGAAAGTCAAATCCATCATTAATAATTGGTTAACCTCACCGGGACCCGGTCAGGAGGCGGCGCCACCGAAACGTCCGGCATCTGCGCCGTAGTAGTTGAGGTAGCGGCCCGAGATATTGCTGATCGGCAAAACGATCAGAACGTCGGTGGTGCGGAACGCATGATCGACCACTGCGCCATCGCCGACCATCGCGCCGAGGCGCATATAGCCCTTGATCAACGGCGGCAGAGCGGCGAGCGCCTTCTTGGCATTGATCGCCTCGGCCGGCATCAAATCCATCGTCCGATGCAGCTCGGGCCGTGCGCTGACGGCCCAGTCGTCGCGGGCGCGGATGTTGTGGTGCAGGAAGGACAGCGCCAGCGCGTGCTCGGCCGGAACGACACCCGGGAACGAACCGCAGCCGAACATCGCGTCCATGCCGTATTTGAGCGCATAGGCCCAATTGCCCTGCCACAGGAGTTCGACCGTGCGCTTGGTCCGGTAGTCCGGCAGGACGCAGGAGCGGCCGAGCTCCATGAAGCGCTTGGTCGGATGACGGGCGAGAAGCGCGTCGATCGCGAATTCGGAAGACGAGTAAAAGCCGCCGGAGCGCTCAGCCACATCCTGGCGCAGCAACCGGTATGTCCCGACGATCTGATCTTCGGCGTCGCCTTCGATCGAGGTGTCGAGAACCAGCAGGTGGTCGCAGATCGCGTCCCAGCTGTCGACGTCACGCTTGCGCCGATCGGCCTCGGGGCCGACCTGCGCCTTCATCTCCTCGACGAAAACCTTGTAGCGCACGGCCTGGGCAGCATCGATTTCCGATGCCGTGCGGGCAAGGCGCGTCTCAAGATTGGCGATCCGGCCAAGCACGTCGGTCGTCGGGACGGCAGCTTTCGTGCCGATGCAAGCCTGAGAAGTGTCAACCACGTTCGCTGAATCCAGTAGCTCGATGGCCATCCGCGTCATCCCGAATCAAATCTGTCTGCGGGGGCTTAGACCACGTTTCTGCAACAACATAGTGACATGAAAGTTGCGTACAACCCCCGCCGCCCGATCAATACCGTAACCATCGCAAGAGTTACTGTTTGCGCAGCAGACGCGCGATCTCCGAGGTCAGCACCTGCGGGTCGGCCGGCTTCGCCAACACCACATCGGCGCCGGCGGCAAGCAGGCGGTCGCGCATATCCTCGCGGATATCGGAAGTCAGCACGATGACCGGCAACCTTGGCAAGGAGCGTATTGCCTCGTCATTACGGATGTGCCGCATCATGGAAAGCCCGTCGCCACCCGGCATATTGAGGTCGGTGACGAGAAGCTCCGGCAAGGCGTTTCCGGCAGGGGCTCGCAGCGTCTCGGCGACCCCCGCGAAGTCGCTGACGAGCTGCACCGCGTGTCCCGAACGCTGCAACAGCGTGCGGATGATCAACGCATTGATCGGATCGTCCTCGGCCAGCAGGATGCCGTGTCCCGGTCGGCGGACGGGTTCAACGACGGGCTCCTCGCGCAGGACCGGCCTGTTGTCGTTGATCGCGTCGCGTTTTTCGATGCCCTTCAGGCGTCCGAGCAGCACTTCAATCAGCGACTTTTCGCGCAAGGGCCGGATCAGCCAGGCCTCGTAGCCATCCATCTGGTTGACGGGGTGGCCGTTGCGCTCCTCCGGATTGATCAGATAGGTGCGGCGAACCTCCAGCCGGCCGATGGCCGGCTGGAGTGCGAGGAGCTGCTCGTACTGCTGCGCATGCCGGTGGTCGACGATCACGTCGGTGAGTGGCGCGCCACCTGCCTGCACATCGGCAAGAACATGCTGGGCTGCGGCAAGCGTCGTTGCGCGATGACAGCGCCCGCCAAGCGTCGCGATGGTTGCCGCCAGCGCCGCCGAGGCCGGGCCATCGGGAGCCATGACCAGCACATGCGACCCGGCGAGGGTGGAGCGGCGCTCCGACGCAATCGCCTCGACTTCGGCAAGCGGCAGGCGGATTTCAAAGCGGCTGCCGCGGCCGGGCGCGCTTGCGGCCGTGAGACTGCCGCCACAGGCCTGCATGATGCGCCTGGAGATCGCGAGGCCGAGCCCTGTGCCCTTGGCGCGTTGCTCGTCGTTGCCGGCCTGCTCGAACTCCTCGAAGATGCGCTTCAGGTCGTCGGGCGACATGCCCGGCCCCGTATCGTCGATGCGGATCCGCACGCAATCCTCGATCGTGTCGGCGCTGACGAAGACGCCGCCGACTTCCGTGAATTTGACCGCGTTGCCGATGACGTTGAAGAGCACCTGGCGCAGACGCGCCGCGTCGAAAGCCATCAACGCGGGCACGTCGACGGAAACGGTGGCGCCGATCTCGATGCCCTTCTCGTGGGCGCGATTGGAGAGCATTTCCACGACGCTCTCGATCACGCCGCGCGGATCCTGGCGGCTGGGGCGAAACTGGAAGCGGCCGGCTGAAAGCGACGAGAAGTCGATCAGGTCTTCGACGAGCTGGACCAGCGCGTGGCCGGATTGCTGCATGCCGGCGAGATAGTTCTGCTGCTCGCTCGACAGGCGGGTCTGGCCGAGCAGATGGCTCATGCCGAGAATGCCCGAAAGCGGCGTGCGGATCTCGTGGCTGACGGTGGCGAGCAGCCGCGACTTTGCCTGGCTCGCCTCCTCGGCTCGCCGGCGCGCCGCCTCACGCTCGCGCGCGGCGCGCGCTTCCTCGGTGACATCGCGCGCAATACTGTGGCGCATGAGTTTGCCGCTCGCCGGATCGCGGGCGATCACGTCATGCCAATCGAAAAGGCGGACGCCTTCGGCCGCGGCGATGCGCACGAGGTAATGATTGGGCGCAGCCTTCGGCTCGAAGCTCAGCCCAAGGGCGCCGCAGGCCATGCCCCGGACATCCGATCGGCCGCAGACCTGATGGAAGACAGCATTGGCGTGGACGATCTTTCCGTCCATGCCACGCATGATCGCAAGGTCACCCAGCGCATCGTGAATGGTCGAAAGCAGCGCCGAGGTTTCGGAGCGGTGCCAATCCTGGTCCCGCTCCACCTCATCGGAAACCGGCACGCTATCAAACGCGCGGATGGCTTCGACGGCGAGCAAAAGCGCACCGACCACGCCGGCCGCGGCAATCGCCGCGGCGAACAGGTGGAAGCCGGCAGTCATGCCGACGACGAGGACAAGGCCGGAAGCGACCAGGCCGAGCAGCGCCAGGGATACGTAACTAAGCGCAGAGCGCGCGCCGGAAGCCGGCTGCGCCGACACCTGACGGGACGCCGGCCCATCGAGCGGGAGCGCCGAAACCGACGCAGCCTTACCCGCCCGGGCGTCTCTCCCGAAGCCGGTTTCGATCCGCTCTAGCAGTCGTGACGGTTCGCTCATGCGTTCCGGCTAACACGACAGGCGTTCCGAATGGCTTCAAGGCTTCGATAAAATCTTAGCGATCCGCTTTTTTCGCGTGCAGTAGTTCGTCAAGAATGATCGCGCCGGCGCCGATGGTGATGAAGGTATCGGCCAGATTGAAGACGGCGAAAGACCACGTCTCCGTATAGAACAGGATGTAGTCGATGACGTAGCCGAAGAGCAGCCGGTCGACGAGGTTTCCGAGCGCGCCGGCGATGATCAGCGCATAGCCGAAATGGGCGAAGAACCGATCCTTCGGCGTGCGCTTCCACAGCCAGAGCACAAAGGCGCAGACGGTGAGCCGCATGCCGACGATGAACCAGCCCTCCATGCCTGACAGCATCGAGAAGGCGACGCCGTAGTTGTAGGTGCGGTAGAGCGCCAGCATCGGCACGACATGGACCGCCTGATTGAAGGGCAGGTAAAGCTCGACCAGATACTTGATTATTTGGTCGGCGATGAGCGCGAAGACGATGAAGACCGCGATCGGCAGCGGCCGCGAAAACAGCACCTGCTTCTCGCTCATGCGCGGGCATCCAGGGTCAGAAGGTGGCGGCGCGCCTCGAACAGCATGATGCCGGTGGCAATCGCCAGATTGAGCGAGTCGGCGCGGCCGGCCTGCGGGATGCGGGCAAGCGCACCGGCTTCTCGAGCGAGTTCCTCCGGCAGACCCGACTGCTCGTTGCCCATCAGAAGCACGACCGGCTTGGTCTTGTAGTCAATGGTGCGATAGTCGACAGCGCCGGCGAGATGGGTCGCGACGACCTTCACGCCGGCGGATTTCTGCCAGCGGATGAAGTCCTCGACGCTGGCGCGCGCCACCGGCATGGCAAAGACCGAGCCCATGGTCGCACGCACGGTTTCGAGCGAAAACGGATCGGTGGTCTCGCCGACGAGAATGACGCCGGAAGCGCCGGCGGCATCGGCGGTGCGGATGACGGTGCCGAGGTTGCCGGGATCGCGGACGCGGTCGAGCGCCACATAGGTTTCGCCCAGCTGCGGCTTCAGGTCCTTCAGCGACTGGTAACGCTGCTCGAAGATGCCGACGACCATCTGAGGATTGTCGCGCCGCGTGATCGTCGACAGCACTTTCTCGCTGACTTCCAGCACCAGGCCGCCCTTGGCGAAGGTCTTTGCCGCCACCTGCTCCACGTGCGGCTTGCCCTTGGCCGCCTTGGCATAGATCAGCGTCTTGATCTTCCAGCCAAGGTCGAGCGCGTCGATCACCAGCTTCAGGCCCTCGGCCATGAAGGAGCGCGTCTCGTCGCGGTGCTTCTTCTGCGTCAGCGCGCGGATGTCCTTGATGATCGGGTTGGTGAGGCTCGTGACCTCCTTCACCTGACCGACACGACCGGTGCCGTGTTCGCTTCTGTCGTTCGTCATTGCGGTACCCAGCGGCTGAAGAGTGAGGTCGAAAGCGCCCTGCCCGGCTCGCGGCCGTCAAGCCCGCCCTCGCGGATGATGAGCTCGCCCGACTCCACCCGGCCGCCGTGGCCGCGCATCGTCTCGCGCATCAGTTCATGGATCGAGTAGAAGCTCGCCCGGATCGAATAGGCCGTCAGCACCAGGCCGCGCGCCTCCGGCGACAGGATCTCGCGGCAGATGTCGAGCATCGCCGCCAGATGGTCGAAAAGCTGCCAGACCTCGCCGTTCGGCCCGCGGCCGAACTTCGGCGGGTCGGTCAGGATGATGTCGTAGCGGCTGCCACGGCGCTCTTCGCGCTGGATGAACTTCATCGCATCGTCGCAGATCCAGCGGATCGGCAGGTTTTCGGCCCGCGCCAGCTGCTGGTTTTCGCGCGCCCAGCCGATTGCCTTCTTGGAGGCGTCGACATGGGTCACCTCGGCGCCGGCCCTGGCGGCGATCAGCGAGGCGACGCCGGTGTAGCCGAAGAGGTTCAGCACCTTCAGCGGCCGCCCAGCCCTTTCCACCTGATCCTTCACCCAGCTCCAGTGCGCGAGCTGTTCCGGGAACACACCGACATGGCGGAACGAGGTGAAGCGACCGTGGAAATCGGTGCCGAGAAGCTGCATCGGCCAGGTCTCGCCGAGCACGGCGCCAGGAAAGCGCCAGCGCCCCATGCCGTCTTCGTCGGTGTCGCCGGTGAAGATCGCGTCGGCTTTTTCCCAGACGCTATCGGGCAGGCTGCGCGGCCAGAGCGCCTGCGCCTCGGGGCGCACGATGCGGTAGGGACCGTATTGCTCAAGTTTTTCGCCGGCGCCGCTGTCGATCAGGTGATAGCCGGATGCGTCCGACGTTTCGAGAATGAGCGGTATGCGCTCGGCCGGCTTTTCCCCCGTTCGCCGCGCGATCACCCGCGCCGGCGTTTCCTGTGCAGGCGCATGTTTTGCTGGCTTCTCGCGCGTCTCCGCCGTCTGTGCTGCCGCCGGTCGCGCCGGCCGTTCCTTGAAGCCGCCGCCCTTCGGCGGTGCCGAACGTTTCTGATCGTGGCGGCCGCCGCCACGCGCTTCGGCACCACGGCCCTTGGCCGTCGTCACGGAGGCATTCTTCGACCGCCGGTCCTTTTCCTTCACGCTGAAATCCCTGGGCTTTGTTAGTGCATGGGCCGCCTGCCTGCGCAGTATCCGGGACGGGCCGGCGGACGCCATGAGGTTTGTCGCCGCAGCCTGAAGCCGCGGCATCTCTTGAAGCTGCAAATAGCATCGCTGATGCTCTTGGCAAAGCCGTTTCCGTTTTGCGAAGATAACGCGCAAGAACCCGCTGCGAATTTTCTTGGGCTGGAACCGGCTTCGCGACAAAATTCCGCGGCAGGTCTAGTGTGTCGAAGCGACATTTGCGCGTCGATATCGGGCGCGCGGCGTCGCATGGGGGGAGGAAAACGCATGGACATGACCGGCGAAGAGCGGATTGCGGCTGGGCGCGACGCGGTGTGGCGCGGCCTCAACGACCCGGAAATCCTCAAGCGATGCATTCCCGGGTGCCAGTCGCTGGAGATGACGTCGCCAACCGAGCTTGCGGCCGTGGTGAAGATCAAGATCGGCCCGGTCTCGGCCTCCTTCACCGGCAATGTCGTGCTCTCCAATCTCAATCCGCCGCAGAGCTATACGATCTCGGGCGAAGGAAAGGGCGGCATCGCCGGCTTTGCCAAGGGCGGCGCCGACGTCGCCTTAACAGCGGACGGGGACGAAACGGTGCTGCATTACGACGTCAAGGCGGAGATCGGTGGCAAGCTCGCGCAGCTCGGCTCGCGCCTGATCGACTCAACCGCCAAGAAACTGGCGCAGCAATTCTTCGCCGATTTTAGCGCCGCCGTCGGCGGTACGGCGGAAGCTGCGAGCTAAAGAGGCGACGCGGACCGAACGGGCGCCCCGTCTCGGTCTTCGCAGGCTTGTGAACTTCTGATCAGTTCTGCGGCGCTGCGAGCGTCGCCTGGGTTGCGAGCTTTTCCGCCTGGCTGCGGTGTTTCTCCGCCTCGCGGTGCCACTTCACTGCTTCGTTCGCCTCGTTGCGCGCGCGCCGCCGGTACTTGCCCTGGCTGAACCAGGTCGCGGCGGCACCGAGGATGACGCCGACGATGACCGCAAGGAACAGGAAGACGAAGAACGGCGCGCTCACGGAAAGCACGCTGTCTTCCGGCCGGAAGGGGTTCAGCGCCAGCGTTACGCTCTGGCGGTTGGCCACGCTCAGCACAATCAGGATGATAGCGACCGGCACGAGAACAACGATGTTGATCAGTTTCTTGAACATTCAATCGCTCCATCTCACCGACGCCCGTGCGCTTTGCCGGACGCTTGCCGGCAACGGGCCTCGTATAAAAGGGGTCGTTAGGGGTCTCTGGCGACCGCCAAGGATGATCAATCCTCGTCTTCGCCGTTCATGCCCGGGTTGAGCCGCTCGCGCAGTTCCTTGCCGGTCTTGAAAAACGGTACCCATTTTTCCTCGACAAAAACGGAATCGCCGGTGCGCGGGTTGCGCCCCGACCGCGACGGCCGGTTCTTGACCGAGAAGGCGCCGAAGCCACGCAGTTCGACCCGGTTGCCTGCAGCGAGCGCGTCGGTGATCTCATCGAGGACCGCGTTGACGATATTTTCGACGTCGCGGTGGTAGAGATGCGGATTGCGAGCCGCAACAATCTGCACCAGTTCTGACTTGATCACTGTCGCCCCCTCAAATTCTTGTTTGTTTTGCTTTTTCGGTCTGCATTGTGATTTCCGCAAGGCGGTGCGCGGCATTTGCAAAATCACCGACATCGCTCGACGGCTCAGGCTGGGTATATGTCGCCTTGCTCATTGGCCATCAACCTGCCAAACCGAAACAAGACCGTCAAGAAACAACTTGTCGCCTGCAATTTTTTCGAGCCCGCTCATTGCCGGAAAAGCGTCATATCCCAACATCTTGATCCAGTTGCCGACCAGCGCGCCGAGGCCAAAAGGCAGGGTCTTGCGGGGGGCTTCCCAATCGACGATCGGCAGGTCCTTCGACACCTTTTTCTCCGTGAGGAAGGCGCGAATTTCGTCCTCGCCGCCGAGCTTGTCGACGAGCTTGGCCTTCAGCGCCTGGCGGCCGGTGAAAATGCGTCCGTCGGCGAGCAGCAACGCATCGGGACGCGGCAACTTGCGGCGGTCGGCAACCAGGTCGACGAACCAGGCGTAGCTGTCGTCAATCATCGACTGGATCATGGCCTTCGCCTCGTCGCTCGCCGGATGGAAGGGCGAAGGTTCCGCCTTCAGCGGCCGCGACTTGATCGATTCCAGGGAGACGCCGAGCTTGTCCATCAACTCCTTGACCTGCGGATACTGGAAGATGACGCCGATGGAGCCGGTGATCGAGCTCTCACCGGCAACTATCGTATCGCCGCCGAGCGCGATCATGTAGCCCGCCGAGGCGGCAAGCGTGCGCACGTCGGAAACGACCGGCTTCTTGGCCGCCACCTTGCGGATCGCCTTGTAGATGACCTCGCCGCCATAGGTGGTGCCACCCGGCGACGAAATGGTCACGACCAGCGCCTTGACGCTATCGTTGTCGGCAATCTTCTGCAGGCGCTCGAGCAGTTCGCGGTCATCCTGGATCAGGCCGGTGATCGCAACGCGCGCCACATGCTGCCTGTTGTGGCCGACGTCGTCGGCAGCCCCGGACCAGGCAAAGATCGCGAGCGCGACGAGGAGAAGCAGCCCCGCGACCACAAAGCGCCAGAAGCTCAACTTCCGGCGCAGGCTGCGGCGATCGGCGATGGCGAGTTCGTCCATGTGGGTTTCTCCCGATTTGTTGGCGCTGCTTCTGTCAGTTTCCGCGGGAACGTGCTATCTGCGCGCGAAGAGGCATATTCCATAGACGCGCTTGACCACGGTTGAAAGCCGCGGCTGGCGTTTTTGCGCTTCACCCGAGTTTTTTTGCGGCGCCATTGTGCGTCAGCAAAAAATATCCATATTTGCGACGACTTACACCAATGTATGTAAATGACCCCCACGTTGGGTCAGCGACAAAAGCAGTAGAACCGACAGGCCCTTCCATGTTGAACCACGCGCCAGCCCCGGGCATCTTTGCCGATACGGGTGCGAGCTCCGCCGACGCCTATGCGCTCGCCGCACGGCATTCCGCGCGCGTGCGCCGCCTGAAGATCATCCTGCCGATCATCGCCGGCGTCATTGCCGTCATTTTTGCCGCCGTGTCCTTCGTGCGCGCTTTCATGCCCGTCGACCTGCAGATCGAGACCGCGACGATCGAGGACGGCAAGATCGTCATGAAGAATCCGGCGATCTCCGGTCGCAACAAGCAGGGCATCAGCTACTCGATGAAGGCCCAGCGGGCGCTTCAGGATATCGCCAACCCCGACATCATCACGCTGCAGACGATCCACGCAGAAATGCCGATGAAGGATTCGATGATAGCGACCGTCGACGCCACCAACGGCATCTATGATCGCGGCGCCAATACACTCGACATGAACGCCCCGTTCACCATTTCCGTCAATAATGGCATCAACGCCGACTTCCAGTCGGCCTATCTGGACATCAATGCCGGCGAGATGGAAACGAAGCAGCCCGTTGCGATCAGCATGAAGGGTGGTTCGATCATTGCGCAGACGCTGCGAATGACGGATAAGGGACGTATTGTAATTTTCGAGGGTATGGTGAGGGTGAACGTCGAGCCCGCCGCCATCCGCAAAAACGCGAAATAGGACCCGGTGCACTCCATGTCGGTCACAACCGCATCATTTTTCAAGATTTCCGCCAGCCTGGCCATTGCCGGAGCGGGCGCTTTGATTATTGCCTCCGGCGCTTTTGCGCAGGCCACGTCGAGCAAGATGAAGGGCCTTGAGCTGTCCAACGACAAGCCGATCCAGATCGAGAGCGACAAGCTCGAAATCAAGGACCCGGAAAGCAAGGCGATTTTCACCGGCAACGTCAAGGTCGTGCAGGGCACGACGACGCTGCAGGCCGGCAATATGGTCGTCTTCTACAAGTCCGGCGGCGGCTCGGTTTCGAGCGGCGACGCCGACATCGACCGTATCGAGGTCAGCGAGAAAGTATTCCTGAGCTCCGGCACGCAGCAGGCGACGGCCGATACCGGCTCGTTCGACATGACCAAGCAGGTCTTCGTTCTCAAGGGCGACAAGGTCGTCCTCTCCGAAGGCAAGAACGTCTTCGTCGGCTGCCAGCTCAACGTCCAGATGGAAACCGGTGAGGCCCAGCTCGAAGCCTGCGGCGGCCGCGTGCAGATCCAGCTCGACCCGAAGTCCCGCAAGACGAACTGACGTAGACCGCTCGTGCAACTTCCCTTCCTCCACAAGCGCAAACGGGTCCGCAAGCCGTCGGCGACCACTGCGGTCGCTTCCGGCCATGCGGTCGACAAGGCGCGCTATGACGGCACCCTGATTGCCCGCGGACTGACCAAGGCCTATCGCGAGCGTCGGGTCGTCAACGGCGTGTCGCTGGTGGTGCGGCGCGGCGAGGCCGTGGGCCTGCTCGGGCCGAACGGCGCCGGCAAGACCACCTGCTTCTACATGATCACCGGCCTCGTCCCCGTCGACGAGGGTTCGATAGAGATCAACGGCAATGACGTGACGACCATGCCGATGTACCGGCGTGCACGCCTCGGCGTCGGCTACCTGCCGCAGGAAGCGTCAATCTTCCGCGGGCTGACGGTCGAGGAGAACATCCGCGCCGTGCTCGAGGTTCACGATAAGAACCTGGAGCGGCGCGAAAGCAAGCTCAACGACCTGCTCGGCGAGTTCAACATCACGCATCTGCGCAAGTCGCCGGCGATCGCGCTTTCCGGTGGCGAACGCCGCCGTCTCGAAATCGCCCGTGCGCTTGCGACCGACCCGACCTTCATGCTGCTCGACGAGCCCTTTGCCGGCGTCGACCCGATCTCGGTCGCCGACATCCAGGCGCTTGTCCGGCACCTGACCTCGCGCGGCATCGGCGTGCTGATCACCGACCACAATGTGCGCGAGACGCTCGGCCTCATCGATCGCGCCTACATTATCCATGCCGGCGAAGTGCTGACGCATGGTCGCGCCAACGACATTGTCACCAATCCTGACGTGCGTCGGCTCTATCTCGGCGACAATTTCAGCCTCTGAAACCGCCTCGCGGGCGATTCCGCCCGCGAACGCGCTTGACCAAACCTTTCCGATAAGCAATTTTTGGGCCAATTAAGAAAAGGGCCCGACCGGCGACCGGAGAAGCACCGCGGCCCCTGGAGATTTCTCGGGAGTTTCGCGTCAGCATGGCCCTGTCCGCCAGCCTTCATCTGCGCCAGTCCCAGTCCCTGGTGATGACGCCACAGCTCATGCAGTCGATCCAGCTGCTGCAGATGACGCATCTTGAGCTCAACCAGTTCATCGCCCAGGAAGTCGAAAAGAACCCGCTGCTCGAATTTCAGGCAAATGACGATCAGGTCGCCCCGGAGCAGGGCGAGATGGCCGGCGGAGACGAGAGAGGCGGAAGCGACGACGGCGGCGGCCAGGCGGATCTCTATGACAGCGCCACGTCGCAAAGCGGCGAGCGGCTCGACGACCAGCTCGATGCCGATTTCGCCAATGTCTTCCAGGACGACACCACGCCGCAACGCGCCGATGCGCCGGAACTGCTTGGCCAGTGGAAATCGATGCCCGGCAGCGGCGAGGGCGAAGATTACGACCTCGACGATTTCGTCGCCGGCCGCAAGAGCCTGCGCGAAACGCTTCTGGAGCAATTGCCCTTCGCGCTGCCGGCTCCTTCCGATCGACTGATCGCGCAGCACCTCATCGACCAACTCGACGACGCCGGATACCTGCAGGCGGACCTCGGCGAGGTTGGCGAACGGCTGGGCGCCGCCCATGCCGATGTCCTCAGGGTGCTGCTGACGCTGCAGCAGTTCGATCCGCCCGGTGTATTTGCCCGCTCGCTCGGCGAGTGTCTCGCCATCCAGCTGCGCGCCCGCGACCGGCTCGATCCGGCAATGGAGGCGCTGCTTGCCAATCTCGAACTCCTGGCGCGGCGTGATTTCGCGACGCTGAAGAAGATCTGCGGCGTCGACGAGGAAGACCTGATCGACATGCTGGCGGAAATCCGCAAGCTCGACCCGAAGCCCGGCACCAGCTTCGAGACCAGCGTCAGCGAGGCGATCGTGCCCGATATCGTCGTGCGGGCAGCGCCCGACGGCTCATGGATGGTCGAACTCAATCCGGATGCGCTGCCGCGCGTTCTGGTCAATCAGGACTACTTCGCTTCGGTGTCACGCGGCACGCAGAAAAACAGCGCCGACCAGGCCTTCCTCAACGAATGCCTGCAAAATGCCAACTGGCTGACGCGCAGCCTCGATCAGCGCGCCCGCACGATCATGAAGGTCGCCACCGAGATCGTGCGCCAGCAGGACGCGTTCCTCGTCAACGGCATCGGGCACCTCAGGCCGCTGAACCTCAAGACCGTCGCCGACGCCATCAAGATGCATGAATCGACCGTCAGCCGCGTCACCTCGAACAAGTACATGCTGACGCCGCGCGGGCTGTTTGAGCTCAAGTATTTCTTCACCGTCTCGATCGGCTCGGCCGAGGGTGGCGACAGCCATTCGGCGGAATCCGTGCGCCACAAGATCCGCACGCTGATCCACGAGGAGAGCACCGAGGCGGTGCTTTCTGACGACGACATCGTCGACGTCCTCAAGAAGGCCGGCATCGATATCGCGCGGCGCACGGTCGCCAAATACCGGGAAGCGATGAATATCCCCTCCTCCGTGCAGCGCCGGCGGGAGAAGCGCGCGCTCGCCAAGGCCGCCGGTTTCTGAGCACCGGAAGTTAAGGCGCATTAACTTTTTTGCGACCTTCGATTGACTCTCTCCGACACAGGCGATATGAGCCCGCCGCAATTGCCGGGGACTGCTCACCCCGGAAGCCTCCGGTGCGACCGGTGGCTGCGACAGAGGCGCGCTCGCAAGTCTGAAAGGCTTGGATGACGGGACCGCTTGGAATAGACTGGCTGCGCAAATCACGAACGAGAGAGGAAACTCCATGAGTGTGCGTGTATCCGGTAAACAGATGGAAATCGGCGATTCGTTCCGCGCCCGCATTGGCGAGCAGATCGAGCAGGCCGTTACCAAATATTTCGACGGAGGATATTCAAGCCAGGTCACTGTGGAAAAATCCGGGCCGCGCTTCAGCGCCGACTGCAAGCTTCATCTCGATACGGGCGTGGTAATGCAGGCGAACGGCCAGGCGAACGATCCACAGGCTGCGTTTGACGCGGCGTCGGATCGCATCGAAAAGCGTCTGCGTCGCTACAAGCGCAAGCTGAAGGATCACCACAACGGCAACGGACAGAACGCTGCCGAGGTGGCTTACACAGTGATGGATTCGGTGCCGTTCGAGGACGACGAAGTTCCCGAGGATTATGCGCCGACCATCGTGGCTGAGAGCTCGAAACAATTAAGGACGATGTCTGTCGCAAGCGCCGTGATGGCGCTCGACATGACGGACGAACCCGTCCTGATGTTCCGCACTCCCGGCAAGGCCGAACTGAATATCGTCTACAGGCGCAACGATGGAAATATTGGCTGGATCGATGCTGCCAATATCAAAGCATGAGCGAAAAAAGAGGGATGCCGGCGTGCCGGCGTCCCTCTCCCGCAAATCAGCGGCCAGGCCGGAAATGTGACTTTTCTGTGCATGGGATCCGCCATGACAAAGATGGTTAGAGCCATTGCGACGCATTTGTGATGATGTTGTCCGGCTCTAACCGGCGAACGAGGACAAAAGAATGGCATTGGCAGGTCTACTGCATCAAAATGCGATCATCCCGGCCATGAGGGCCAACTCGAAAAAACAGCTCCTTCAGGAATTGGCGGCAAAAGCTTCTAAGATCACCGGGGTTCCCGAGCGTGAAATCTTCGACGTGATCCTGCAGCGCGAGCGCCTTGGTTCCACCGGCGTCGGCAACGGCATCGCCATTCCGCACGGCAAGCTCAACAATCTCCCCTCGATCATCGGCATTTTCGCGCGTCTCGACACGCCCGTCGATTTCGAGGCGCTCGACGACCAGCCGGTCGATCTCGTGTTCCTGCTGCTCGCTCCGGAAGGCGCCGGCGCGGACCACCTCAAAGCGCTGTCGCGCATCGCGCGCGTGCTTCGCGACCAGGACATGGTCGCCAAGATCCGCTCGAGCGATTCCGCCAGCGCGATCTACACGCTGCTCGACGACGACGCGACCTCGCACGCGGCCTGAGCTTGAACAACGGGGCGCATCCTGCAGGATGCGCACAGTCGCCCGAAGCCTGCATCAGTAGAGCTGACGCCCGTTCAAATGATCAATGAAAATCCGGAACAGGGCACCCTGGCTCGAAATGCCGAGCCGGCGATAGATGTTCTTGCGGTGGATGCGAACCGTGCCCTCGGCGATGTTCATCACCTTGCCGATCGACAGGTTGCTGTGGCCCCTAAGGATGAGGCGCACGATGTTGCGCTGCTGCTTGGTCAGCCGATCTGAACACAGGCTTTCGAACGCCGCCTCCATCGCATCGTCGCCCTCCTCGGAGGGCGACGGCGCAATCGTCTGGCCCTGCTGGCGCCAGTTCGACCTGATGGCCTCGCGCACGATCGGCTCGTAGACGCGCAGCCTGGCCAGCTCCGTCTCGCTGAAAGGCTCGCCGCCGCGGCCGCGCATCAACGAGTAGGTCGCCTGCAGGCCGCCATCGAGCGGGATAACGAAGCCCACCTCCTCGACGAGAACGCCGGATTCCATCGACACGCAGGGATGCACTTCCGCCGACGACGAGAAGTCGGACAGGAAGAACTGGTCCGGCGCAAGCTCGCGCATTCGCCAGAGCCCTGCCGGCTGGCCGGCACAACAGGCGACGTAAAAGGGATCGAGCAGGTAGGCGCCGCCGAGATAGGCGGAAAGCGCACTTGCCGACACCTTGGCCGTATAGCCGTCATGCAGGACGATCGGCCTTGCATCGTAAGGATAGGCAAACGCGACCGAGAGATCGAAGCCGGTGACCGATCGGAGCATCCGATCGAGCGCTCGGCCGAAATCTTCCGTGCCGATCAGGCCGATCATCGCCGAGATATCGGCAGACTCGCTTGCGAGCATTCCCTTGTCATCCCCCAACCCTACGTATCCCCCATGGGATATCGACAGCCCCTCACTCGTCAACAATAATTCCCGGGGAGTGAGAAACCGGATCCGTCGCGGGTCGTCATCGGCGACCGCTGCGAAGGATGCGCCAAGGGGAGGATTAAGATGGCAGGCAGGCTTTCAGGCAAGGTGGCGTTGATCAGCGGTGGCGCGGGAGGCTGCGGTCTTGCCGCATCCGAGCTGTTCGCGCGCGAAGGCGCCAAGGTCGGCATCGTCGATCTGCCGCGCAGCAAAGGCGAAGAGGTGGCCGCCTCGATCCGCGCCAACGGCGGCGAGGCGATTTTTGCCCCGGCCGACGTCTCGGTGTCGGCCGAGGTGACGTCCGCCGTCAAGGCGGTTGAAGCGGCCTTCGGCGCCATCACCGTGCTCTTCAACCACGCCGGCATCCTCGCCGTCGGTCCCTTCCTCGAAACGGAGGAGGACGAGTGGGACCGGCTGATGGCGGTCAATGTGCGCAGCATGTTCCTGATGACCAAGGCGGTACTGCCAGGCATGCTTGCGGCCGGCGGCGGCAGCATTGTCTGCACCTCGTCGATTTCGGCCGTGGCCGCAACACCGATGGAGGTGCTCTATGACACCACCAAGGGCGCCTGCCACATGTTCGCCCGCGCCATCGCCGTGGAATTCCGCGACCGCGGAATCCGCTGCAACGCCGTCTGCCCGGGCTTCATCGCCACCGACCACGGCAAGCGCGAGCTCGTCGGGCTCAGCAAATACGGCGTCGACGTTTCGGAAGCGGCGATCGCCGCGCAACAGGGCCGCATGTGCGATCCGAAGGAAGTGGCGAACGCGGCATTGTTTCTGGCGAGTGACGAGGCGAGCTTCATCAACGGCACGCATCTGTTCGTCGACAATTGCTTCACCGCGGTTTGAGGGAGGGGAAAATGCTTCAGGCAGGTGGCCACTGGCGCAACTGGGTCGGAAACCAATCATGCATCGTGCGCCATCGCGGCGCGCCGGAGAGTGAGGCGGCGCTAGCCGAAATGGTGCGCGAGGCAACCGCGCAAGGGCTGAACGTTCGCTGCGCCGGTTCCGGACATTCCTTCACGCCAGTGGCGCTTACCAGCGGGCTACAGCTGACACTCTCGAGCATGCAGGGCGTCGTCAACATCGACAGCACCCGCAAGCGCGTGGCGGTCAAGGCCGGCACCACCATCAACCAGCTCGGCAAGGTGCTGAAGGAGAACGGCCTGTCGCTGATCAACCAGGGCGATATCGACAGCCAGGCGCTAGCCGGCGCGCTGACGACCGGCACACATGGCACCGGCGCCAGGCTCGGCAACATGGCCTCGCAGATCGTCGGCATGCGGCTGGTGCAGCCGGACGGCAGCATCCTCGTGGTCGACGAGACCACGCCGGATCTGCTGGAGGCGGCGCGCGTCTCGGTCGGCATGCTCGGCGTGATCTCGGAGATCACATTGCAGGCGATGGAAAGCTACAATCTGCATGAAAAGCTCTGGCGCTGCACCTTCGACGAAATGATCGAACAGCACGACGAGCTTGCCGCCAAGCACCGCCATTTCGGTTTCTTCTGGTGCCCGGTTCCGGAGAGCCGCCACTGCTACTGCCTGCCGGACACGGCCTCGGTGTCGACCACGGACAAGACCTCCGACGTCTGCGAGATGAAGGTGATCGACATCACCGAGGAAGCGCCGATGGAGCGCGGGTTCGAGAAGATCGCCTATTCCTCGGAGATCTACCCGATCGAGTACGTGCCGAACTTCCACGAGCTCGAATATGCGGTGCCTGTCGCCCACGGCAAGGAAGCGGTAAAGGCGGTGCGCAAGCTGATGCTGGAAAAGCACCCGACCTGCATCTACCCGATCGAGTATCGCTTCACCGCCGGCGATACCGGCTGGATCAGCCCCTTCTTCGAGCAGGATTCGATCACGCTTTCGGTCTCGGGCGAACCGGGCACCGACTATTGGGAATATCTGAAGGACGTGGACACGATCCTCAGGCAGTACGGTTCGCGGCCGCACTGGGGCAAGCTGCATTTCCTCGGCGCCGAGGATGTGACGGCGCTCTACCCCCGAGCGGGCGATTTCCGGGCACTGAGGGCCAAGGTCGATCCCGAGGGACGTTTCCTCAACGATCACCTGCAGCAACTGTTCGGATAGCGCCGGCGAACGAACGCACACCGCTACGCTCAGCCCAAACAAGAACGCCGCGCGAAGTTCGCGCGGCGTTCTTGTTGAATTCTGATCGGCAGGATCAGGCGGTCGGCGCGTCGCCGTTTTCGCCAGCGACGACCTTGGGGCCGCCCTTGGAAACGCCGACCATGGCCGGGCGCAGGACGCGGTCGCCGATGGTGTAGCCGGCCTGGACGACCTGCAGCACCGTGTTGTTCGGCACATCCGCATTCGGGATTTCGAACATCGCCTGGTGGAAGTTCGGGTCGAACTTCTGGCCTTCCGGCTCCAGCTTCTTGACGCCGTGACGCTCAAGCGCCGAGAGCATCGAGCGCTCGGTCATCTCCACGCCTTCGATCAGCGTGTTGAGACCGGCCTCACCGGCTTCCTTGGCTTCCGCCGGAATGGCATCGAGCGCGCGGCGCAGGTTGTCAGATACCGCCAGCATGTCGCGGGCAAAGCCAGCAACGGAATAGGACTTGGCATCCTTGACGTCGCGTTCGGTGCGACGGCGCAGGTTGTCCATTTCGGCGGCAAGCCGAAGGTACTTGTCGCGCAGCTCGGCGCTTTCGGCCCGGGCGAGTTCCAACGGATCGGGCTCGGCAACGGCTGCTGCCTCGACAGCGTCCGGTGCGGCGTCGAATACCTCGTCGGTGGCCTCGGGTCCGTGCTTGTTCGTATCGTCGGTCATGACGTTCTCCGCAGTGTCGTCTCTATTGTCCTTCGCATTTCCACGCCGCAAGCGCGAGCCTGCGTTTCAGCAAAAATGCTTAGGGACTGGATTTGAAGCCGATATCGAGGTTTGGTGCCGAAAAATCAAGGGTTCAATCGCGCTCCTACAGCGCCGCGCGTCTTATCAGACGCGCAAAGGTCGCTGTAGCACTTTGATTTGCTGCATGTCTTTGTCCTTCATCGAGATCGATCAATGAGACATGCAACGACTAAAAGCGCCCTTAGCGCGAAAGCCGCGACATCAACTGCGCGGTATAATCGACCATCGGAACGATGCGCGAGTAGTTGAGCCGCGTCGGCCCGATGACGCCGACGGCGCCAACGATGCGGTCCTCGCCATCGCGATAGGGCGCGACGATCAACGACGAGCCGGAAAGCGAAAACAGCTTGTTTTCCGAGCCTATGAATATCCGCACCCCAGGGCCGCTTTCGGCGAGATCGAGCAACTCGATCATGCTGTCCTTCTTTTCGAGATCGTCGAACAGCATTCTGAGCCGGTCGATGTCCTCGGCACCCTCGAGGCCTTCGAGCAGGTTGGCGCGGCCGCGCACGATCAGGCGCGCCGGCTTCTCGTCGCCCTCGTTGCCCGACCAGATTGCAAGACCGCGCTCGACAAGATCCTGCGACAGCGCGTCGAGCTCGCCGCGCACCGTCAGCTTCACCCTTTCGAGCTGCGCCCGCACCTCGGCGATCGTCTGTCCGGCGAGATGGGCGTTGAGGAAGTTCGCCGCTTCCGTGAGTTGCGAACTGGTGACGCCGGCCGGGAGCTCGATGATGCGGTTTTCCACCTGGTCATGTTCGCCGACGAGCACCGCCAGCGCCTTGGTCGGCGCCAGGCGGATGAACTCGACATGCTTCAGCACCGGATCGGCCTTGGCGGTGATGACGAGACCCGCGCCGCGCGACATGCCCGACAGCATCTGGCTCGCTTCGGTCAAAAGCGTATCGACCGGCTGGGTATGGTCGTCGCGCCGGACATGGCGGTCGATAGAGGCGCGATCTTCGGGCGATAGATTTCCGACCTGCATGAAGGCGTCGACGAAGAAGCGCAGGCCCGTCTGGGTCGGCAGGCGACCGGCGCTGACATGCGGCGAATAGATGAGGCCGAGATCTTCGAGATCGCTCATCACGTTGCGCACGGAGGCAGGCGACAGCGCCATTGGCAAAAGCCGCGACAGGTTGCGCGAGCCAAGCGGCTCGCCGCTCGTCAGATAGGTCTCCACGATGCGACGGAAGATTTCGCCCGAGCGCTCGTCGAGCGCCGCGGCGATTTCCTTTGCTCCGGGATTGCGCAGTACCATGTCACTCCACATATGCAGGCACATCCTGCCGTGGCCGGAATATAGTGTCCCTGCGGTCCGTTGGCAAAAGGGAAAAAACGGTCGAATGTCCGGCTTTCCACCGGATCCCTTTACCTCTGCCATGCTCTGCAGCGCCGCGCATCCTTGGACGCGCCAAAGGTCGCTGCAGCACCTTAAACTGCTGCATAATTTTGTCCCTAAATCGATTTCGATTTAGGGAATTATGCAGTAGAAGGCTCACGAGATACGATAGGAGTTGACGATGCGGCCATCCGGCAGAAAAACCGATCAAATGCGCAAGGTTTCTTTCGAGCGCAATTTTTCCAAGCATGCGGAAGGCTCCTGTCTGGTGCGGTTCGGCGACACGCATGTGCTGTGCACCGCAAGCCTTGAGGAAAAGGTTCCGGCCTGGCTGCGCAATGGCGGCAAGGGCTGGGTGACGGCGGAATACGGCATGCTGCCGCGCGCCACCGGCGAGCGCATGCGGCGCGAGGCAGCCAGCGGCAAGCAGAGCGGTCGCACCCAGGAAATCCAGCGGCTGATCGGCCGGTCGCTGCGCGCCGTGGTCGATCTGCCGGCTCTCGGCGAACGCCAGATCTCGATCGACTGCGACGTCATCCAGGCCGATGGCGGCACGCGCACTGCTTCGATCACCGGCGCCTGGATCGCGCTCCACGACTGCCTGAAGTGGATGGAAGCCCGCAACATGGTCAAGGTCGAGAAGGTCCTGAAGGATCACGTCGCCGCCATTTCCTGCGGCATCTTCGCCAACCAGTCGGTAATCGATCTCGATTACCTCGAAGATTCCGCTGCCGAGACCGACGCCAACTTCGTTATGACCGGCTCCGGCGGCATCGTCGAGATCCAGGGCACGGCCGAAGGCAAGCCGTTCTCGGAAGAGGAATTCGCGAGCCTGATGGGCCTTGCCAAGACCGGCATTGCCGAACTGGTCGCGCTGCAGAAGCAGGCGATCGCCGGCTGAGGAAGGAACGTCAAGATGGCCCCGGCGCTGGAAGGCATTCTCGAGACCGCCCTTTACGTGGGTGATCTCGATGCCGCCGAGGCCTTCTACGGTGGCATTCTCGGGCTCGCAAAGATCACGCGTGCCGGCAACCGCCACGTCTTCTATCGCTGCGGACCGGGCGTGCTTCTGATTTTCAATCCGGCCGAAACGCTGAAGCCGCCGATCCCGCACGGCACGAGCGGCCAGGGCCACATGTGCTTCCGGGTTTCCGCCGCAGCGCTGGACGCCTGGAAGGCGAAACTGGAAGCGGCGGGCATCGCGATCGAAGCGGACACCCGCTGGCCGAACGGGGCGCGGTCCTTCTATTTCCGCGACCCGGCCGGCAACAGCCTTGAATGTGCGGAACCGGGCCTCTGGTCCATCGAATGAACACGAAACGAGACACCATGCGCAAACTCGACAACAAGACGCTGATCGTCGCCAGCCACAACGCCGGCAAGATCCGCGAAATCCGCGATCTCATCGGCCCGCTCGGCTTCGAGGCGAAGTCGGCCGCAGACCTCAACTTCATCGAGCCCGACGAGACCGGCACCACTTTCGAGGAGAACGCCGCGATCAAGGCGCTCGCCTCGGCCAAGGCCTCCGGCCTGCCGGCACTTTCGGACGATTCTGGTCTCGCGATCGACGCGCTCGATGGAGCGCCCGGCGTCTATACGGCCAACTGGGCCGAGCGCGAAGATGGCAGCCGCGACTTCGCCATGGCCATGCAGAAGGTCGAAGATGCGCTGCAGGAGAAAGGCGCCAAAACGCCTTCCGAGCGCACCGCCCGTTTCGTCTCGGTTCTTTGCCTTGCCTGGCCGGACGGTCATGTCGAGCTCTTCCGCGGCGAGGTCGAAGGTTTCGTCGTCTGGCCGCCGCGCGGCGGCCAGGGCTTCGGCTATGATCCGGTGTTCCAGCCCAAGGGCTACGAGACCACCTTCGGCGAGATGAGCGCCGACGAGAAACACGGCTGGAAGCCGGGTGACGAAGAGGCTCTGTCGCACCGCGCCCGCGCCTTCAAGATCTTTGCCGAGACCTGCCTCGGAGCCTGATCTGAGCGGGATGAGGAAAAGTGCGTGCGGTTTTCCTCATCCCGCTCTCTACTGAAAGTGACCATGAGAGACGCAATAATGCAAACTGCCACGCTATCGGCGATCGGTGACGGCATGGACCCCGGTTTCGGGGTCTACGTGCATTGGCCGTTCTGCGCGGCCAAGTGCCCCTATTGCGACTTCAACAGCCATGTGCGCCACCAGCCGGTGGACCAGCCGCGTTTCGTTGCAGCTTTCCTTAAGGAAATGGAAGAGGTGCGCGAACTCTCCGGCCCGCGCACGGTCACCAGCGTGTTCATGGGCGGCGGCACGCCGTCCTTGATGGAGCCGTCGACGGTCGATGCCATCCTCCAGGGCATCGCTCGCCATTGGCATGTGCCCGACGGCATCGAAATCACCATGGAGGCGAACCCGTCGAGCGTCGAAGCGACGCGTTTCCACGGCTACCGCGCTGCCGGTGTCAATCGCGTCTCGCTCGGCGTCCAGGCGCTGAACGACCGCGATCTGAAGTTCCTCGGACGGCTGCACAATGTCGAGGACGCGCTGAAGGCGATCCGGCTGGCGCGCGAGATCTTCCCGCGCATGTCCTTCGACCTGATCTATGCCCGTCCGAACCAGACGGTCGAAGAATGGGAGCGTGAGCTGAAGGAAGCCGTCTCCTATGCGGTCGACCATCTGTCGCTCTACCAGCTGACGATCGAGGAGGGCACGCCCTTTTACGGCCTGCACAAGGCCGGCAAGCTGATCGTGCCTGATGGCGAGCAGTCGGCAGTGCTTTACGAGGCGACGCAGGACATTACCGCCGCCATCGGCATGCCGGCCTACGAAGTTTCAAACCACGCCCGCCCGGGTGCCGAGAGCCGGCACAACCTCACCTATTGGCGCTACGGCGACTATGCCGGCATCGGCCCGGGCGCCCACGGGCGCCTGGGCATCGGCAATGGCAAGATCGCTACCTCTACGGAGCGCAAGCCGGAGGAATGGCTGCGGCTCGTCGAGACCCATGGTCACGGCATGATCGAGCGGGAATCCCTCGATCTCGAAGCACAGTCCGACGAGTTGTTGCTGATGGGTCTGCGCCTCAAGGAAGGCGTCGACTTGGCGCGATGGCAGACGCTGTCCGGCCGCGACCCGGACCCGGAGCGCGAGCAGTTCCTGATCGATCACGGCTTCATCGAGCGGCTGGGCAATTCGCGTCTGCGCTGCACGCCGGCCGGCATGCTGATCCTCGACGCCGTGGTCGCTGATCTCGCCTGCCCCTGAGGGCAGGCGGTCTTCGCCGGCTACAGACTCAATCGAACGTTTCACCCGACAGCGGCGTGGCCTGCATCGACGGCCGGCCTTCGAATGCATCGAACCAGCGGGTCAGCCTCGGACGGTTGCGAAACGACGGCAGGTTGCGAAACGCCATCCAGGACAGTGCCGTCGCCAGCGCGATCTGCCCGATATCCACGTCTTCCTCGGGCGATAACCTCTGCTCCAGCCAATCGTAGGTCGCCTCGATCTTTTCTTCGTAGCCCTTGGCGAGTTCCGGATAGCGCAGATGTTCGGGGCGCCTCTCCCACTCCCAGCGCAAGCCGATCCCGGTCTGGGCAAGAACCTGCGCCACCGACTGCATGCGCAGCGCCCGCCATCGAGGTTCGCCGACCTCGGGGATCCGCTTGCGTCCCTCGTGCAGCGTATCGAGATAGGCGCAGATGACATCGCTGTCGAAGATCGGCTCTTCGCCCTCACGCAGCAGCACCGGAACCTTGCCGAGCGGGTTTTCGGCATAGACCTCGTCGTTGCGCCGCGTTGGGCTCGTCTCGTGGTGGATGACTTTCAGCCGGTCGGCAAGGCCGATCTCGTGAGCAAAGACAAGCGCCTTGCGGGCGAAGGGAGAGTGGGTTTGATAGTAGAGGATCATGGCTGCCTCGCGGGATCTGGCGTGAATTCCTGTTCCCGTGAAGAGATATTGCATCGCAGCCGATAAAGGCGCTCTGTTTCTTCGGCCACGATGCAAGTTTGTTTCGTCTAGGCGGCTTTCATCGGATCGCCCTTCAGCCGGTTGAGCTCGATGCCCCTAGCCACCAGCCGGGCGACCTGAACGTCGTCCACGTCATCGGTGGTGCGCAGGCGAATATAGGCCATGTCGCCCTTGCCTCCGCCCTTCTCCAGGCGTGCGTCGAGATCAAGCATCTCGGCGCCGCGCCAGAAACCGAAGGTCACGTAATCCTTTGCCCCCTTGAGCAGACAGACCGCGCCGCCGGCCTCATAGATGGGATGGCCCCATTTGACGGCGTCATTGAGCGCGCCTGTGGCCAGGAGGGCACCATGCAGGCGCTTCGCCACGTCGGCCGGGACACCGGAGAGGCCGGCAATGTAGTCGTTGACTGTTTTGGTCATGGTCGTCTTTCGAGCGCTCCGTTTCTGTCAGTTGCTGAAGGGAATGAGGGCGCGCAGCCGCGGATCTCGAAGCCAGAGGCCGCCCCAGGCGATCACGCCGAGATAGAAGCCGAAAAGCAGATGGGTGAAGAGCGGGCTGCCGGCCCGCAGATGCGTCGCCATCGCCCCGCCGAGATAGCCGGTGAGCAGAATGGCGCCGAGGATCGAGGTGCGCGGGATCACATAGAGCACCGTGCACAACAATGTGAGAATGCCGAGCAGCCGCGCCAGACCCTGGTCGGCGGAATAGCCGAGCGCGACCATGGTTTCGGTGACGATAGCAAGCGGCACAAGCTTGATGACGGCATCGAAAATCAGGAAGGCGACTAGCACGCCGCTGAGGAAGCGGCCGAGGATGATCGACTTTGCCGTTGGGGCGGGCATAACGAGGCTGGTGGTCACTGATTTCTCTCCTTGGATTTCGTTCTCGGTCCAAGGACGAAAGCGCATGAGGGATCCCGACAGGCACCGTCAGATTTTTCTTTCGGAGATCTCGATACCAGGCGTTTCATCGAGCTTGTCGAGCTGCATGCGGATGTAAGCGCATTCGGCCGCGTTGGTCGCAAGCGCAATCGCATGGTCGAAGGCCACACGCGCCTCGCGGACCTTGCCGAGCTGCTTCAGGAGATGGCCGCTCAAGCCATGGAAATAGAAATAGCCGGAGAGCTTTTCCGCCAAGGGCGCGATCATCGCCAGCGCGACTTCCGGCCCCTGACGCTTCGAAACCGCCACTGCGCGATTGAGCGTGATCACCGGAGAGGGCTGCAGCCGCTCGAGCGCCTGGTAGAGCAGGTCGATCTGCGCCCAGTCGGTCTCATCCGCACGCTCGGCGCGGGCATGCAGCGCCGCGATCGCCGCCTGGATCTGGTAGGCGCCCGGTTGGCGGTACTGCATCGCCCTGTCGATCAGCGCCAAGGCCTCGTCGATCAGCGAGCGGTCCCACAGGCTGCGGTCCTGGTCATCAAGCAGGATGACGGCGCCATCGGCGTCGAAGCGGGCGCGCGCCCGCGAATGCTGGATCATCATGAGCGCCGTCAGCCCCTTGATCTCCGGCTCGGCCGGGAAAAGCTGAAGCAGCAGGCGTCCGAGCCGGATCGCCTCCTGGCACAGGTCGGCCGAGACGCTTTCCGGGCCGTTCATCGCCGAATAGCCCTCGTTGAAGACGAGGTAGATCATCGTGGCGACGGCGGCGAGCCGATCTGACCGGTCGGCCGCATCCGGGGTCTCGAAGGCAAGGCCGGCGGCCGCGACACGCGACTTGGCCCGCGTGATCCGCTGTTCCATCGCCGCCTCGCTGACGAGGAAGGCGCGGGCGATCTGCTTGACAGAAAGGCCCGAGACGATGCGCAGCGCCAGCGCGATCTGCTGCGTTGCCGGCAGCGCCGGATTGCTGCAGACGAACAGCAGGCGAAGAATGTCGTCGCGATAGTGGGAGCCGTCGAGCTGGTCGGCGAGCGCGCCCTCCTGATCCTCGAGGTCGGAAAGAATTTCCTCCGGCGGCAGCGCCGTTTCGCGGGACTGGCGGCGCACCTTGTCGATGCCGCTGTTGCGGCCGACGAAGATCAGCCAGGCGGCGGGGTCGCGCGGCGGGCCGCTCTTCGGCCAGGTCTTCAAAGCCCGGATACAGGCCTCCTGAAACGCTTCTTCGGCAGTGTCGAGGTTGCGGAAATAGCGCAACAGCGCGCCCACGGCCTGCGGCCGGGCCGAAACGAGAGCGAGGTCTATCCAGGCTGTGTCTGTCATGAAGCAAGCTCACTGGGTTTGTAGATGGCAAGAGGACGGATTTCATAGGAGCCGGCGGCCGGATTGGCAGAACTCAGATCACGGGCGAACTCGAGCGCATCATCGAGAGACGCACAGTCGATGACATAGAAACCGAGCAGTTGCTCTTTCGTTTCGGCAAACGGGCCATCGATTACGATCGTCTCGCTGTGACTGTGCCGGAGCGTCGTCGCCGCCGTCGTCGGCATCAAGCGCGCCACCGGCCCAAGCCGGCCTGCCTCCGCATATTTGCTCTGTACGGCCAACAGATCATGCATGACTTTTTCGTCCTGCTCCTTGGTCCAGGCGTTCGTGACATCTTCTTGATTGTAGCAAAACACGGCGTAAAGCATCGGAACTCCAGCTCCTGAAACAAAGACGGTGGCGGCAAGCAATAGCCGACAACCCGGATGAAAAAAACAGGGCCGGTGGTGCTTTCGCCCACCGGCCCGCAATGCGTGCAAATCAGAAATGCTCAAGCGTTGTCGCGGCACTCTAACTTGGTGTCGATGGCCGGTCGAGAAAAGAGGCGCAGAAGCCGCCCGTCGATCGCCGCCAGACCGGCCGCGATCAAGGTCATGCCCAGGAAGTGCTTGGGTTCCAGCGTTTCGCCGAGGAACAAAGCGCCAAGCAGGATGGCGCTGACCGGGATCAGGAAGGTCACCAGCATCAGGTTTGTGACACCGGCCGTTTCCAGGATGCGGAAGAACAGGACGTAAGCGAGCGCCGTGGAAATCAGCGCGATGCCGACGATCGCCGCCCAGACGTCGAAGCCGGGCATGGGAAGCGTCCAGGGATGATCGATCAGCAGCGACAGCGGGACCAGCATGATGCTTGCGGCCGAGACCTGACCGGTCGCCGTCACGATCGGCACCACGCCCATGCGCTTGAAGCGGCGGGCAAAGACACCGGCGAGCGCATAGGAGAGCGCTGCGCCAAGCACTGCGACCTGGGCAAGCAGGTTCGAACCAAGGCCACCGAGCGCCGCCGGACCAATCATCATCGCGACCCCGAGGAAGCCGACGACGACGCCTGCAAACCGGTTGGCTGTCAGCTTCTCGTCATCGGTCAGGAGATGCGCGACGATCACGCCGAACAGCGGCGTGGTGGCGTTGAGGATCGAGGCAAGGCCGCTTGCGATATGCGTCTGCCCCCAGACGATCAGCGAGAAAGGGATGAGATTGTTGAGCAGCCCCATCCCGAAGAAGGCCAGCCAAACGCGCGGGTCGCGCGGCATCGACAGTCCCATCAGTCGAACGAAGGCGAGCAGCGCGAGCGCCGCGAGACTGACGCGGAGCGCCACGATCGTGACTGGAGGCAACGCCTTGACGGCGACGCCGATGAAGAAGAAGGAGCCGCCCCACAGAATGGAGAGCAGGATCAACATGCCCCATTCCCGGGCGCCCATGACCTTGGCCTGCGTTGCTTGTGTCATTGCCTTAACCCTCGTTTGTTTGTCAGGCTAAACCGTGATGGCATCGACCATCTTGACTTTATGCCATTATTCTCAGGATATTGAGCTTCGAACAAACGATCATTTCTCGCCGCATGATTGAGTTTGGCTAAACCATGTCGACATACCTTCCTTCGCTTGCCTCGCTTCGCGCCTTCGAGGCCACCGCGCGACATCTAAGCGTTACCAAGGCCGCGCAAGAACTGAACGTGACGCCTGGCGCCGTCAGCCTGCAGGTGCGCGAACTGGAGCAGGCGTTAGCAGTGACGCTGTTTGAGCGCCGGCCGAGACAGTTGGCGCTGACGGAGGACGGCAGCACCTATTTCGCAACGCTCAGGCGCGCGTTCCGAATGATGCGCGAGGCGACCGAGGAACTGACGGCGCGCAAGCGTGCGCCGGTGCTGACGGTCAGCTGCACGCCCACCTTTGCCGCGCAATGGCTGGTGCCGCGCATCGGCGCCTTCGAGTTACAGGTGCCCGGCATCGACGTGCGCATCAGCACCACCAATCGGCTGACCGACTTCAACAGCGATGGGGTCGACATCGCCATCCGTCATGGGCTTGGCCGCTATGACGGTCTTGTGAGCGAACGATTGATCGATGACGACCCGGTGCCGGTGCTTCACCCGGCCCTACGGGCCAGGAACCCACTCGACATGCCGGGTCAGCTTGCCGCGCATGTGCTCTTGCACGACGTCCATCGTCAGGATTGGAGGCTGTGGCTGGATGCGGCGGGCGCCGACGGGGTGGACGCCGGGCGAGGGCCGGTCTTCGTCAACAGCAACGGCGCGATCGAGGCGGCCAAGGCCGGCGACGGCGTTGCATTGGTGCGCCTGTCGCTGGTCACGCGCGAGCTTGCGGAGGGTGTGCTGGAAGCCCCCTTCCCTGAGGGCGTGATGACCGGGCTTGCCTACCATCTCGTCTACCCGCCGGCCGCACTCGACCGCCCGCCGGTCACGGCCTTTCGCGCCTGGATCATCGAACAGGCACGAGCCGAGCAGGGTGTGGGGAATGCGGCGACCAAGCGTCCGCCGCAGCCGGCACTGAAAGCGGTCCGGTAAAACAAAAGAGCCCGGGCGAACCCGGGCTTTTTTTTGCGGCAATGCGCCTCGACTATTCGTTGATCAGGCGCTTCAGCAGCTCGATCTCATGGCTGAGCTTGGTGTCGCCCGAGATCAACTCCTCGATCTTGCGCACGGCGTGCAGCACGGTCGTGTGGTCGCGTCCGCCGAAGCGACGGCCGATCTCCGGGAAGGAGCGCGGCGTCAGCGTCTTCGACAGATACATCGCGATCTGGCGCGGCTTGACGATGACACGGGTGCGGCGGTTGGAGACGAGCTCCTGGCGCGAGACGTTGTAGTGCTTGGCGACGACGCGCTGGATGTCCTCGATGCGCACGCGGCGGGGTTCGCCGGCGTTGACGAGGTGGCCGAGCAATTCATCGACGCGCTCGAGCGAGAGCTGCGGCTCGAATGAGCGGCGGAATAGGAGCTGGTTGAAGGCACCTTCCAGTTCGCGGCCGCTGGCGGTCACGTTGCGTGCCACATGGCTCAGGATTTCGCCGGGAATGTCGAGCGAACCGTCGTCCTGACGGGCCGTGTCCAGGCGGCGCTTCAGCATTTCCAGGCGCATGTCGTAGTCCGGGCCGTCCATCTCGATGGCGACGCCGCCCTGGAGACGCGAACGAACGCGGCTGTCGAGCGATTCCAGTTCCCACGGTGCGCGGTCGGCTGCGACGACGACCTGCTTGGCAGAATCGAGCAGCATGTTCAGCAGGTGGCAAAACTCATGCTGGATCGACTTGCCCTGCAGGAACTGCATGTCGTCGATGATCAGGAGATCGATGTTGCGCAGCGACTCCTTCAAGGACAGCGCGTCGTTGTCGCGGATCGCGGTGGCGAAACGCCACATGAAGTATTCGGCCGTCAGGTAGACGACGCGCGGCGCACGCGCGCTCTGCAGCGCCTGGATGGCGATCGCCTGCAGAAGGTGCGTCTTGCCGAGACCGACGCTCGAATGGATGAAGAGCGGGTTGAACCGCACCGCACCGGCGCCGGCTTCCGCAATCGTCCGGGCGGCGGCAAGCGCCACGCGGTTCGAGGAACCCTCGACGAAGTTTTCGAAATTGTAGCGCTGGTCGAGCGGCGAGCCGAAGAGCGGCGCCTGGGTCGGCCTCTGCATGCTTGCGACAGTCGCCGCGGCAACGGTTGCCACCGGCTGGGCTGCGGCCGGACGGCGCGCGGGCTGAGCCGGAGATGCTTCTGCCGCCTGCGGCAGCGCTTCTTCCTGGGTGGTCGGACGGGCGCCACGGGTTGCCGTGCGCACCAGGATCTCGATCTTCATGATCTCGCCGTCTTCCTGCTGGAAGATCGAGGTGATGAGGTCAAGATAACGGTTGTTGATCCAGGACTTCAGGAACGTGGTCGGCACCGAAAGGCGCACGACGCTCTTGGATACGGAATGGAGCTTCAGACGCCCAAACCAGCTTGCAAAGACATCCGGACCGACTTGAGCTTTGAGACGCGCACTTACCCGCTCAAACAGTGCGTCGTGCCTCATGTCGGTTTTTTCCCCCGCCGCCTGAGATAGATTGCTTCCGGCTTGAAATGCGTCTCCTTCTTTCTGAAGTGCGCCCGCCGTCACCAAATTCATCTGCATTTTGCCGCCTTCCAATTCATGTTCAGATGCCGTCATCGCTGCCGGCCTCATCTCTTATGTCCGCCGCCCGCGGCGCCCGTATGGGCCATGCCGCTTTCGCCGAACGTCACAGTCGCAGACGACGCCGGGCTCCTCATCTCCCGCCTCGCTGCGCGCTACGCGCACCCACCTGCCCTGCTGGGCCGGAGGATGTCCCCTCGCGCCTCTCGTCAACAATCCCTTCGACGCGCTCCCGCGCCGTACCGGATCCTCCTCCTCGTCAACAGCTCGTCGCACCCTCGTACGAAGCGATGAGCCGCGCGTTGGACCTTGGCCTCGCGTCGGGCGCCGCTTGCACCCTCCATCGAGGCCTCCTGCATCTTTCCTTTGTCGTAGCCGATCAAAGGGCAAGACAGGCAGCCGTCAAAGCGCCGCAGCGACCTCTAGGCGTCCGACCGGACGCAGGTGCTGCAGATGGCCGCCTCACAATCACAGGACGAAAGTTTCCCGTCCGGAGTGGTATGAACCATCCGGTTTTTTCACCTTCGACTTGTCTGATTGAACGACGCGGAGCCGCCCTGATACAAAGGACAGAAACATCGAAACCATTTCTTCGAAATGGCCTCTTTTGCTTCTTTTTACAGATGTGGTCCGTGTCCCCTGTGGAGGGCATTTAGGCAGGATCGATGGGCAAGATCAATCGCGATTTTTACGCAACCTTAAGCGCTGGCCGTTGACTCTCCGGCCGCCATTTGCTTGCCGCATTCCGAGTCCGAGAAGAATCCCTGTTGAATCAAGGGTTTTGATTTTTCGCTCTTTGCTTAGCTGGCGAAAAAGAAAAAAAATAAAAATTCGCTTGACTCAGAATGGGCCGAACGGACCCCCAGTCAGAGACATCCTTTTGATAAGGACCTCTCACAAGCCATTGAAATAATTATATAAATCTTGTCATCGCACTGACATAAGCCCAAGCCGCCAGATTAACCATCGCGATGACAGAAGTATGAATCCGAAAAGCCCGGCGCAAGGGCCGGGCTCTCGATTAACAGATTTTTCTTAGCCGGATTAGGCCGAAAGCGACTTTACGCGCTGCGCAAGACGCGAAACCTTGCGCGATGCAGTGTTGGCGTGCAGGACGCCCTTGGTGGCTGCGCGCATCAGCTCGGGCTGAGCTGCCTTGAGCGCTGCGGCTGCAACTGCCTGGTCGCCGGTTGCAATCGCTTCTTCGACCTTGCGGATGAAGTTGCGAACGCGCGAACGACGGGCCTTGTTCACTGCGGTGCGGCGTGCGATCTTGCGGGTCGCCTTTTTCGCCGAAGTTGTATTGGCCATTTGTGCCTCTCTTCGAAAACTGACATGAACTCCGCCCCTCGCCGTGCCGGGTCACTGCGACCTGTCATCAAAGCAATTCGGGAGTATTTCCGGAAAGCCCAGAATGGCGTTCCAAACTGAGGGCGGCGTATAGCGGGAAACCGCCGCCCCGTCAACGCGCAATTTCCAGAATCTGCGCGCCGTGCTCTGGGCTAGCGATGTTTGAACTCCGGTTTGCGCTTGGCGACGAAGGCGGCCATGCCTTCCTTCTGGTCTTCGGTCGCAAACAGCGAGTGGAAGAGCCGACGCTCGAAACGCAGGCCTTCGGCAAGCGTCAGCTCCAGCGAGCGGCTTACGGCCTCCTTGGCCATCATCACCGCGGGCAGCGAGAAGGAGGCGATCTTCTCGGCAGCGGTGAGCACTTCCTCCATCAATTTCTCCGGCGCCACCACACGCGAAACGAGTCCCGCGCGTTCGGCCTCGGCCGCATCCATCATCCGGCCGGTCAGCACCAGGTCCATGGCCTTCGCCTTGCCGACGGCGCGCGTCAGGCGCTGGGAGCCGCCCATGCCGGGAATGACGCCGAGGGTGATTTCCGGCTGGCCGAACTTCGCGGTCTCGGACGCAATGATGAAGTCGCACATCATCGCCAGCTCGCAGCCGCCGCCAAGCGCGTAGCCGGAAACGGCAGCGATCAAAGGCTTGCGAGCTGCCGCCACCTGGTCCCAGCCGCCGATGAAGTCGCCGAGATAGCTGTCGACGAAATCGAGCGCCTGCATCTCCTTGATGTCGGCGCCGGCGGCAAAGGCCTTCTCCGACCCGGCGAGGACCACGGCGCCGATCTCCTTGTCGGCGTCGAAGGCCTTCAGCGCCGCAGCAAGCTCGCGCATCACGGTCGAGTTCAGCGCATTCAGCGCCTGCGGACGATTGAGCGTCACCAGGCCGACGCGGCCGCGTGTTTCGACCAGCAGCGTTTCGTAGGTCATTTCTGTTTCCTCCGGTTCATGCACCAGACCGCTCACGGACTGGCGTTCATTTCTGGCAGTGCGGGCAATAGAAGGTTGAGCGTCCCGCCTGCACGATGCGGGCGACCGTACCGTCGCAGCCGGGCGTGCGGCAAGCCTGTCCTTCGCGGTCATAGACGGAGAAGGAGTGCTGGAAGTAGCCGAGCGAGCCGTCGGCCTGGATATGGTCCTTCAGCGACGATCCTCCGGCGGCTATGGCATCGGCGATGACCTCGCGGATCGCATCCGTCAGGCGCACGAGCCCCTCCTTCGGCTTGCCGCGCTTGTCGACGAGCGCGCCTGCCGGTTTCAGCGGCGACAGGTGCGAGCGCCAGAGCGCCTCGCAGACATAGATATTGCCGAGACCGGCGATGTTCTTCTGGTCAAGCAACGCCGCCTTCAGCGGTTGCGCCTTGCCGGAAAAGCGTGCGGCGAGATAGGCGGCATCGAGCACGTTTCCGGTCGGCTCCTCGCCGAGCGCGCGGAAATAGGCGTGGCTCGCCACCGTGTCGCGGCGAGCAAGGTCCATGAAGCCGAAGCGGCGCGGGTCGTTGTAGATCACCCGCACCGGGCCTTGCGCACCGTCGAGATGGAAGATGACGTGATCGTGCTTTTCATCCTTGCCGCGCGGATGGTGGAATTCGCCGGGCGTTGTTGCCGCCGGCCCCACCTCGATGCGGAAGGAACCGGACATGCCCAGATGGGCGATGATCACGTCACCGGCTTCCAGATCGATCATCAGATACTTGGCGCGGCGCGACAGCGAGACGATGCGCTGGCCGGCAACGGTCGAGGAGAAATTCTCCGGGAAGGGAAACCTCAGATCCGGCCGGCGCAATTCCGCATTCACGAGCAGCGCCCCTTCCATGGTCGGCGCTAGGCCGCGCTTGACGGTTTCGACCTCGGGCAACTCCGGCATGAATGCACTCCTTCGATCTCAGCCACCGGATGCGGTGGTTGGCATTTCCTTGGCGGCCTTCTTATCCTATAGGGGTGCGCTATGCCGCAGCCGCAGTCCCGCCCACGAGATAGCGTGTGACGGGCCTTTTCGCTATGGTGCCGGAAAAATTGGTTCAGGTGGAGTTCTTCGTATGACGGATCAGCGCGTATCGGCCGATGGCGGCATGGAAACATCTTTCGGTTTCCGCAACGTCGGCACGGGCGAGAAGCAGCCGCTCGTCAACGACGTCTTCCACAAGGTGGCCAAGCGTTACGACATCATGAACGACGTGATGTCGGCCGGCCTGCACCGCGCCTGGAAGGATGCGATGATTGCGGCCCTCAACCCGCCACGCCGCGAGGGCTACAGGACGCTCGATGTTGCCGGCGGCACCGGCGATATCGCCTTCCGCATCATCGAAGCCTCCGACCGCAAGGCGCATTCGACGGTGCTCGACATCAACGGCTCGATGCTGGCCGTCGGCGCCGAGCGGGCCGAGAAGAAGAAGCTCTCCGCCAATCTCGATTTCGTCGAGGCCAATGCCGAGGACCTGCCTTTCGAGGCCAATACCTTCGACGCCTATACGATTGCCTTCGGCATCCGCAACGTGCCGCGCATCGACGTGGCGCTGAAGGAGGCATACCGGGTGCTGAAGCGCGGCGGCCGGTTGCTGGTGCTGGAGTTCTCCGAAGTGGAGATGCCGCTGCTCGACCGCTTCTATGATGCTTGGTCGTTCAACGCGATCCCGAAGTTCGGCAAGCTGATCACCGGCGATGAAGCGCCCTACCAGTATCTGGTGGAATCGATCCGCAAGTTTCCGAACCAGAAGGACTTCGCGACGATGATCAAGGAAGCGGGCTTCTCGCGCGTCTCCTTCACCAATTACACCGGCGGCATCGCAGCGCTGCATTCCGGCTGGAAAATCTGATCCCGATGAGCACGCCTGGAGCATATATCCGCCTCGCGCGGATCGGCTGGGTTCTCGTGCGCGAAGGCGTCGTCTCGGCCGTCCCGACGGAGCACCTGCCACCCTTTGCCCGTTTCGCCCAGAAGGCGGCCGGACTTTTGGCGCGGCGCAGAGTGCCGGGAGAGGAGCGTAGCGACCGGCTGTCGCGCGCCGTCGCCCGGCTCGGCCCCTCCTATGTGAAGATCGGCCAGTTCCTCGCAACCCGCCCCGACGTCGTTGGCGCGGAGTTTGCCGCAGACCTGTCGCTGTTGCAGGACCGCATGGCGACCTTCCCGCAGAACGAGGCGAAGGCCGCGATCGAGGGATCACTCGGCCGGACGGTCGACGATCTCTATGCCGAGTTTTCCGAGCCGATGGCCGCGGCCTCGATCGCTCAGGTGCACCCGGCGATCGTGATGCGCGACAGCGGCCCTGAGAAGGTCGCGGTCAAGGTCATCCGTCCAGGCGTGCGGCAGCGCTTCGCCTCCGACATCGAGGCGATGTATCTCGTCAGCCACATGCAGGAGCGTTTCCTGCCCTACACCCGCCGGCTGAAGCCGGTCGAGGTGACCAAGACGCTGGAACAGACGACGAAGATCGAGATGGATCTTCGTCTGGAGGCGGCCGCCCTTTCCGAGCTTGGCGAGAACACCAAGGACGATTCCGGCTTCCGCGTGCCGAAGGTCGACTGGGAGCGGACCGGGCGCGACGTCGTCACCATGGAGTGGATCGACGGCGTCAAGATGTCGGACATCGAGGGCTTGAAGGCCGCAGGCCACGACCTCAACCTTCTAGCCGAAGTGCTGATCCAGTCCTTCCTGCGCCACACCCTGCGCGACGGCTTCTTTCATGCCGACATGCATCAGGGCAATCTCTTCGTCGACGATGCCGGCCATATCGTCGCCGTCGACATGGGCATCGTCGGCCGCCTCGGCAAGAAGGAACGCCGGTTCCTGGCCGAGATCCTCTTCGGCTTCATCACCCGCGACTACCAGCGCGTGGCCGACGTGCATTTCGAGGCGGGCTATGTGCCTTCGCACCACGACGCTGCGAGTTTCGCCCAGGCGATCCGCGCGATCGGCGAGCCGATCCACGGCCAGCCGGCCGAAACCATTTCGATGGCGAAGCTGCTCACGTTGCTCTTCGAGGTCACTGAGCTCTTCGACATGCAGACCCGCCCCGAGCTCGTCATGCTGCAGAAGACCATGGTGGTCGTTGAAGGGGTGGCTCGCACGCTCAATCCGCGCTTCAACATGTGGAAGGCCTCCGAGCCGGTCGTCGGCAAGTGGATCCGCGACAATCTCGGACCGAAGCGCATCGTCACCGATTTGCGCGACGGCCTGCATGCCGCACTCAGGCTGGCTGAAGCCGCGCCCGAAATCGCCGCCCGCACGGAGAAGTTTTCGAGCGAGATCATGGCGATGAGCGAAAACGGTCTGCGCTTCGACGCCGAGACCGCGCATGCGATCGGCAAGGCGGAAGCGAAACACACGCGCTCCGGCCGCATCGCGCTGTGGCTCATCGCCGCCACGCTCGCCTATATCGCCTGGCAGGTGACCTGATCCCGCCCGCGCCCGAACCGGCGCGGCGGGCTTGTCTTTCTACCCACGCTTGCTATCCTTCCCGCATGGATAATCGCTCTATTCTCACCATGGTGCTTTGCGCGCATACCCCAGGGGTGTGCGGGAGACCTGTTGCGCTGACTTAAGCGAAATGTCCCCCACCAACCCTGCCGAGGCGAGCAGGGTTGGGACCTGTTTCCTCGGAACCAAAGAGAGGAAACAATGACCGACGCAAACGACCCTTCAGATATCAACATCCGCGCGGCCCGCGTCGTCGATTTCGAAGCGATCGCGGCGCTGATGAGCCAGCCGGGCATCCGCTCGGGCACGCTGCGCCAGCCGTTCGCCACCCCGGAACAGACACGCAAGTGGTTGGAGAGCCTCTCGGACGACAGCGTCGTCATCGTCGCCGAGCGCGCCGACCGGATCCTCGGCATGGCCGGACTGCATCGCAGCAAGGGGCGCCGGCATCATTCCGCGGCCCTTGGGATCAGCGTCGACGACGACCATCGCGGCGAGGGCATCGGTAAGTCGCTGCTGACCGCTCTGATCGACGCCGCCGATAACTGGCTCGGCATCAGCCGCATCGAGCTTACGGTCTTTACCGACAACGAGCCCGCTATCGCACTCTACCGCAAGGCCGGCTTCGAGATGGAGGGTACGCACCGGGCCTATGCGCTGAGGAACGGTGTGCTGGCCGACGTGTTCGCGATGGCCCGCATTCGTGAGCCTGCGGCGCCGAAGGCCGCTTGAAGGCCGCAACGGCCGGCAACCGGCACGGACTGTGGCCGGCCGATTGCGATCCAGCGCAACCGCCGGCAGCATCCTGTTCCATCCGGAACTGCGAATATCTCGGCTTCATGCGACTTTCGTCTCATGGATGACAAAGGTTCATCCCAACCCATCCGGAGGAGAGATCATCATGCGCAAGTTCATCGTCGCAGCCGCTGTCGCCATTACCGCTGCCATCTCCTTTGCAGCACCTTCGCAGGCCGGTGGCATTTCGATCGGCTTCGGCAACGGCTACTACGGTCATGGCTGGAGCGGCCGTGTCGGCTACGTCGGCAGCTATTATGGCGGACCCTACTACTACGAGGACGAACCCTATTGCTTCCTGAAGACGGTGAAGCGCTACGACAGCTACGGCAACCGCTACTACAAGAAAATCCGCATCTGCCGCTAAGCGACAGAATGAGGGAGGGCGCTTGAGAGCCCGGCCGCGGTGCGGCCGGGCTTTTGCATTCCGACATCCACTGACGTCAAAACGATTCCGCTGCGAGGAAATCTGGTGTAGCTCGGATGCCGAGCCATTCTGAATTCCGCAATCGAGGAGGGTCGGTCATGGATCTTGGTATCGCCGGAAAACGTGCGCTGGTGCTTGGCGGCAGCAAGGGGCTGGGGCGCGGTATTGCCGAGGCTCTCGCCGGCGAAGGCGTCATCGTGGCGCTCACCGGCCGCGACGCGACATCGGCGGCCAAGGTGGCAAGCGACATCAGCCCTTCGGCGCGCGGCTACGCCCTCGACCTCTCGAAGCCCGAAAGCCTCGATGGCCTGCTGGACCAGCTCGAAGCCGATTTCGGCGCGATCGACATTCTGGTGCTGAATGGCGGCGGGCCGCCGCCCTCACCTGCCTCGGTCATCGAACCGGACTTCTGGCGTTCTCAATTCGAGACCATGGTGCTGGCCGGCATGCGCATCGCCGGCCGGCTGCTGCCCGGCATGCGGGAACGCCAGTTCGGGCGCATTATCGCCGTCGCCTCCACCAGTATCCGCGAACCGATCGTCGGGCTCACCGCGTCGAATGCGCTCAGAAGTGCGGTTGCCGGCTGGCTGAAGACGCTCGCCGGCGAGGTCGCTGCCGACGGCGTGACCGTGAACCTGCTTCTGCCCGGAAGGCTTGCCACAGACCGCACGCTCAGCTTCGACCGGATGGACGCCGAAAGCGAAGGGCTCGATATCGAGACGGTCGCAGCCCGCAGCCAACGCGACATCCCGATCGGCCGCTACGGCACGCCGGCGGAATTCGGGGCGGCCGCAGCCTTCCTCGCGGGCCGTCAGGCAAGCTACATCACCGGCGTGGCGCTGCCCATCGATGGCGGCCTCAGCCGCTCGATGCTCTGATACCGTTCTGGACATTTCCGCCGACGGATTGGGGTGAGCTACGAAGGCGAGGTCATACCTCTTCCCGACTGTCATCGCCGATGAGCGCCGAGAGGTCTTCGGCCAACCGCGTGACCAGCGCGCCGGCCTCGGGCCGGTAATAGAGGGCGATCTCCATCGTCTCGATCATCGGCAGTCCTTGCTGCGGCCCCACCGTCCGGTGCCGGTCGTGGACGACGCGGGCCGGCAGCAGGCTGATGCCCAGCCCATCGGCGACCGCCGACTGAATGCTGGCGAGGCTGGAACTGGTATAACTCACGCGCCAGCGTCGCCCTGAGGCATCCAGTGCCGCCACCATGTCGTCGCGATAGAGACCGCGCGGCGGAAAGACGACGAGCGGCAGAGGATCGAGCGCCAGAACAGGATGGGCGGCGCTGTCGATCCAGCACAGGCTTTCCTGCCACTGTTTCACGGCATCGCCCGTGCCGCGGCGCTGCTTGACGACGACGATATCGAGCTCGCCGCGATCATAGAGCGACCGCAGCTCGCGGCTGAGCCCGCTCGTCACTTCGAGCCTGACATTCTCGTGGCGGCGGGCAAAGGCCGCGAGTGTGCTGGTCGTGCGGCCGGCGGCAAAGTCTTCGGGCAGGCCGAGGCGCAGCGTCGCGGCAACCGATGCGCCCGAGAGAAGCTGCCGCACTTCCGCGTCCAGCGCCAGCATGCGCCGCGCATAGCCGATCAACTGCTCGCCCGCTTCCGTCAGGCGGACCTGGCGATGGCTGCGTTCGAGCAGCCGATGGCCGGCCTGCTCTTCCAGCCGCAGGACTTTCTGGCTGACGGTCGACTGGGTGGAATTGAGCCGGCCGGCCGCAGCGGTGAAACCGCCGCAATCGGCCACCGCCGCGAAGGCTTTCAGCAGATCCAGATCGAAAGGTTGAGCATTCATATTTCCACTTGATAGCATTCATACATTTAATTTCCAAATGATTGCGGCACTGCCTATGGTCGCACACGGGAGGGCCACGCCGAGCGCGGGAGACGTTCGGCGACGACGCGTGTCTTGCGCCCTTGAAAAGGTCACGGATCGGCTCAAGTAAGCACGAGATTGCGATGAGCAAGAGCGGCACGGATGGAGCCCTTTCGAGGTTTCCTCGTCCGCTCTTAACCGGAACCATTGCGATCAACCGACCCATTCGGCCGGCCCGCATGATCGGAAAGAACAAATGCGACCAAGACTTTTCGGCTCGCTGATCGGCGCATCCATTGCCGCCTTCAGCCTTGCACCTCAAACCGTGGGGGCCTCGATGCTTGAAAACCAGCTGATCTCCGCCGCCGAGACCGGCGATCCAGACAAGGTCAAGGCGCTGCTCAAGGAAGGCGCGAGCATCGAAGCGCGCGACGCCAGCGGTGCGACGGCGCTGCTCGCCGCCACCCATGAAAATCGCGTCGATGCGGCGCTTGCCCTGATCGAGGCCGGCGCCGACGTCAACGCCAAGGACAAGATCCAGGACAGCCCCTATCTCTATGCCGGCGCGCGTGGGCATCTCGACATCCTGAAGTTGACGCTTGCCAATGGCGCCGACCTTAAGAGCACCAACCGCTATGGCGGAACGGCGCTGATCCCGGCCGCCGAGCGCGGCCATGTCGAGACCGTCAAGACCTTGATCGAAGCCGGCATCGACGTCGATCACGTCAACCGCCTCGGCTGGACCGCGCTGCTCGAAGCCATCATCCTCGGCAGTGGCGGTGAAAAGCACACCGAGATCGTACGCCTGCTGATCAAGGCCGGCGCCGACGTGAACCTTGCCGATGGCGAGGGTGTCAGCCCGCTGACCCATGCCCGCCAGCGCGGCTATGGCAAGATCGAGAGGCTGCTGGCCGACGCCGGCGCACGCTAGAAAGAACTCTCATGACCCAGGAACAGACCTATCTGGCCGAGGCAGTAACGCTTGCCCGCCGCAACATCGAGAAAGGCGGACGCCCCTTCGGCGCCGTCGTCGTCAAGGATGGCGAGATCGTCGGTCGCGGCGTCAACGAGATGCTGTCATCCGGCGACCCCACCTCGCATGCGGAACTGAACGCGTTGCGTTCCGCCGCCCAAAACCTTCGTTCCCCGCGGCTCGAAGGCGCCGCCGTCTATGCCAGCGGCCAGCCCTGCCCGATGTGCCTGGCGGCCATGCGCATGGCCGGGATCACCGAGATCGCCTATGCGAACTCGAATGCCGACGCCGAACCCTTTGGCCTCTCGACCGCAGCGATCTATGCGGAACTGGCAAAACCGCTCGCCGAGCAGGCGATGCGCTTCCGCCATGTGCCGATCGACGATGCCGAAACGACACCGCTTTACGCCGCCTGGCAAGAGCGCCAGGCCAAGGCTTGAGTCGTCGGGCCAACGCCCGGCCATCACGTTGCGAATAGCCCCGAGGCGGCCGACGGCCGCCTCGGGGCTATTCTGTTCATGCCGGGCCCCATTGGGAATCGACGCCCCCTTGCCGAACACACGTGCCGGCTGTAATCGCATAGGCGTTTCTTCCTTTTGCGCCGCCCCATCCCTTAAGGAGACCGGGCGGTTTCCAGCCAGCAGGTGCCTGTGATGACTGCCTATTCCGAAAAAGCCGGCCGCTTCGTCGCGCTGCTTCTCATCGCGGGCTCCGGTGTGGTGACGATCGCCAAGGGCATGAGCCTGACCTTCCTTGCAATCCGCCTCCAGCGTGACTTCGGCCTCAACCCTGCCAGCATCGGCGCGTTGATCGGCGTGGGGCCGCTGCTCGGCGCGATCGTCAGCCCCTTCGCCGGCACGCTCTCCGATCGGATTGGCCGAAAAGGCGTGTTGACCGTCGCACTCTTCATGGCCGGACTTGCGCTGGCCGGGCTCGGACTGGCACAATCGATCGCCGCCTTCGCGCTGGCCCACATCGTTTCCGCCGTTGCCGCCGCCGTTTTTGAACCGGTCGCGCGCGCCTTGATGAGCGATGCGGCGCCTGAACATCTGCGCCTCAAGGTTTTCTCCTGGCGTTATCTCGCCATCAATGCCGGCTGGGCGATCGGGCCATTGATCGGCGTATGGGTCGGCGCTGCCTATGTGACGCTTTTCGTCATCGCGGGCGTCATCCACGCAGCCTTCGGTCTCGTACTCTTGCTCACGGTACCGGAGGCCAGCAGCAGGCAGGCTATCGAAGCCGAACGAACGTCAGGGAGTGCCGGTGGCTGGCGCGGACTTGTCGCCGCCTTGCGTGACCGGCGCCTGGTCTTCTTCGTCGTCGGCGGCACGCTGCTTCTCGCCGTTCACGGTCAGTGGTCCGTGACCCTGTCGCAGTATCTCAATACCGGCTTTGAGGACGGCGTCACGCTTTTTGCGCTGCTGGTTTCGACCAACGCGGTAACGGTGCTGGTCGCCAGCACGCCGGCCCGCTTCGTCATCGAACGGATCGGCGCCCTGCACGCGCTGTCGCTTGGCAGCCTGCTGTTCCTGATCGGCGAAATCGGCTTTGCCGCCTCGTCCGGAATGGAAATGCTCGTCGCCTCGATGATCCTTTTCACCATAGGCGAGGTGCTGGTCGTGCCGTCGGAATATGTGCTGGTCGACGGAATTTCGAACGCCGGCAACCGCGGCACCTATTTCGGTGCCCATTCGCTCTCGACGTTTGGAAACTTCCTCGGGCCGCTCACCGGCGGCCTTGCGCTTGGCGCCGTCGGCGGCGCCGGCATGTTCCTGCTGTTCGGGGCATTTGCGGCGGCAGGTGCGCTTCTGTTTGCGATCGGCCATTCCATGCCGCCGCCGCGTCCTGAGGCCGCGCGCACCACGGCGCTCGACGATGGCGCCGCCACGGGAGACCTGCTGCGGCTGGGGCAGTTCGCTTGACACCGGTTATAAGCCGGTCGCAGGCGACGCGTTGATCTGCTCCTGCACCCGTTCGAGTGGCCCCGGCGCCAGTGCTGCCGGCGGCTGATACGGATTGGAGAAGGCGTAGATCAGGAACAGGATGATGCCGGTATAGGCGCCGAAGAGGCAGAGCAGCAGCAGGTTCCGCCGTCTCGGCGGATAGGCATAATAGGCGAGCGCGATGAAGATCACACCGGAGAGTGCCGCGAACCAGAAGATGCTGTCGATCGAGTCCGCGACGTTGCTTTCCCGCTTGGTCCGGCTCTGCGAAACGTCGTGCAGCCGCTCCAGCATCTGGCTGCGCAGGCTCTCCTGACGCTTGTCGGCGGGCACGAGGTTCAGCACATGCTGGTAGGCCTTGTCCCAGAACGCCCAGGCCTCATTTGAAAGACGGCCCTTGTCCGCCAATGATTGCCACTCGCCGTCGATCACCTGGGACACGTAGGCGGATATCGCCTGCTGGATCGGTGCCTTGAAGCCTTCACCGTAGCGTGCGGCATCATAGTAGATGTCGGCGATAGCGCCGGCTTCGGTCGCCATTTCGTATTTGAGCTGCTGGTACTCGACCATCTCCTGCGCGAACACGAGCGCAAGGATCAGGCCATGCAGTGCCGAGATCCGGAAGATGACCGAACTGGCCAGCTCCTTTTCATGGCCCTCGGCCTCGCCGCCCATGATCAGCCGCATCAGGAAGTACGCAGCAAGCGTCAGTGCGACCGTGCCACACACGAAGAGTGCACCGAGCAGCATCTCGACGATCATGTCCCCTCCACAGCCCATTCTCCTGCCGCGGGCCTTCGTCAATTCTGAGCCCACGACCGGCGAAAGACAACTGCACGCCCCGGACCAGGCCCTGGGCGGCTGTCTTGCGGCTGGCCGAAACGCTATGCTTGCAGCGCCATCCGCCCGTCTTGCCACCATTTCGACACTGCCAACGCCTAAGCACCGCGCCAAAACTGGAGTAAAAACAAGATCATGAGTGTGCCAAGCGAACAGACAGTCCTCAAACAATCGATCACGGCCACCGTCGTCGTCGGGGTGACGGGCGTTATCTTCGGTCTGCTATCGGGCTCGGTCTCCATCGTGTTCGACGGCGTCTTCTCGGCCGTCGACGCCTCCATGACCTTGCTTGCGCTTGGCGTGACGCAACTGATCCCGAAGCCGAGCAAGCGCTTCCAGATGGGCTTCTGGCACATCGAACCGATGGTGCTGCTCTTCAATGCCGGCCTTCTGACCCTGCTTTCCTTCTACGCGATGGTGAACGCCGTCGGCTCCATTCTGTCGGGCGGCAATCACCTCGCCTTCGACTGGGCGATCGCCTATGCCGCCGTCGTCGTGGTGATCTGCGCCTTCATGTTCTTCTATGTACGCCGGGCGAACCGGCCGATCGGCTCGGAGTTCCTGGCGCTCGACGTGCGCGCCTGGGCGATGTCCGGCGCGATTACCTCCGCCCTGCTCGTCGCCTTTGCGATCGCCGCCGCCTTGAAAGGAACGGCCTACGAATACGTCACGCCCTATGTCGACCCGGCGATCCTGATCGTGCTGACGCTCTGCCTGATCCCGCTGCCGATCCGCACGGTCTTCCAGGCGCTGAAGGAGATCTTCCTCGTCGCACCCGCCGAGCTTGACGAGCGCGTGCGGCAGGCAGCGGCGAACGCCGTCACACGCCACGGCTTTGCCGATTACCGCACCTATGTCGCCAAGGTCGGGCGCTCCAAGACGATCGAGGTCTATCTGATCGGAACGCCCGAAACCAAGGTCGGCACGCTCGCCGAACTCGACCGGATCCGCGCCGAGATCGGCGAGGAGATCGGTGATCCCGGCCATGACCGCTGGCTGACGATCGCCTTTACCGGCGACGCGCGCTGGGCGGAATAGTCCCGTCAGGAAAGTTCGATCCGCCTGGTGATGCCGATCGCCTCCAGGAAGGCCCAGTCGTGGCTGACGACGAGCAGCGCGCCGTCATAGGCCCTGAGCCCCGCCTCGACCGCCTCGATGGAATCGATATCCAGATGGTTGGTCGGCTCGTCGAGGATCAGGAGCTGCGGCGGATTGCGACCACCGAGCACGCAGGCCAGACCGGCCCGCAGCATCTGGCCGCCGCTGAGGCTCGAGACGACCTGCAGGGCAGCATCGGCCCGGAACATGAAGCGGGCGAGCGCTGCCCGGCAATCGTTCTCGCTGGCATCAGGATTGAGACCCCGAAAATTGTCGCGGATAGAGAGCGCGGGATCGAGCAGGCTTACCTTTTGGTCGAGCATCGCGTGATCGACCAGCAGGCGCACGCTGCCGGACCATGGCTGTAGATCACCCGTCAGCAGCGACAGCAGGGTCGTCTTGCCCGAACCGTTGCGGCCGGTAAGCGCAACGCGCTCCGGCCCGACGATCGAGAGCGACAGCCGGTCGACGACCGGCTTCCCCCGTTCATAGCCGACGCCGACGTTATCGACCTGCAGGACACTGCGACCGGCAGGCAGTCCGGTCGGCGGCAGGCGAACAGTCAGCGGCTGCAGGATTTCGATGCGCTCGCGCGCTTCGACGAGATCGCCGACCGCCTGGTCCCGTCGCCGGTCCGCAAGGCGGGCATTGTCGCCGCCGGTCTTTTCGCTCCGCTCCTTCCTGGCGTCGAGCAAGAGCAACGGTTCGTCGCCCTTCGCGCGCTTGCGGCGGCCGGCGGCATCCTTGCGCGCCTTGCGTTCGGCCGTCTCCTGGGTCTTGCGCTCGACCTCAGCCAGACGCCGCTCGGCATCGGCGAGATCGTGGCGAGCAGACGCCAGCTCGATCGCCTTGCGTTCACGATAGTGGCTCCAATTGCCGCCGTAGGTGGTGGCGCCGAGCGTTGTCAGTTCGACGATTGCGTCCATCTCTTCCAGGAGTTCGCGATCATGGCTGACGACGATGGCGCCGCCGCGCCAGCCCGCCATCAGCGCAGCGACGGCCGCCCGCCCCTCGCGGTCGAGATTGTTGGTGGGTTCGTCGAGCAGGATGAAGTCCGGCTCCTTGAAGACGAGCGCGGCAAGCTTCACGCGGGTCATCTGCCCGCCGGACAAGGCGGCAAGGCGCGTTTCCGCCGAAGCGTCCAGACCGACGCGCGCCAGCGCTTCCTCCATGCGGGCCTCCAACGTCCAGTCGGCGGAAGCCAGCTCGTCCATGGTGGCGCCCCCCTCTTCTGCTTTCTGCAGAACCGCAAGCGCGTCGGTGACGCCGAAGAGATTGGCGACGGTCTCGTCGGCCGCGACCTGAACGGTCTGGCTGAGCACGCCGAGGCTACCGACGACGCTGACCTTGCCGGCCTGCGGCGCCAGCGATCCCTCGACCAGTCGCAGCAGGGTGGATTTTCCCACGCCGTTGCGACCGACAAGGCCGGTGCGAACAGGGCCAAAGCTCAGGTCGAGATCGGAAAGGAGGCTTCGGCCCTCAGGCGTGGACCACGAAATTTGGGAGAGTGAAATCGAAGCAGGCATGGATACGGTTTTCCCTGATGGCAAGACGGTTCGGCTTGGCGGTCAGGGTGAAATCCATCGATGCGTGTATCCTGTTCAGATTTCTATCGCGGTCATAGATAGCATCGAATGCGCCCGTTTCAAGGCAGGCCCTTCGATACAGACCTGCGGGGGCCAGGGGATCAGGCGAGGCTGCGCTGCACCTCGTCGTCGCCGAAGACGAGCCCGGAGGCCCGCACGCTCCGGTTTCGGCCGTGGTTCTTGGAGTCGAGAAGAGCGGCATCGGCCCGGGTCAGGAGCGTGGCTACAGGCCCATCGTCCGGCGCCGAGGCAACGCCGACCGAGACCGAAACCGTGCCCAGAATCCGGCCGCGATGCGACAGCGGCGTCGTGCCGATCCGCGTCCGCAGCCGCTCGGCAAGCTCGAAGCCCGCGGCTTCGCCGGCGTCGGGCATGAGCACGGTGAACTCCTCGCCGCCGAAACGGTAGGCACTGCCGGCATCGCCGACCGTGTCGACGATGATCTGCGCGACATACTGCATGACGACGTCGCCGGCATCGTGGCCGAACTCATCGTTGAAGCGCTTGAAGTGGTCGATGTCGATCATGAGGCAGCTGAGCGGCTTGCCGGCCTGCCCGCGCGGCTGCCGGTTCAGCGCCTCGTCGAGGCAGCGCCGGTTGAGCAGGCCCGTCAACGCATCGCGGACGGCGAGATTGGTAAGCTTCTCGCGCAGCTGAAGATTGGCGACGGCAAGCCCGATGTTTTCGGCGATCAGTTCGAGATAGAGGCGCGACGCCTCGACCGCGAATTCCTCCTCAAACCGTTCCTCGAAGTAGAGGAGCCCGATCGTGTCGCCTTGGGCCGTCAGCGGCACGCAGAGGCCGATCACGCCTTCATCGTCGAGGTGCTGGCAGGCGATGTCGCTGTGGCCACGGTTGCTGACATGCGGCCGGCCGCGGCGGAGCCCCCAGCAGGCGCTGGACGGAAACGTCGGCGCTGAATGCTGCGGATCGAGCCAGGTACCGACGCGCGACAGGAGCGTCCGGCTGTCGTTCAGCACATAGAGATGGCCGGCGAGGTTGGGAAAGACCTGCGGCGCGAAACGGGCGACGACCTCGGCCAGTTCGTCCTGGCTCTGGCAGGCCTGCAGCCGGTGCATCATCTGCAGGATGAGATCCTTGGTCTGCTGGTCCAGCCGCCGCTCCGCGTCCAGACGGTCCCGCTCCAGGCCGTTTTCGCGGAAGATATGGATCGCCTTGTTCATCTCGCCGATCTCGTCGCTGCGGCGATCGAGCGGGACTTCCACGGCGTAATCCTGCTCGGCAAGTCTTGTGACGATGCCGCTCATGCGGGTGAGCGGCATGGCTACGCGACGCTTGAGGATGAAATAGAGCACGCTCAGGAACAGGGCGGCGGTGATGCCGAGCATCGTCTTGGCGGCGGCCGCATACCAATCGCTGCGCTCCTGCGCCTCGTTGAGGGCCGCGCCGGTGCGGACGTTGGTCAGGTCCCTGAACCGCGCCACCGTCTCAAGAAGGGCGGTCTGCAGACGCTCGTGCTCGGGCCCAAAGAGCTTTTCCTGCGCGCCGGCGCGGTCACCCTTCTGGTAGGCCTCGATGGCGGTAACCTCGACCTTGTCGAGCGCTTCCGCCTCGCGAACGATATCCTGCAAGGCGGCGATCTCCGCCGGCGTTGCGCCAAGATTGGTCGCGGTCTTGGTCGCCTCCTCGCGCCGGCGTTCTTCTTCCTCGGCGCGGTGGAAGGCTTCGAGATGGCGCTCGTCGCCGCGCATCACATAAAGACGTGCCTCGTCACTTCGCGTTTCAGCCCCGAGCGCAAGCTCTTCGCCGAGCGTGTCAAGCACCAGATGTTGCTCAACCGCCTGGCGTTCCTTGATCGCGCTGTCGGTCGACAGGATGAAGGCGGCACCGGAAAGCCCCGTCAGAAGGACGGTCACGCCATAGGCCCAGTTTGTGATCGCATTTATTCGCATGGAAGAAGCTTAGCCCCCGCGGATTGAGAGCGGATTAACCGCATTATCAGGCTTCGGCAACAGCCCCTGCCCCGGTTGACGCAAGCGGCGCGGCTTTTGTTCCGCCCCCTTGACCTGCCGGCCCCTCCGGACACGTTGCGCCCGGCAGATCGCTCAAGTAGGTTCGACATCAAAGGCGTCGGTGAGGCCGGTCGCCTGGACTATTCTGATATCGCGTAGGCTCGGCAGCCCATGCCGGGCGAGAGGACGGCCGAAGGGCCGGGTGCAAATGACACTGTCGGGCAAGCGTATTCTCCTCATCATCTCCGGCGGCATCGCGGCCTATAAGAGCCTCGATCTCATCCGGCGCCTCAGGGAGCGCGGCGCAAGCGTGCGGCCGGTCATGACGGCGGGCGCACAGCAGTTCGTGACGCCGCTTGCCGTCGGCGCGCTTTCGGCCTCGCATGTCTATCTCGACCTGTTCTCGCGCGAGGACGAGCAGGACGTCGGCCATATTCGGCTGGCGCGCGAATGCGATCTGATCGTCGTGGCACCCGCGACCGCCGACCTGATGGCGAAGATGGCGAACGGCCATGCGGACGATCTCGCCTCGACCATTCTGTTGGCAACGGACCGCCCTGTCCTGGTTGCGCCGGCGATGAACCCGAAAATGTGGGCGCATCCGGCGACGCGCCGCAACCGGGCGACGCTTGCCAGGGACGGCCTCCGCTTCATCGGCCCGGAAGCGGGCGAAATGGCCGAAAGCGGCGAGGCCGGCGAAGGCCGCATGAGTGAGCCGCTGGCGATCGTCGCGGCCGTTGAAGACCTGCTCTTAGGCGCGCCAAAACCGCTTGCCGGGCGCAGCGTCGTCGTCACCTCAGGGCCGACGCATGAGCCGATCGACCCGGTGCGCTACATTGCCAATCGCTCCTCCGGCAAGCAGGGCCATGCGATCGCCGCGGCGCTAGCAAAGCTCGGCGCCGACGTCACGCTGGTCTCCGGCCCGGTGACGATCCCGGATCCGGTTGGTGTGAAAGTCGTGCATGTGGAGCGGGCCGAAGAGATGCGCGATGCGGTGCTTGCCGCCCTTCCCGCCGATGTCGCCGTCATGGTCGCCGCCGTTGCCGACTGGCGGGTGGCGACGGCCGCCGGCAACAAGATCAAGAAGAAGCCGGGCGAGGCGCCGCCGCCGCTGCAGCTTGCTGAAAACCCCGATATCCTGAAGACGGTCGGCCACCATGCGAAGCGGCCAAAGCTCGTCATCGGCTTTGCCGCCGAGACCGAAAACGTCGCCGACAACGGCCGCGCCAAGCTCGAGCGAAAGGGCGCCGACTTCATCCTCGCCAACGACGTCTCGCCGGCAACCGGCATCATGGGCGGCGACCGCAATAAGGTGAAGCTGATCTCACATGCCGGCAATGACGACTGGCCAGAGATGGACAAGGACGCGGTGGCGGAGAAGCTGGCGGCGATGATTGCCGAGCAGCTGGCGCGCTAAACAATCGATCTCATGGCAAATGCCCCTCACCCGAACCCTCTCCCCGCAAGCGAGGCGAGGGGACGCGGCACACGCGATATCGCGTCCCGTTGGCTGCGGGCTTAGCTTCTCCCGTCTAACCTCGAGAACGATGATAATCGGTCGCTTTCTCGAAGAGCCAGTCGTGGACGAGCGAGCGCCACGCGTCCCTCCTCCCCACCTGCGGGGAGGAGGTGGCGGCAGCCGGATGAGGGGCGCGTCGTCCTCGTCGAAACCGAAAGCGCCGCCGGCTCAGGCCATCTGGCGAGATCTGACCGGCGTGCCCTTGGTCGAAAACAGCCGAACATCGACTCCGTTTTCGCCGACGATGACCGCGGTGCCGTCGGGGATTTCGACCCAGGCACTGTCGTCGTCGTTGAGCGGCTCGGAGACGAGGCAATAGCCACCGCTGGGGCCCATCGGTGCGGCATAGAGCGTCGGCGCCTTCCAGTCGGAGGCGTAGCGCACGGCGTAGAGATCCTGGCCGTCGGAGAAAGCTGCGGTGAAGCGCACCAGCACCTGCCGCTCCAGATGCTCGGCAAGCTGTTCGATAAAGGCGAGCGCCTCGGCGATGGCGCCGAGCGGATCGCGGTCGAGCCCGAACTGCATGGCGAGAAGAAACAGGAGCTCCGAATCCGTCGTGCCGGTGCGCGCCGAATAGAGGTCATTGTCGAGCATGCTCTCCATCGGACGGCGCAGATGCTCGAAGTCGCCGATCTGGCCGTTGTGCATGAAGGACCAGCGGCCGAAGACGAAGGGATGACAGTTGTCGCGCCTGGTTCCGCCGCCGGTCGCGGCGCGCACATGGGCGAGGAAGAGCGGCGAGCGGATCTGCCGTGCGATGCTCTTCAAGTTGCAGTCGGACCAGGCCGGCAGGATATCGCGGTAGCGCCCCGGCTCGGGATGGTCGCCGTACCAGGCGATGCCGAAGCCGTCGCCGTTGGTGGCGGTCTTGGCCCGTGTCGCGCAATGGGACTGTTCGATCAGCGAGTGCGCCGGAGAGGTCACCAGTTCCTCGAGATACAGCGGCTCCCCGCGATAGGCTGCCCAGCGGCACATGCTGATTTCACTCCAGCTCCGCTCCGTTCACTGCGGAGCGATTCGTTAACCATGACGAAACGCGATGTTCCAACGGAACATGGTAAAAATGCGTTAACACATTCCCCCTTCGTCAAGGTGAAGCTAACCGGAACGCACAGTTTTGGCTGTTTCAAACGGCACAACGTCGGTATCGCCGTAGTATTTCGAACAAACATTCCATATTGACAAAACTTGCAAAATTCATTTCATTTCAGACCAACACGACAGCGCCGCCAGGGAGGAATTCAGCATGGGCAGAAAGCGCAAACTCGGCATCGGCCTGATCGGCACGGGCTTCATGGGCAAGGCCCATGCGCTCGGCTTCACCATTGCCGCGCGGGTCTTCGACCTGCCCTTCGAGCTCGATCTGGTTTCGGTCGCCGACGTGACCGTCGAGAGTGCCGAACGCGCCCGCGGTCAACTGGGCTTCCGCAAGGCGACCGCCGACTGGCGCGAGCTCTTGACCGATCCGGATATCGACATCATCGACATCACCACGCCGAACCTTTTGCACAAGGAGATGGCGCTTGCGGCGATCGCCCATGGCAAGCACGTCTATTGTGAAAAGCCGCTGGCGCCGACCGTTGCGGAATGCCGCGAGATGGTTGAGGCGGCCGAGAAGGCGGGCGTCGTGACCCAGGTCGGCTTCAACTATCTGAAGAACCCACTGATCTTCCTTGCCAAGGACATCATCGAAAGCGGCGAGATCGGCGAGATCCGCTCGATGCGCGGCATCCATGCGGAAGACTTCATGGCCGACGCGCAGGTTCCGTGGGGCTGGCGCCTGAACCCGGCCAGCGGCGGCGGTGCGCTTGCCGACATCGGCAGCCACATTATCGCCTCCATGCGCCACCTCGTCGGCCCGATCAAACAGGTGCTTGCCGAAACCATCATCCAGATCCCGGAACGCCCGGTTTCCGCGGGCTCCAGCGAAACCCGCGCCGTCGAGGTCGACGACATCGCCCGCGCCTTCGTGCGCTTCGAAAACGGCGCCACCGGCAGCTTCGAAGCAAGCTGGATCGCGACCGGTCGCAAGATGCAGCACGATTTCGAGATCTACGGTTCGAAGGGCAGCATCGTCTTCACCCAGGAGCGGCTGAACGAAATCCGCCTCTACAAGACGGGCGATGATATCCGCACCCGCGGCTTCCGCACCATCTGGGCCGGACCGGAACATCCGCCCTATGGCGCGTTCTGCGTGGCGCCGGGCCACCAGATCGGCTTCAACGACCTGAAGGCCATCGAGGTGAAGGAGTTCCTCGACGCCATCGCCGGCGGCAAGTCTCCCTCGACCGATTTCCGCGAAGGCTACGAGGTGCAGAAGGTGCTTTCGGCGACCTATCGATCGGCCAAGACAAACGAATGGGTGCGGATCTAGGCGGCTTCGACGGCCGGCGTGTCGTAGGAAAACCATCTATTTTTGCACGCACGTCGGGACGCTAAACCGCTGCGCACTTTTCCTGGACATGCTCTCTGTTTTGGTGCGCATTCCGGACGGAAATCCGCTTCGCACTTTTCCTGGACATGCTCCGAGAAAAATAGAATGCCTGTTCTATCCCGTTCCCGACTAATCGATTAGGGTGAGGCCGAAAGCCAGACTGACATCGAGGGAGACGAGCGAGACATGGCCATGCCGGAAACGACGACAGAGGTGCCGCAGGATTTCGAGGCGCTGAAGGCCGCCATTCTGGAACGCAAGGCGGAGCTGCCGAAACGGCTGCGCCAGGTTGCCGCCTATTCGCTCGACAATCCCGATGAAATCGCCTTCGGCACGGCAGCGAGCATCGCGACTTCCGCCGAAGTGCAGCCGTCGACGCTGGTGCGCTTCGCCCAGCATTTCGGCTTCGAGGGCTTTTCCAGCCTGCAGCAGATCTTTCGCGCCCGGCTGCGTGAGCGCACGCCCGGCTATGAGGACCGGCTGAAGGCGCTCAGCGCCAACGACCACAGCAAGCTCGAAAGCGGTTCGATCTTCAACGGCTTCGTCGCTGCCGCCCACCGCTCGCTCGACAACATCGCCTCCTCGGTGGATCCTGAAGCCTTCGAACGCGCCGTCGATATCCTCGCCAAGGCCGACACCGTCTACCTGATCGCCAAGCGCCGCTCCTATCCGATTTCCAGCTACATGGCCTATGCCTTCGGCAAGCTGAAGGTGAAATACCAGCTCGTCGGCACCGCCGCCGGCATCGACGAGGACATGCTGGCGATGGCGACGAAAAACGATGCCGCCTTTGCCGTCAGCTTCTCGCCCTACGCCTCCGAAAGTGCGGCCCAGGCGCGGCTTCTCGCCGAACGCAAGGTCCCCGTCGTGTCGCTGACGGACTCGGCCTTCTCGCCCTTGGCAGAATCCTCGAAGGTCTGGTTCGAACTGGTCGAGGCCGACCATGCCGGCTTCCGTTCTCTTTCCGCCAGCATGGCGTTTGCCATGGCGCTGACGGTCGCCATCGCCGAGAAGCGCCAGCGCCTCGCCGAGGGCGGCTAGGCAAAACGGAACAGATAGAATGAAAATTCCATATTGACGAAACGTCGGAATTTATGTTTCATACAGCCATCACCCACAGTACGGAAATGGTCGGGCCCGCCAAGGTGTCCGCGGGGAGGAAGCAGTGAGCCAGAACGTTTCGGCACAGGGAGCAAAGCCGCTCGACCTGATCACCATCGGCCGGGCCTCGGTCGATCTCTATGGCCAGCAGATCGGCACGCGGCTTGAAGATGTTTCGAGCTTTGCGAAGTCAGTGGGCGGCTGCCCCTGCAACATCTCTGTCGGCACCGCCCGCCTGGGCCTGAAGTCAGCGCTTCTCACCCGCGTCGGCGACGAACAGATGGGCCGCTTCATCCGCGAGCAGCTCACTCGCGAAGGCGTCGAGACCCGCGGCATCGTCACCGATCCGGAGCGGCTGACGGCGCTCGCGATCCTCGCCGTCGAAAACGACAAGACCTTCCCGCTGCTCTTCTATCGCGACAACTGCGCCGACAACGCGCTTTGCGAAGATGACGTTTCCGAGGAGTTCATCAGTTCCGCCCGCGCCGTGCTCGTCTCGGGAACGCATTTCTCCAAGCCGAACACCGACGCCGCCCAGCGTAAGGCGATCCGCATCGCCAAGGAAAACGGCGCGAAGGTCGTCTTCGACATCGACTACCGCCCGAACCTCTGGGGCCTTGCCGGCCATGACGCCGGCGAGAGCCGCTATATCGCGTCGGATCGCGTTTCGGCGCATCTGAAAACGGTACTTGCCGATTGCGACCTGATCGTCGGCACGGAAGAGGAAGTGCTGATCGCCTCGGGCGATAGTGACCTGCTCCAGGCGCTGAAGACGATCCGCTCGCTCTCCAAGGCGACGATTGTGCTCAAGCGCGGACCGATGGGCTGCATCGTCTATGACGGTCCGATCACCGACGACCTCGAAGACGGCATCGTCGGCAAGGGCTTTCCGATCGAGGTCTATAACGTGCTCGGCGCCGGCGACGCCTTCATGTCCGGCTTCCTGCGCGGCTGGCTCAAAAACGAGCCGCACGCGACGTCTGCTACCTGGGCCAATGCCTGCGGCGCCTTCGCCGTCTCGCGCCTGCTCTGTGCGCCTGAAATCCCGACCTGGACGGAACTGCAGTTCTTCCTGGAAAAGGGCAGCAACGAACGGGCCCTGCGCAAGGACGAGGCGATCAACCACGTTCACTGGGCAACCACACGTCGCCGCGATATCCCGCTTCTGATGGCGCTGGCGATCGACCATCGCAGCCAGCTCGAAGACATGGCCGCCGGCGACCAGGCATTGCTGGACCGCATTCCCGCCTTCAAGGTGCTGGCGGTAAAGGCCGCCGCACAGGTCGCGGCCGGCCGCTCCGGCTTCGGCATGCTGATCGACGACAAGTACGGCCGCGACGCGCTTTACGCCGCCGGCGCCCATCGCGATTTCTGGATCGGCAAACCGATCGAGCTTCCGGGCTCGCGGCCGCTGCAATTCGAATTCAGCCAGGATCTCGGCAGTCGCCTGATCGACTGGCCGGTCGACCACTGCATCAAGGTGCTCTCCTTCTACCACCCGGACGATCCGGTGGAGTTGAAAGCCCAGCAGGTGGCAAAGCTCCGCTCCGCCTTCGAAGCGGCGCGCAAGGTTGGCCGTGAGATCCTGATCGAGATCATTGCCGGCAAGCACGGCAAGCTCGACGACCAGACCATTCCGCGGGCACTGACCGAACTCTACGACGCCGGGCTCAAGCCGGACTGGTGGAAGCTCGAGCCGCAGGCGAGCCGCGGCGCCTGGGCAGCGATCGATGCCGTCATCGAGGCACGCGATCCGCTCTGCCGCGGCGTGGTGCTCTTGGGCCTCGAAGCGCCCTATGAGCAGCTGAAGGACGGCTTTGCAGCCGCCCGCACTTCGAAGACGGTCCGGGGCTTTGCCGTCGGCCGAACGATTTTCGCCGATGCCGGCCGGGCCTGGCTCGGCGGCACGATGAGCGACGACCAGGCGATCGCCGACATGGCCGGAAAATTCAAGGCCCTGGTCGATCTCTGGCTGCAACTGGGTGAAACAAAGGCGGCATAGGATCGACAGATATCAGTCGATAATGCCGGACAGGGCGGAACGGGACGATTCCGCCACGAGGAGGAAACAGATTATGAGCCAGAAGACCGTGCGCCTGACCATGGCCCAGGCCGTGGCGCGGTTCCTGACCCGCCAGATGACCGTCATCGAAGGCAAGAAGGTGCCTATCTTCGGCGGCGTCTTCGCCATCTTCGGCCATGGCAACGTCGCCGGCGTCGGCGAAGCGCTGCACGCGATCAAGGACACGCTGCCGACCTACCGCGCCCAGAACGAACAGGGCATGGCGAATGCGGCGATCGCCTTTGCCAAGGCGAGCTTCCGCCGCCGCTTCATGGCCTGCACCACCTCGATCGGCCCCGGCGCGCTCAACATGGTGACCTCGGCAGCACTCGCCCATGTCAACCGCCTGCCGGTCCTCTTCCTGCCCGGCGATGTGTTCGCCAACCGCCGCCCCGATCCGGTGCTGCAGCAGGTGGAAAGCTTCGGCGACGGCACGATCTCGGCGAACGACTGCTTCCGCCCGGTCTCGCGCTACTTCGACCGCATCAGCCGGCCCGAACAGATCATCCCGGCGCTGCGCCGCGCCATGCAGGTGCTGACGGATCCGGCCGATTGCGGCCCGGTAACGCTGTCGCTCTGCCAGGATGTCCAGGCGGAAGCCTATGACTATCCGGAAAACTTCTTCGACGAGAAGGTCTGGGTGCCGCGCCGCGTCGAGCCGGATCTCGACGAACTGGCGACGGCGATCGCGGCGCTGAAGGAAGCAAAGAAGCCGATCATCATCGCCGGCGGCGGCGTGCTCTATTCCGAAGCGAGCAAGGAGCTCGGCGATTTCGCCGAACGCCACGGCATCCCCGTGGTCGAGACGCAGGCCGGCAAGTCGGCGCTGCCGCATTCGCATTCGCTCAACATGGGCTCGGTCGGTGTGACCGGCACCACCGCCTCCAACGCGCTTGCCGAGGATGCCGACGTGGTTCTCGCCGTCGGCTCGCGCCTGCAGGACTTCACAACCGGCTCCTGGGCGCTCTTCAAGAACGAGGGCCTGAAGATCATCGGCCTCAACGTTCAGCCTTTCGACGCCGGCAAACACAACGGCCTGCCGCTGATCGCAGACGCCCGCGCCGGTCTCAACCGCATCTCCGGCGGTCTTGGCGGCCACAAGGCCGATCCGAGCTGGACCGCGAAGGCCAAGGCCGGCAAGGCGGAATGGCTGGCGGCGGCCGACAAGGCGACGGCCACGACCAATGCCGCCCTCCCCTCCGACGCGCAGGTGATCGGCGCCGTGCAGCGCGCCCGCGGCGGCAAGAACACGACGCTCGTCTGCGCCGCCGGCGGTCTACCCGGTGAGTTGCACAAGCTCTGGCAGGCGGAAGAGCCCGGCGGCTACCACATGGAATACGGCTTCTCGACCATGGGTTACGAAGTTGCCGGCGGTCTCGGCGTCAAGCTCGCCAAGCCCGAGAGCGACGTGATCGTCATGGTCGGTGACGGCAGCTACATGATGCTGAATTCGGAGATCGCCTCTTCGATCATGCTTGGCGCCAAGTTCACGATCGTGCTGCTCGACAATGCCGGCTACGGCTGCATCAACCGGCTGCAGATGGGTACCGGTGGCGCCAACTTCAACAATCTCTTGAAGGACACCCATCACGTCGAACTGCCGCAGATCGACTTCGCGGCGCATGCCGGCGCGATGGGCGCCGTCACCCGCAAGGTCGGCTCGATCTCCGAGCTCGAAGCAGCGCTCAAGGAGACCGCGAGCGAGACGCGCACGACCGTGATCGTCATCGACACCGATCCGCTGATCACGACCGAGGCCGGCGGCCACTGGTGGGATGTCGCAGTGCCCGAGGTCTCGGGCCGCGCCCAGGTCAACGCGGCGCGCGAGGGTTATGAGAAGGCGCTCGCCGCACAGCGCTTCGGCTAAGATTGCCCTTTCGGCGCCCGCGTTTTCGCGCGGGCGCTTTTCCCGTTTATGCTCACAAAACATCCGCCTTCCGCGGATGGCATCAGAAAGTGAAAGACATGATCCGCTACGGAACTAACCCGATCGCCTGGAGCAACGACGACGATCATTCGATCGGCGCGCATTTGACGCTCGAGGACTGCCTGTCCGATTGCCAGAAGATCGGCTTCGACGGCATCGAGAAGGGCCACAAGATGCCGTCCGATCCGGAAGCACTGAAGCAGAAGCTCGGCTCCTACGATCTCGTCTTCGTCTCCGGCTGGCACTCGACCAACCTGCTCACCCATGACGTCGAGGCCGAGAAGAAGGCGATCCAGCCGCATCTCGACCTCCTGAAGCACAATGGCTGCAAGGTGGCAATCGTCTGCGAAACCTCGAACGCCATCCATGGCGACGACGGAAAGTCGGTCGCCAACGACAAGCCGGTGCTGCCGGCCGACCAGTGGAAGAAGTTCGGCGCCGACCTCGAAGCGATCGCGCAATATTGCGCCGACCAGGGCATCGACCTCGTCTACCATCACCACATGGGCACGATCGTCCAGACCGGTGAGGAAATCGATCTCCTGATGCAGAACACCGGCCCGGCGACCAAGTTGCTGCTCGACACCGGCCACGCCTGGTTCGGCGGTTCCGATCCGGCCGAGGTCGCGAAGAAATACATGCACCGCGTGCGCCACATCCATTGCAAGAACGTGCGTCCCGCTGTCCGCAAGGTCGTCGAGGGCGAAGGCCTCTCCTTCCTCGAAGGCGTGCGCCGTGGCGTCTTCACGGTTCCCGGCGACAGCGAAGGCGGCGTCGACTTCCTGCCCGTACTGAAGATCGCCGCCGAGCACGATTATTCCGGCTGGCTGGTGATCGAGGCGGAACAGGATTCGGCCGTGCGCAACCCTTTCGAATACCAGTCACTTGGGTTGAAATCGCTGAAGGCCTTCGCCAAGGAAGCCGGGCTCGACAAGTAAGCCGTCACTTTCGGTCGCCGGACTTCACGGGGCGTGCCCCTCATCCGCGCGGTGAGGGAGGCCCTCATCCGGCTGCCGCCACCTTCTCCCCGCCGGCGGGGTGAAGGGATAGGCCGCGCCCTCTGGTCCCTCGCGACGTAGAGGTGGGGAGCACGACGCAAACTCCGAAAATCCCCTCTCCCCGTAAGCGGGGAGAGGGCTAGGGTGAGGGGCAGGCCAAACATTCGGCGCGGCTCCAGAAAAAGTATCAGGGAGATCGACATGTCCAAGCTGCTCGTCAAACCGAAGGCCAAATCGGGCCTCATGCAAAACGTGACGCCGGAGAGCGCCGGCTGGACCTATGTCGGCTTCGCGCTGGAACGGCTGAAAGCGGGCGAGACGACCGAGGGCGAGACCGGCGACAAGGAAATCTGCCTGGTGCTCGTGTCCGGCAAGGCGAAGGTCGCCGTCGACGGCGAAAGCCTCGGCGAGCTCGGCGAGCGCATGACCCCCTTCGAGGGCCAGCCCTATGCCGTCTACGTGCCGAAGGGCAGCCGCTGGCAAGCAACGGCCACCTCCGACCTCGACCTTGCCATCTGCTCGGCCCCGGGCGGCGACGGCTTCAAGGCGAAGGTGATCGCACCGGGCACCCATCCGCAGATGACCCGCGGCAAGGGTACCAACACCCGCTACGTCACCAACATCATGCCGGAAGATGACGGCTCGGCGCAGTCGCTGCTCGTCGTCGAGGTGATCACGCCCGGTGGCCATACTTCCTCCTACCCCCCGCACAAGCACGACCAGGACGACCTGCCGGCCGAGAGTTATCTGGAAGAGACCTATTACCACCGGCTGAACCCGCCCCAGGGCTTTGCGATGCAACGCGTCTATACCGACGATCGCTCGCTCGACGAGACCATGGCAGTCGAGGACAGCGACGTGACGCTGGTGCCGAGGGGCTATCATCCGGTCGCTGCCGTGCACGGCTACGACGTCTATTATCTCAACGTCATGGCCGGACCGAAGCGCATCTGGAAGTTCCACAACGCCCGCGAACACGAGTGGCTGTTTACCGGCGTGTAAGCGGCGGCGAACCAAACGGTGGCGCTCCACCGCTCTCCGTCCATGCCGAACGGCGGGGCGAGACGCTGCGATCCTTGAGCCCGATCGCCCAATGAGGCTTCGGGCGGATGAGAGCGGCATAGCCTTTCGCCCGGACCGCCCTAGCTTTCCCGCTTTCAGGGAGGGCTCCATGCATATCGACGGGCAATGCCACTGCGGCTTCGTCACCTACGAGGCGGAGATCGACCCGGCCGATGTCGGGATCTGCCATTGCACCGATTGCCAGCAACTGACGGGATCGGCCTACCGCGTCACCGCCGGCACGGAACGGGAGAACTTTCGGCTGACCGGCGGCGAACCGAAGCTCTATGTGAAGATCGGCGCAAACGGGCGGCAGCGGCTGCAGTTCTTCTGCCCGAACTGCGGCTCGCCGATCTATACGACCGGCACCGACGAGGACGCGCTGGAGGTTGGCATCCGGGTGGGAACGATCAACCAGCGCCGGCAGCTCAGACCGCGGTCGCAGATCTGGTGTTCCTCGGCGTTGCCCTGGATCGGCGACGTCAGGAAGCTGCCGGGCCGCGATCGCGACGAGGCGCCTCACACTTAGCCATCTCGGCCTGAACCATCATGCGGCGACGAGCAGACGATCCTTGAGCGGCGCCCATGCTTCGCCGATCACGACCGATGCCGGCGTCGCCGTCATCTGCGATGGGCGCGCCTCCGGATTGACAGCAAGATAAGTCTTCACCAGATGATAGCCGATCGTGTAGCCGGCCCAGCGCGGCAGAGACCGATCGGTGCCAAAGAACCAGCCTGCGTGATCATAGGTCTCGGTCCAAAGCTCTCGTTCGGCGCGCTCCAACAAGCTTTCCCAATCCGCGGCGTTGAGCGCATGATTCCACACATGGCCGTCGCCGCCGTTGATCTCGGCATCGAAAGCATCGGCCAACCCCTCGCTGACCAGCGCTTCGCCGAGCTTGGAACCATAGCCGCAGGTCGCGTGGCGAAAGGAATGATGCAGTTCGTGCGTCAGCAATTTGCGCACTTCTCCCGCACTAAGGCTCGCCTCGAAATTCTCGTTGCCGGGATCGACCGTGAAGAAGACCAGCGCCCTGCGGTAGCAGGCGCCCGCAACACCGAGTTCGGGGATCGTCTCGCCCGCACGATACTCGACGAGGACATCGATGGGGGCGGCGCTGTCCGAGGCAGAAACCGCCGCGCCGACACGCTCGGCGGTTTCCCGCACGGCCTCCCGTATTCGTTCGTGCCACGGCGCCAGAGACCCGTCCGCTTCGAGAAAGTGAACACGAAGATCCAGCATTTCGACCATCTCCTATTGTCTCAGCCGCCTGGCACCGCAACGTAAGGATGCGGCCGGTGATTGCAACGCCGGAAAGATGAAAGTTTCTACGACCCACCGATGTCAGCCGGAGCAGGAGGCGTCATGAGGCGTCATTGCGATGGCCGGATGCGGCGCCGCGGTGTACAAGACAAAGCTGGAGAACGGAGCAGGCGCGCGGGATGGCAAAGGGCAAGATCAGGATGCTGCGCAGTGCCGCCGCGGGCATAGACGCTGTCGAGGCCGAAACGCGCCAGTCCTTCGCCCGCCACACGCACGATCAGTTCGGCATCGGTCTCATCTATGAGGGCGCGCAGAAGTCGCTCAGCGGCCGCGGCATGGTCGAAGCCGGCGCCGGCGACATGATCACCGTCAACCCCGGCGAGGTGCATGACGGAACGCCGATCGGTGATGCCGGCCGCGCCTGGCGCATGCTCTACTTCGATCCCTCGGTCATCGCGACTGCCGCCGAGGATATCAGCCAGGGCCGCGCGCATTCCGGCGAGTTCACTGCACCCGCGTTCCACGACCGGGAGGTCGCAGATCACTTTCGGGCACTGTTTGCGGCCATCACCGATCCGACGGCCATGGGCGACGCCATCCGGCACGAGGAGCAGCTCCTGCCGCTGCTTGCAGGCGTTCTTGCCACCGGCAGGCGACACCAGCGTGAACGGCCGGCAACAGTCGCGGCGGCCAAGACGATGATCGACGACGATCCGACGGCCGCGATCACGCTTGCCGATCTCGCCGCCGAAGCCGGGCTCAGCCGCTTTCAACTGGTGCGCAATTTCGCAAGTGCGGTCGGCCTGACGCCGCATGCCTATATCGTCCAGCGCCGCATCGATCTCGCCCGCCGCCTGATCGGCGGGGGCATGCCGCTGGCGGAGGCCGCGTTCGCGGCCGGCTTCGCCGACCAGAGCCACATGACCCGCGTCTTCGTCAGCAAATATGGCCTCTCGCCGGGCATCTATGCCGAGGCCAAAAAGTAACGCCCGCAATTCCGTTCAAGACCCGAGCCCTCCCCCGGAGCATTGCTGCACCGGCTGCGCAGCGACAAGCGCGGCGCAGCAACGGAGAACGGACATGTCGGGAAAATTTCAAGGCTATCTCTATCTGTCGCTGGCGATGATCCTCGTCGGTAGTACGGTGATCGCCAGCAAGATCATCGCGACGGGCCTGCCACCGTTCACGGCCACCGCGCTGCGCTTCGCCGTCGCCTTCCCGCTCTTCCTGCTGTTGATGTGGCTCACCAGGACGTCATGGCCGAAACTTAAAGGCCGCGACTGGCTTCTCCTCATCGCCCAGGCCGGCGCTGGCAGCGTCGGCTATACGACGCTTTTGATCGCCGGCCTCAGCCTGACCTCGGCAACCGATGCCGGCGTGGTGATCGGTACGCTGCCGGTGGTTTCCGCCGCCATCGCCATCCTTCTTCTCGGCGAGCGCCCGGACCGCAAAGTGCTTGCGGCGATCGCACTTGCCGCAGCCGGCGTGCTGACCATCGTCTTCAAGCCCGGCGAAGGCGGCACCCATCCGCCGCTCGGCATCGCCCTCATCTTTGGCGCCGTCATATGCGAAGGCCTGTTCATCCTTCTCAACAAGCGCGTCAAGACGGAGATCTCGCCGCTGGCTCTTTCGACGCTGATGGCCGGCCTCGGCTTCGCGGTCGCCATCATCCCTGCGCTCTTCGAGACGCATGCGACGGCCGAGATCGACAGGGGCGCAATCGTTGCGGTTCTCTACTACGCCCTCATCCCGACCGTTGCCGGCTTCCTGCTCTGGTATGCGGGATCGGCCAAAGTAAGCGGCACCGAGGCCTCCGTCTTCACGGCGCTGGCGCCCGTTTCAGCCGTCGCCTTCGCCTTTCTCCTGCTCGACGAGCCGGTCGGCGCCCCTCAATTGCTTGGGATCGGCTGCGTGCTCGCCGCCGTCCTCGGCCTGACCCTACCCCAGATCCTCGCCGGCCGAAGGACGGCACGCGCCTTTCCGGTCGCGGAGGTTTGAACCAGAATGAACGCATCCAATTCGAGGACTTCCATGCACTTCCAGCACGCAGACGACATCTGGCGCGATTTCCCGGAGCTGAGCGCCGGCGCGCTTTTCATCGATGGCATAAATGGCGGCGTCTCGGTCGAGGACCATGTTCGCCAGTTCCAGGCGAGCGCAAATGATCGTCTCGGCGCGGGTTCGGAAAGCGACCTGCCCGAGATCCAGGCGTGGCGCCGGACCTTTGCCAAGATGGGATTGAAGCCGACACAATACCGCTCGGCAGCCGAAGCCTTGCTCCGCCGCTTCCGCAAGGAAGGCGACCTGCCCTCGATCCATCCGCTGATCGATCTTTGCAACGCCGCTTCGCTCGCCTTCGCCATTCCGATCGCCGTCTTCGACCTCTCCCACGTCAGCGGTTTTCTGCACGTCCGCCGGGCGGCCGGCAGCGAACGCTATCTGACGTTCTCAGGAGAAACGGAGAGCCCCGAACCAGGCGAAGTGATCTTCGCCGATGCCGAGGGGCGGGCGCATGCCCGGCGCTGGACCAACCGGCAGAGCGGTCTTTCGGCCATCCGGCCGCAGACGACGCATGCGCTGATCGTGGCGGAAGCGCTGCACAAGACGGCATGCGAGGACACCGAACGCCTGCTCACGGCACTTTCGCAGGCAATCGAACAGACCTGGGGCGCTCGCCCGAGCATGGCCATGCTCGATCGTTCGTCGCCGCGTTTCGATTTTTCGGTTTAGGGATTTCGTTCGGAAAACGGCGCTTGGGCGCCGCGAGACCGGCCGATGCCTAGGCACCGGCCGGACACAGGACAATCAGGCCGCCTTGGCGACGTGATATTCCTTGATCGCGACCATCTTGATCGCCGGATAGCGCTCGGCTTCGTAGCGCAGCGAGAAGCTGTCCTGCGCCAGGAACACCGGGTCGCCGTCGAGATCGCGGGCGATGTCGCCGCGGCGCGCGGTGACGAACTTGTCGAGTTCGGCCGGCTGATCGGACGAAATCCAGCGGCAAACGGAAAAGCGCGACATTTCGAAGGAGACCGGCAGGCCGTATTCGGCGCTGAGGCGCTCCTTCAACACGTCGAGCTGCAGCGCGCCGACGACGCCGACGATCGCCGGCGAGCCGTCTTCCGGCGAGAAGAGCTGCACGACGCCTTCTTCCGCCATCTGCTGCAGCGCCTCTTTCAGCTTCTTCGCCTTCATCGCATCCTCGAGCCGCACGCGGCGCAGGATTTCCGGCGAGAAGTTCGGCACGCCCTGGAACACCAGCGGCTCACCCTCCGTCAGCGTGTCGCCGATACGGAGCGTGCCGTGGTTCGGGATGCCGACGACGTCGCCGGCGTAAGCCGTGTCGGCGAGCTGGCGCTGCGAGGCGAAGAAGAACTGCGGGGCGCTGAGGCCAAGCTGCTTGCCGGTGCGCGACAGGCGTGCCTTCATGCCGCGCTCGAGCTTGCCGGAGCAGACGCGGGCAAAGGCGATGCGGTCGCGATGGTTCGGGTCCATGTTGGCCTGGATCTTGAAGACGAAGGCCGTCATCTTGTCGTCGGTCGCATGCACCGTGCGGATATCCGCGACCTGGTCGCGCGGCGGCGGGGCGATGTCGCCAAGCGCATTGATGAGATCGCGCACACCGAAGTTGCGCAGCGCCGAGCCGAAAAAGACCGGGGTCAGGTGGCCTTCGAGGAAGGCCTTCTTGTCGAAGGGCTTGCAGGCCTCGATCGCCAGCATCAGCTCTTCGGTAAAGGCGTCGCGCTCGTTTTCCGGCAGGCGATGGGAGGCCATTTCCGGGCCGTTGACCTTGGTCGGGATTTCCTGCGTGTCCGAACCGCGCACGGTGTTGTCGGCGAGGTTGTAGGACCCGCAGAAAGTCTTCGAGCGGCCGATCGGCCAGGTCACCGGCGCGCAGTCGAGCGCCAGCTTCTCCTCGACCTCATCCAGGATCTCGAAGGGATCGCGGCTCTCGCGGTCCATCTTGTTGACGAAGGTGATGATCGGGATGTCGCGCATGCGGCAGACTTCGAAGAGCTTTAGCGTGCGCGGTTCGATACCCTTGGCGGCGTCGATGACCATGACGGCCGCATCCACCGCCGTCAGCGTGCGATAGGTGTCATCGGCGAAGTCTTCGTGACCGGGCGTATCAAGAATGTTGAAGACGTTGCCGCCATACTCGAAGGTCATCACCGAGGTGACGACCGAGATGCCGCGCTCGCGCTCGATCTTCATCCAGTCCGAACGGGTCTGGATGCGGTCCTTCTTGGCCTTGACCTCACCGGCGAGCTGGATGGCACCGCCGAACAGCAGCAACTTTTCCGTGAGCGTGGTCTTACCGGCGTCCGGGTGGGCGATAATCGCAAATGTGCGGCGGCGGGAGACCGCCTCGGCGAGAGTTTCAGCCATGTCGTAAAATCCTGTGAGTTGCCGCGTCCTTTACAGGCTCGGCCCCGATTATGCAATTGACCGAGGCGCCCGTGGCCCGGCTTATGCGGGCATGAGCACGCACACTTCCCTATCCCGCCCGACCCTCAACCTCGTTCGTCTGCCGCACGGCGAAGGCCTGGAGCTTCCGGCCTACGAGACCGCAGGCGCCGCCGGCATGGATTTGCGCGCGGGCGTCCCCGCCGATCGCCCGCTGATGCTCACCCCCGGCAAGCGCGCCCTCGTTCCGACCGGCTTCATTTTCGAAGTGCCCGCCGGCTACGAGGCGCAGATCCGCCCGCGCTCCGGCCTCGCCTTCAAGCACGGCATCACCTGCCTCAACACGCCCGGTACGATCGACAGCGACTATCGCGGTGAAGTGAAGGTGCTGCTCGTCAATCTCGGCGACGAGGAGTTCATCATCGAGCGCGGCATGCGCATCGCCCAGATGGTGATCGCACCGGTCACGCAGGTCACGGTTCGCGAGGCCGACGGCGCAAGCGAGACGGCACGCGGCGCCGGCGGCTTCGGCTCGACCGGCGTCTGATCGAGCGACGGCTACCGCTTCGCACTTTTCCCGGAATTGGCTTTTAGGCCGTAATCCCGAACGGAAAACCGCATCCCACTGTTCCTGGAATTGCTCCCACTTACGCAATCTCGGACGGAAAACCGCTATGCACTTTTCCTGGGATTGCTCTCGCATGCGCAATTCCGGACGGAAAACCGCTTCGCACTCTTCCTGGGATTGCTTTAAATCAAAGGCGGCAGGCGGCGCTTGACCGGTGTCGACTTGACAATCGAGGTGTTGGTCTGCGCCTTCTCGGCGATCCGGTCGAGGATCGTGTCGAGCTGCGCCATGTCACGCACGTAGAGCTTGGCGATGAAGCAGTCGTCGCCTGTAACCTTGTCGCATTCGACGAATTCCGGCGTTTCCTGGATCAGCCTCTCGACGATGTGCAGCATGCCCGGCATCGGCCGCACGCGGATGACCGCCTGCAGCGGGTAGCCGACTTTGGCGGGGTTGAGGGCGATGGTGAAACCGTCGAGGACACCGCGCTCTTCCAGCTTGCGGAGCCTATCCGCAGCGCTCGGCGAGGAGAGCCCAGCCTCCTGCGCGAGCTCCTTCAGCGACACCCGGGCATTGGCGGCCAGTATGTCGAGGATTCGTCGGTCAATCTCGTCCAGCATCACGACACCATAAGTCACAACAACAAACAGAACTTCGATAATTAGGCAACCTAGCACAATTGCCTTCGTTAATCTATGGGAAAGGCCATGAGCACCGGCTATTCTGCGATCACCAATAGGAGCAGAAATCATGAATACCGAGCTCAAACGCGGCAGCATCGAGATGACGGCAGCGATGCTGATATCCGGCACCATCGGCTGGTTCGTGCTGATGTCGGGGCAGCCGGTGACGAGCGTGGTGTTCTGGCGCTGCGTCTTCGGGGCCATAACGCTCGTTGCCATTGCCTGGGCGCTCGGACTTCTCGACCGTCGCCACTTCAGCCGACGGATGCTGCTGCGTTCGGTCATCGGCGGCATCGCGATCGTGGTCAACTGGCTGCTGCTTTTCGCCGCCTATTCCCACGCATCGATCTCGATCGCGACGATGGTCTACAACACCCAGCCCTTCATGCTCTTGGGCCTCGGCGCCGTGTTCCTCGGCGAAAAGATCACCGTCACCAAGATCTTCTGGCTCCTGGTGTCGTTTGCCGGCATGCTCGCGATCATTTCGGCCAAGCCTGGCCAAGGCTTCGCGCCTGAAGATTATCTGATCGGCGTGGCCCTTTCGATCGGCGCTGCCTTCTTCTACGCGATCGCGGCGATTGCGACCAAGCTGCTCAAGGGCACGCCGCCGCATCTGATTGCGCTGATCCAGGTGATCACCGGCACCGTGATGCTGGCACCGATGGCGCTTGCCGCACCCGCCCCGTCAGGTGCAACGCAATGGTCGATCGTCCTGACCCTCGGCGTCATCCACACCGGGCTGATGTATGTGATGCTCTACGGCGCGATCCAGCGGCTGCCGACGCACATGACCGGGGCGCTTTCCTTCATCTATCCGATTGCCGCCATTGTGGTGGACCGCCTCGCCTTCGGGCACCAGTTGCAGCCGATCCAGATCGCCGGCTCCGTCGCGATCCTCGTTGCCGCCGCCGGCATGACTCTCGGCTGGAAACTTCGCCTTCCCTCTTCTATCAAGAAGCGGGAACGCGAAGGGAGAACTGCATGATCACCTGCTACCTGAAATATACTATCGACCCCTACAAGGCGGCCGAGTTCGAACATTACGCCAAGCTCTGGATCCCGCTCGTCAATCGGCTGGGCGGCACGCATCACGGCTACTTCCTGCCGCATGAAGGGGCGAACAACATCGCCCTGGCTCTCTTCAGCTTTCCGACCCTTGCCGACTATGAAAACTACCGCCGGGAAATGGCCGCGGATCCGGAATGCCAGGACGCCTTCGCCTATGCCGAGAAGACGCGTTGCATCCTCAGCTACGAGCGCAGCTTCATGCGGCCGGTTTTCGAGTAAGCCAGCTCCGGAGTCGAGGGCGGCATCGGCAAGCGCGCGTTAGCGCCGCGCTTCCGAGGCCATGCTCAGCGCGAAGCCGAAGAGCGCCGTCCCCATCGCCCAGCGCTGCACCACCATGAACAACGGCCGCCCGGCAAGAAAAGCGGCGATGCCGCTGGCGGCGAGCGCGATCATGGCGTTGACGGTGACGCTGGTCGCGATCTGGATCGAGCCGAAGACCAGCGACTGGCCGAGCACGTTGCCGAGCTCCGGCCGAATGAACTGCGGCAGCAACGAGAGATAGAGCACCGCTACCTTGGGATTGAGCAGGCTGGTCAGGAAGCCCATGACGAACAGCTTCTTCGGCCCATCCTTCGGCAGGTTCTTGACCTGAAAGGGCGAGCGTCCACCGGGCCTGACCGCCTGCCAGGCGAGATAGAGAAGGTAGGCTGCACCGGCGATGCGAAGCGCATCATAGGCGAGCGGCACGGCCAGAAGCAGCGCTGTGATACCGAGTGCCGCCGAGACCATATAGACGACGAAGCCGAGCGCCACGCCGCCGAGCGAAATCAAGCCTGCGCCCGGCCCCTGGCTGATCGAGCGCGAGATCAGGTAGATCATGTTCGGGCCTGGCGTCAGCACCATGCCAAGGGCCAGGAGGGCAAAGCCGATCATATCCTTCAACTCGGGCATGGAGAGGCGCCTTTCGCTCGTTTTCGCCAAGCTCTACGCATTTCGCACCAGCGGACAACGCCAGACTTGTCACCCGGTCAATTTCTTCAGCGGACGCCCGCCGGTCGCTGTTCGGTGATTTCCTTTTTCAGTCGCTTGAGGTAGAAATCGGCATCATCTTCGGAAGGACGTTCCATGACGCTCGCGGCCCTCATCGCCTATAGCGGCGCGCTCTTCATCGCCGCGGCCATTCCAGGCCCCGGCGTGACGGCGCTGGTTGCGCGCGCGCTCGGCTCCGGTTTCCGCGAGACCTTCTTCATGGGCCTCGGCATCGCGCTCGGCGACATGATCTATCTAACCGCGGTCATCCTCGGGCTGGCGCTGATTGCCCAGACCTTCACCACAGCCTTCCTGGTGGTGAAGTTTGCCGGCGTCCTCTACCTCGGCTACATCGCGTGGAAGCTGTGGAGCGCAGGGCTGCTGCCGGAGGACATCAAGGCGAAGCCGTCGACGAGTGCGGCCATGTCCTTTCTGTCCGGCCTGCTGATCACGCTCGGCAATCCGAAGACGATGCTGTTTTACGTGGCGCTCGTGCCGACGCTGATCGACATTCGGGCGATCGGACCCGGCGACTACGGCCTGCTCCTGACCGCCACCTTTCTGGTGCTCTTGAGCGTTCTCGTACCCTATATGCTGCTCGCATCGCGAGCGCGTCTGCTGCTCAAGCAACCGAAGGCCCTGAAAGCGCTGAACCGGGTTGCGGCCAGCGTGCTTGCCGGCACGGCGGCCTATATCGCGGTTCGCGCCAGCTGAAAAAACTTTTCCCGAACAACGACTTCGCCAGTGGTTTTTCCTTCGGCGGATCGCCGCGCGGTGTTTGTCGTTCTGGAATTGCGCGATCATTGTTCCTATTCTCATAGCTCGACAATTTACGCCCAAGGGAGAAACCCATGTCCGACACACGCAAGCCCGGCCGCGGCCGCGTCTACTCCTCGATCACGGAAACGATCGGCGACACGCCCATCGTGCGGCTGGACAAGCTTGCCAAGGAAAAGGGCGTCAAGGCGAACCTGCTCGCCAAGCTCGAATTCTTCAACCCGATCGCCTCGGTCAAGGACCGTATCGGTGTGGCGATGATCGAGAGCCTGGAAGCGCAGGGCAAGATTACGCCCGGCCGCACGACGCTGGTGGAGCCGACCTCCGGCAATACCGGCATCGCGCTCGCCTTCGTCGCGGCCGCCAAGGGCTACAAGCTGATCCTGACGATGCCGGAGACCATGTCGGTCGAGCGGCGCAAGATGCTGGCGCTGCTCGGCGCCGAGCTGGTGCTGACCGAGGGCGCCAAGGGCATGAAGGGCGCGATCGCCAAGGCGCAGGAACTGGTCGAGACACTGCCGGACGCCATCATCCCACAGCAGTTCGAAAACCCGGCCAACCCGGAAATTCACCGCAAGACGACGGCCGAAGAAATCTGGAACGACACGGACGGCGCTGTCGACATTTTCGTCTCCGGCATCGGCACCGGCGGCACGATTACCGGCGCCGGCCAGGTGCTGAAGGCGCGCAAGCCTTCGATCAAGGTAATCGCCGTCGAGCCGGAGGAATCTCCGGTTCTGTCCGGTGGCAATCCCGGGCCGCACAAGATCCAGGGCATCGGCGCAGGCTTTGCGCCGGCGATCCTCGACACCACGGTCTATGACGAGATCGTCACGGTCAACAGCGCGGAAGCGATCGAGGCCGCCCGCCTTGTCGCCAAGCTCGAAGGCGTCCCGGTCGGCATCTCCGCCGGTGCCGCTCTAACCGCGGCAATCGAGGTCGGCCAGCGCGAGGAAAATGCCGGCAAGACCATCGTCGTCATCATCCCGTCCTTTGCCGAACGCTACCTCTCGACGGTGCTGTTCGATGGCCTGGGCGGCTGATCAGGCTGGGATAACTTCTGATCGGAAAGGGCGCCCACGAGGCGCCCTTTTTTTTCCAGGCACGCCGCTATGCGGCGACGGGCAAGCGTTCCCCGGCGATCCGATAGGAAATCGCCTCGGCGAGATGGATTCGGCCGACCGTCGACGCACCATCGAGGTCCGCAAGCGTGCGCGCCACCTTCAGCACCCGGTGATAGCCGCGGGCGGAGAATTTCATCTTTTCGGCGGCGTCCCGGAGAAGCTGCAGGCCGGCCGCATCGGGTGCTGCGATCTTCTCGATCATCGAGGTTGACGCGCGGGCATTGCTTGTCAGCTCTGGATGTCCGAGGGCGGCGAAACGATCGATCTGCAGCGCCCGGGCACGGGCGACGCGACGGGCAACGACCTCACTGCTTTCGGCTGCGGCCGGCTTCAGGAGATCGGCGGCGCTGACGGCCGGCACGTCGATGCGGATATCGATGCGGTCCATCAGCGGACCAGAAATGCGCGCCTGATAGTCGGACATGCAGCGCGGTCCACGGGCGCAGCTGCGGCCGGGTTCGCCGGCCATGCCGCAGCGACAGGGGTTCATGGCCGCGACAAGCTGGATCGCGGCGGGATAGCTGACGCGGTGGTTGGCGCGGGCGATGATGCATTCGGCGGTTTCAAGCGGCTGGCGCAGCGCGTCGAGCACCTGCGGCGAGAATTCCGGAAACTCGTCGAGAAACAGTACGCCGTTGTGCGCAAGCGACGCCTCGCCGGGCTTGGCACGCAAGCCGCCACCAACCATGGCGGCCATCGTCGCGGAATGATGCGGCGTGCGGAACGGCCGCCGGTCCGAGAGCTTGCCGCCTGGAAGCTGCCCGGCGATCGAATGGATCATCGACACTTCGAGGAGCTCGGCCGGGTTGAGCGGCGGCAGGATCGACGGCAGGCGGGCAGCGAGCATCGACTTGCCCGAGCCGGGCGGGCCGACCATCAGCAGATTGTGGTTGCCGGCGGCCGCCACTTCGAGCGCCCGCTTGGCGCTTTCCTGACCCTTGATATCGGCGAGAGCGGGCAGGTTAGATGCGCCTGAGCGGATCGCGGCCTCGGGTCGCGAAAGCACCTGCGTACCGCGGAAATGGTTGGCGATTGCGATCAGGCTGCGGGGCGCCAGAATGTCGATCTCGGCCCCGGCCCAGGCCGCCTCGGGTCCGCTTTCGGCCGGGCAGATCAGCCCCTTGCCGAGCGCATTGGCGCCGATCGCGGCGGGGAGCGCGCCGGCAACGGCAGCAATGGTGCCATCGAGATTGAGCTCACCGATCACCACATAAGGCGCCAAAGCATCGCCGGGAATGGCGCCGAGGGCTGCCATCAGGCCGAGTGCGATCGCCAGGTCGAAGTGGCTGCCTTCCTTGGGAAGGTCAGCGGGCGCAAGATTGACGGTCACGCGCTTGGCCGGCAGCGCCAGACCTGAAGCATGAAGGGCGGCCTGCACCCGCTCGCGGCTTTCGGCGACGGCCTTGTCCGGCAGGCCGACGATCTGCATGCCGACCTTGCCCGGCGCGACCATCACCTGCACATCGACAGGCAGACCCTCGATACCCTGAAATGCGACCGTGCTGACGCGCGCGACCATGCTTGCCCCCCTCGCCCAGGCAGCCCAGTTATCGGGCGCCACAACCGCCCAGGGTTGCAGGCAGAAGACTTGCACGGATCGCGCACAAAAACAAGAACAATAACGGAACATTTGAGGAGGCGCGGGCCTGTACCCGGGACGTTTCGGCAAACGGCCGCGGGCGTAGGCCCGCGGCATGCGCCATCGACCCGAGATAGATCCTAGGCCGAGATCTTGATCAGGCGCGCTTGCGCTCGATCGCATCCCACAGCAGGCTCGCGACATCGGCGCCGCCGAACTTCTTCACTTCGCGGATGCCGGTCGGCGACGTCACGTTGATCTCGGTCATGTAGTCGCCGATAACGTCGATGCCGACGAAGAGGAAGCCGCGCTCCTTCAACGCAGGCGCGATGCGGGTGCAGATTTCCTTCTCACGCGCCGTCAGTTCGGTCGGCTCAGGCCGGCCACCAGCATGCATGTTGGAGCGGGCGTCGTGGTCTGCCGGAACGCGGTTGATGGCGCCGACCGGCTCGCCGTCGACGAGCAGGATGCGCTTGTCGCCCTTGCGCACCGCCGGCAGGTATTCCTGGGCGATGAAGGGCTCGCGGAACATCTGGCCGAACATTTCGAGCAGAGAGGACATGTTGCGGTCGTCGCGGGTCGAGTGGAACACGCCGGCGCCGCCGTTGCCGTAGAGCGGCTTCAGGATGATGTCGCCCATTTCCTGGCGGAAGCTGGCGATCTCAGCGGGGTCGCGGGTGATCAGTGTCTTCGGCATCAGGTCGGCGAATTCGGTGACGAAGATCTTCTCCGGCGAATTGCGCACCCAGGCGGGATCATTGACGACGAGCGTCTTCGGATGCAGGCGTTCCAAAAGGTGCGTCGAGGTAATGTAGGCCATGTCGAAGGGCGGGTCCTGGCGCAGCAGGATGACGTCCATGGTCGAAAGATCCACGCGCTCGGCTTCGCCAAGCGTGAAGTGGTCGCCCTTGACATCGCGCAGCGTCATCGGCTGCACGCTCGCATAGACCTTGCCGTCGCGCAGCGACAGCTTTTCCGGCGTATAGTGGAAGAGGCGATAGCCGCGCGACTGTGCCTCGAGGCTCATGGCGAAGGTGGAGTCGCCCGCAATGTTGATGCCCGACACATGGTCCATCTGGACCCCGACATTGACGATTTTCGCCATCTACCCATTCCCTCATGGATCACGGATAGCCGTGATCGATTTCAAAACCGCCGGAGCGAATGAGGACGGGAAAACCGCTGCCCTCTGCCGCACTGGCAAAGCCCTCGACATGTAGAATGCGGGCGGGCCTTAGGCAAGGAGAGGCGAGCCTATTCGAAGCCTTCGATCACGCAGGTGATGAGATCGTGATCCGAAAGCGGTCGGCCGGTTTCGTCAAGCGAAGGAATGATCGTGGTCTCGCCGATCTTCAGCCCGCGCGACAGGAACCAGTCGAGCTTCATCGCCCGCTCTGGCCAGCGGGTGATCAGGCTCGGCCGCGTGGTCATCACGTCGAGCGGCCCGCCATGGCGGGTAAAGCCTCTGATGGCGCTCATGGCAAACAGCCCTTCGGCCTCGAAATCGCCGCCGGCATGGTTGCCGGTGTTGAGATCGCCACCGATCATCACCGGCAGGCCGGGGAAAGTCTCGTCGAGCGCATCGATCAATTCCTTGACCTGGCGCTCTCGGTAGACGGCAGTCGTCGCACTCTCGAGATGGGTGGAGACGGCGACGAAGGGTCCGGCTTCCGTCTCGATGACGGCGCCGATCGCACAGCGCTCGCCAAGGCGCGGCTGCTCGCCATCGGTGAACCAGAGGCGTTCGCCCCATAGGCGCAACATGAAGGGCCGGGAGAACGGCACCGCAGCCATCACCGCATTGCCATGGAACCCCTTGGCGTTGAATTCGTCCTCGCAGAATTCGCGCTCCGTATCGGAGCCGAGCCCCATCTCGATGAACTCGATGCCATACGCATAGTGCATGCCGAGTGTTTCGGCGACTTCGGCGGTCGGGTGACGCTGGCCGGTGCGGGCCATGCCGTTGTCCATCTCTGAAAGGAGGACGACCGGCGCGTTTGTCGCGGCGAGATGGGCGGCGCTTTCGGCCGGAAACAGGCAGCGCTCCAGGTTCCAGGCAGCAACGGTGAACGGGAAGGCGAGCGGCGTATCGGAGGCCGGTGTGCCGCCGACCTCGACGCTGTTCATCTCCGGCCGTGCGGCCATGGCTGCGTCATGGGCGGCAATGGTGCGCACGATCTCGGCAAAGCTGGCGCGGGTTTCAAGCGAAGGAACGGCAAGCTGCTCGACGGTCTTGGAGATCACGATGCGGTCTCCAGGCGTGGCGCTGCAACCGGCGCTTCATTGGCAAACGACGTGCCGCGCTCCAGCCGCTTGCCGGTCTCGGTCGAGAAGAAGTGCAGACGGTCGACGGCGATCGTCACTGCAAGATCACCCGAAAGTGGCGTCTCCGGAGACAGCGCGATGGTGAGCGCCTGGCTCTCGATGGTGCCGTGCACGAGCCGCTGCGCGCCCAGTTCCTCGACATAGTCGACCTGGAACAGCATGGCGTCCTCGCCGACGCCGGCGAGCTTGAGATCTTCGGCACGAAGCCCAACCGTGACCGGGCCTTCGACCGGCGCACGGTCGCCAAGCGCGATCCTGTAGAGACCGATCTGCAGGTTGCCGCCTTCGATCACACCCTTGATCAGGTTCATCGCCGGCGAGCCGATGAAGCTGGCGACGAAGGTTGAGGCCGGGCGGTGATAGACGTCGAGCGGACGGCCGATCTGTTCGATGCGACCGCCATTCAGCACCACCAGACGGTCGGCAAGGGTCATCGCCTCGAGCTGGTCGTGGGTGACGTAGAGCGAGGTCGTGCCGAGGCGCTTCTGCAGGCGTTTGATCTCGCCGCGCATGGAGACGCGCAGCTTGGCGTCGAGATTGGAGAGCGGCTCGTCGAAGAGGAAGGCCGCCGGCTTGCGCACGATGGCGCGGCCCATGGCGACGCGCTGGCGCTGGCCGCCCGAGAGCGCACGGGGCTTGCGGGTAAGATAGGGCTCGATCTCCAGCATGCGAGCGGCTTCGGCGACGCGGGCGTCGATCTCGGCCTTCGGCGTCTTGCGGTTCTTCAGGCCGTAAGCGAGGTTTTCGTAGACGGTCATGTGCGGATAGAGCGCGTAGTTCTGGAAGACCATGGCGATGTCGCGCTCGGCCGGATCGACCTCGTTGATGACGCGTGAGCCGATCGTCACCGTGCCCTTCGAAATCGTCTCCAGCCCCGCGACCATGCGCAGAAGCGTGGACTTGCCGCAGCCGGACGGGCCGACCAGCACGATGAATTCGCCGTCCTCGATATCGATCGAGACGGATTTCACCGCCTCGACATTGCCGTGATAGATCTTCGAGACCTCGGCGATGGTAATGGCCGCCATGGCTGCCTCCGTAAGATTGATGTCGTTTCAGGAGCGGGCGGGACTTTTGTCCCGCCACGACCCCGTTTACTTGTCGCTTTCCGTCAGGCCCTTGATGAACCAGCGCTGGAAGATCACGACGATCATGACCGGCGGCAGCATGGCGAGAATCGCCAGCGCAAAGGCCTCGTTATAGTCGGGGATGTTCGAGCCGACCCAGACGAGCAGGATCTGCTTGATGCCGCGCACCAGGGTGAAGAAGCCTTCGTCGGTGGTCATCAGTGTGGGCCAGAGATACTGGTTCCAGCCGTAGACGAACATGATGATGAAGATCGCCGCCATCATCGTGCGCGAGAGCGGCACCAGCACGTCGATGAAGAACTTGAAGGGTCCGGCGCCGTCGATGCGCGCGGCCTCCAGCAACTCGTCCGGCACCGACTTGAAGAACTGCCGGAAGTAGAAGGTGCCCGTCGCCGAGGCGAGAAGCGGCACGATCAGGCCGGTATAGGTGTTGGTCAGCTTCAGCGTGTTCATCACTTCATAGGAAGGAAGGATGCGCACTTCGAGTGGCAGAAGCAGGGTGGTGAAGATCACCCAGAAGAAGAAGGTCGCGAGCGGAAAGCGGAAATAGACGAGCGCATAGGCCGCCAGCATCGACAGCACGATCTTGCCGACGGCGAAACCCAGGCCGAGGATCATCGAGTTCAGCATCATGTTGAAGCCGGTGATCTTGCCGGTGAAGCCGCCCTCGCGCGTCAGTACCGTCTGGTAGGTCTCGACGAAATGGCCGCCCCAGCTGAGGCTGAGACCGTTGCGGTGAATGTCGGCCGCCTCGTGCGTCGAGGTCATGAAGGCGACGACGACGGGCGCCACCATGATGAAGACGCCAAAGAGCAGGATGATGTGGTCGAAAATCTTGGTGCGATACATCGGCCCCACCTCAGTTGTAATGCACGCGCCGCTCGATGAAGCGGAACTGGAAGATGGTGAGCACGAAGACGATCAGCATCAGGATCACTGACTGGGCCGAGGACCCGCCGAGATCGTTGCCGCGGAAACCGTCCATGTAGACCTTGTAGACAAGGGTGATCGGGTTGTTGGCAGCCTTGTCCTTCACCATCACGTCGATGACGCCGAAGGTGTCGAACAGCGCATAGGTGACGTTAATGATCAGAAGGAAGAAGGCGGTCGGCGCGAGCAGCGGCAGGATCACCGTCCAGAAACGGCGGAACCCGGAGCGGCAGTCGATCGCCGCTGCTTCCCGCACCGAGACCGGAATACCCTGGAGCCCTGAGAGGAAGAAGATGAAATTGTAGGGGATCTGTTTCCAGACCGAGACGACCACCATGGAAAAGGCGGTGTCGAAGTAGTTCAGACCAACCTTGATGTCCCAGCCGAACCAGCGCGCAAGCTCGACGATCGGGCCGATATGCTGGTCGAAGAACATCATGCCGATGAGGCCTGCGACCGGCGGGGCAATGGCATAGACCCAGATCAGCAGCGTCTTATAGGCGGCGTTGCCGCGGATGACGCCATCGGCCTTGACGGCGAGCAGCAGCCCGATCGACAGCGCAAAGAAGGTGACCAACGCCGTGAAAACGGCGGTGAAACGGGCAATGCCGAGATATTCGCCTGATTTCAGCACGTCGGTATAATTGGTCATCCCGACGAAGGTCGAGCCGAAACCGAAGGGGTCTTCAAGATAGAACGACGACTGGATCGCCTGAACCGACGGCCAGTAGAAGAAGATGAAGATGATCGCGAGCTGCGGCGCGAGGAAGAGGTATGGCAGGAAGGGCGAGGAGAACTGCACGCGCTTTGCAGCGCTTTCGCCTCCGCTATTCGACTGGCCACCGAAAAGCCGGAAGGCGCCGAAGCGACGCCCCCCGGTCTTTGTTCCGGTCCCTCCCCGCGCTGCGGGGAGGAGATCTGTCGCGGTCGACATCGAGATCAGCCGGCCGTCTTGGCGAAACGGGCGAGCAGCTCGTTGCCTTCCTTCTCGATGGTGTCGAACGCGTCCTTGACGGTCGTTTCGCCCGAGAAGATGCGGCCGTATTCGCGTTCCATGATTTCGCGGATCTGCGGGTAGAAGCCGAGGCGGTAGCCCTTCGACCAGTCGCCGGCCGGCAGCATCAGCTGCTTGATGCCGACTTCGGCAACCGGCTTCTCCTTGTAGTAGCCATCCTTCTGGGCAAGCTCGTAGGCTGCCTTGGTGATGGCCACATAGCCGGTGGCCTTGTGGTAGAAGTACTGGATCTCAGGCGAGGTCAGGAACTGGAAGAAGTCGGCAACGCACTTGTTTTCTTCATCCGTCTTGCCGGACATGGCAAAGAGTGCCGCGCCGCCGATGAAGGAGTTGGTGCCGGCGCCCTTGATCGAGCCCCAATAGGGCAGGAAGGTTGCCGAGAACGGCATCTGCGCCGTCTTCTGCAGGCCGCCGAACGAACCCGACGAACCGATCCAGAACGCAGCCTTGCCTTCTTCGAAGACCTTCTGGTTGTCGTTCCAGCCGGCGCCGTAGAAGGCGAAGTAGCCTTCATCCTTCCAGGCCTTCAGCTTGTCGAACATCATGACGAGGTTCGGGTCGGTGACCTTCAGCTCAGTGTCGACGACGGCGTCGTAGCCGTTGTTGTTGGTGGCGAACTGGATGTTGTTGCGGGAGAAGAAGTTCTCCGTGAACTGCCAGGTGAGCTGCGACTGGACGAGCGGGATGTAACCGGCTTCCTTCAGCTTCGGGGCGACGGCCTCGAACTCTTCCCAGGTCTTCGGCGCTTCGACGCCGGCCTTCTTCAGGGCCTCGTCGTTGATGTACATGATCGGCGCGGAGGAATTGAACGGCATGCCGACGAACTTGCCTTCGCTGTCGGCGTAGAAGTAGCGCACGCCATCGATGAAGGCGTTGCGGTCGAAGTTGTGACCAGCCTTGATGATCAGGTCTTCGGCCGGGATGACCGCGCCCTTGGCGTTGATGATCGTGGCGGCACCGGCGTCGAAGACCTGCAGGATGTTCGGCTGTTCACCCGAGCGGAAAGCGGCGATACCGGAAGCGAGCGCTTCCTCGTAGGTGCCCTTGGAAACCGGGGTCAGCGCGCAGGCGCTCTGGGCTTCATTGAACTTCTTGGAAACTTCATTGATGACTTCGCCGTTGCGGCCGGCCATGCCGTGCCACCAGGTAATGTTGGTCGCGGCAAGCGACGAGGTCGCGGAAAATGCAAGGGTAAGGGCTGCGAGCGTAAACTTCTTGAACATGACTAATCCTCTCCACCGGGTTGCGGATGGCAGTGGACTAGTGACCTTCAATGACAGGCCCGTAACGCTTTTATGTCGGAACGATTACAAATTCGAGAATATGTTCCAATGAGGGGCACCCGCGGAACAACGCAATCATTTCCCTTCATTATGCGCCGATTCAGAACGCATCCGGCAGGTGCCGCGGCCAGCCCCAGGGGGTCACGGTGACGATGTCGTAGCGCACGGAAAGCCTGTTGAAATCAGGCTGTTTCGCCAGCCAAAGATCGCTCGCGGCACGGATACGCCTCTGCGCTGTCGCCGTCACGGCGAAGACGCCGTCTTCGGCCGAGCGACGGGCCTTGACCTCGACGCAGGCGATGAGATCGCCGCGCCGGGCAATGATGTCAATTTCGCCAAGCTTGGTGCGATGGCGCATCGCGACGATGCGGTAGCCCTTGAGCAAGAGACAGAGTGCGGCGCGATACTCGGCTAGGTATCCCCGCCTGAGTGCCTTCAGCTTCCGCCGATCACCCGCCTCAGTCGCCATTGCGTTCCTTCAACTGCAGCAGCCGGTCATAGAGTTCCTTGCGCGGCAGGCCCGTCTGGCGGGCGGCTTCGGTTGCCGCCTTGCCGGTCGGCATGTCGGCGACCAGGCTTTGCAGCAGCGCGTCGACGTCGGCCGCTTCCGGTTCGGGCGCGGCATCGGGAGGGCCGATGACGAGCACGATCTCGCCCTTGACCGGCCCCGCCTGTTCATAATGAGCAGCAAGCTCGCCGAGCGTGCCGCGGCGAAATTCCTCGAAGGTCTTGGTCAATTCGCGGCAGACGGACGCCCGCCTGCCTTCCCCCAAAACGTCGGCCGCCGCCGCAACCGTCGCAGCGATCCGGTGCGGCGATTCGAAGAACAGGATCGTTGCCGGCACGGCGGCGAGTTCCCTGAGGCGATCGCGTTTGGCCTTGTCCTTGGTCGGCAGGAAACCGGCAAAGAGGAAAGCATCGTTCGGCAGGCCGGACCCGACGAGGGCTGCAAGCGGCGCCGAGGCGCCGGGAATCGGCACGACGCGATGTCCGGCCTCGATCGCAAGCTGCCCCAGGCGGTAGCCGGGGTCAGAGACCAGTGGCGTGCCGGCATCAGAGACGAGTGCCACCGAACGCCCTTCGGCGAGCGCTGCCAGCAGCCGCGGACCGGCCTCGTCGGCATTGTGCTCGTGGTAGGCGTAGGGCCGATTGGTGATGCCGTATCGATCAAGCAGAACACGGGTGACCCGCGTGTCCTCACAGGCAAGCACATCGGCGCCGGCCAATGTTTCCAGCGCGCGCAGCGTGATATCGCCGAGATTCCCGATCGGGGTTGCCACCAGATAGAGCGCGGCATCAAGGGGGCGGGCCGGAACGCTCACATTGTGCAGCCGGTAGCTGCGCTCCCTCTGTCCGCCTGCCGGTTCCGCTGTCTTTTGCTTTTCCACCTGTAACGTCCTGATCGTGCTTACCGATGTGTCTGTCCGGTCTTTATGAGTGAGCCACCATCGCAGAGCAAGGGCAAGACGACGGGCCTACGTGCCGCATCTGGGGACAGAAGCCCTCAAACCCCTTGCTTTCCGGGCGCTCTTTCTGCCATTTTGCCGGTCCACATCTATCCGGTCGGTCGGCCGGGGCACTCGCAGTTGACGCTCAGGCGGACGTTTCGCCCGCCGGGCAATGGTTGAAAGCGGCATCCCATGCGCATTACTCTCGAGCGATCCAACCTCCTGAAATCGCTGAACCACGTGCACCGCGTGGTGGAGCGGCGAAACACGATCCCGATCCTCTCGAACGTGCTCCTGCGTTCCGACGGCGCCAGCCTCGAAATGAAGGCGACCGACCTCGACCTCGAAATCACCGAGGCGACCCCGGCCCAGGTGGAGCAGGCGGGCGCGACCACCGTGCCAGCGCACCTGCTCTACGACATCGTGCGCAAGCTGCCCGACGGTTCGGAAGTGCTGCTCGCCACCAACGCCGAGGGCACGGCGATGACCGTCGCCTCGGGCCGTTCCAAGTTCTCGCTGCAGTGCCTGCCGCAATCCGACTTCCCGGATCTGACCGCCGGCAGCTTCTCGCATTCGTTCCGCCTCAAGGCGACCGACCTCAAGATGTTGATCGATCGCACCCAGTTCGCGATCTCGACCGAGGAAACCCGCTACTATCTCAACGGCATCTTCGTACACACGGTCGAAAGCAAGGGTGAGCTGAAACTGCGCGCCGTCGCAACCGACGGCCATCGCCTGGCGCGCGCCGACGTCGAGGCGCCATCCGGCTCCGAAGGCATGCCGGGCATCATCATCCCGCGCAAGACCGTCAGCGAATTGCAGAAGCTGCTCGACAACCCGGAACTCGTCGTCACCGTCGAAGTCTCGGACGCCAAGATCCGCTTGACGATCGGCTCGATCGTCATGACCTCGAAGCTGATCGACGGCACTTTCCCCGACTACCAGCGCGTCATCCCGGCCAACAACGACAAGGAACTGCGCGTCGATTGCCAGTCCTTCGCTCAGGCGGTCGATCGCGTATCGACGATCTCGTCGGAGCGCGGCCGCGCCGTCAAGTTGGCGCTGAACGAAGGCCAGATGACGCTGACGGTCAACAATCCCGATTCCGGCAGTGCTACGGAAGAACTGCCCGTCGGCTACGACCACGATCCGCTCGAAATCGGCTTCAACGCGAAGTACCTGCTCGACATCACTTCGCAGCTGACCGGCACCGATGCGATCTTCATGCTGGCAGACCCGGGCTCGCCGACGCTCGTCCGTGATCTGGCCGCTGAAGATGCGCTCTATGTGCTCATGCCGATGCGCGTGTAGCCGGGCCTGACGCGGCGCGAAATGCCAACCCGTCACGCCCGCGCGTGGCGGGTTTTTTGTTGGCCGCGGCATCTGCGGACTGTTGATAAGCGAACGCTTTCAGGCGCAGACAGACTTGTTTTTGCCGCAGATGGGGACACATTATGATCACCGCCGCCGCGGCCGGCCCGAATCACCGGGCGAGGAATTTTGAGCGGACGGCCTGTGCGAGGAGAGGACAGCGGTTTTGAGGGGTTCAATGAATTTGCGCGTGAAGGTGAAGGAACGGCTCGGACGGAAGTTCGACGAAGAGATTCGCTTTTTCAAGGGATGGATGAGCAATGCCAAGGCCGTCGGCGCGATCCTGCCGACCTCCTCCGTCACAGCGCGCCGAATGGCGAGCGTCATCAATCCGGCCTCAGGCCTTCCGGTTCTTGAGCTCGGTCCCGGCACCGGCGTCATCACCAAGGCGATCCTGGAACGTGGCCTTGAGCCGTCCAATCTCGTGTCGATCGAGTATTCGACCGATTTCTACAATCAGCTCAAGACCAACTTCAACGGCGTCAACTTCATCAACGGCGACGCCTTCGATCTGGAACACACGCTCGGCGAACTCAACGGCCAGACCTTCGACAGCGTCGTCTCTGCCGTGCCGCTTCTGAACTTCCCGATGCATCGCCGCGTCGAACTGATCGACGATCTGCTGTCGCGCATTCCGGTCGGCCGGCCTGTCGTGCAGATTTCCTATGGGCCTTTGTCGCCCGTCGTTGCCATGCCGGACCGCTACAGCATCCAGCATCTCGACTTCGTCGTGCGCAACATTCCGCCGGCGCAGCTCTGGGTCTATCGCCGGGCGCACTGACGGGATGTTCGGCGTCTACGTCACCCATCCGCAGGTCCAGATCGATCCGGACGTGCCCGTCCCGCAATGGGGACTTTCCACTGTTGGCCGCGAACGCGCGGTCATCACCGCCCCATTGCCCTGGGTGCGTTCGCTCGGACGGATCGTTTCGAGCGACGAAACCAAGGCGATCGAGACGGCACAACTTTTGGCCGATGCGGCCGGCGTGACGGTCGAGGTCCACCACGACATGGGCGAGAACGATCGCTCGGCCACCGGCTTCCTGCCGCCGCCGGAATTCGAGAAGGCGGCCGACTGGTTCTTCGCCAATCCCACCGAAAGCTTCAAGGGCTGGGAGCGCGCGATCGATGCCCAGAGCCGCATCTCGAACGCGGTCTTTCGGATCCTCGGCGATCACGATCCGAAAATCCCGATTGCCTTCGTCGGCCATGGCGGCGTCGGCACACTTCTGAAATGCCGCCTTACCGGCGCGCCAATCTCGCGCGCAGCCGACCAGAAGGGTGGTGGCGGCGGCAATGTCTTCGCTTTCCGCCTTGCGGATCGGACTGTTGCATGCGACTGGACCCCGATGGAACACTGGCAGGGGATTTAGACGATGACCGAAACCGCGCGCGACAGACTGATCGTAGGCCTCGACCTTCCGACGATTGCGGATGCCGAGAAGATCGTGTCGACGCTCGGCAACGATGTCTCCTTCTACAAGATCGGCTACCAGTTGGTCTTTGCCGGCGGCCTGGAATTCGCGCGCGACCTGGCCAAAAGCGGCAAGAACGTCTTCCTCGACATGAAGCTGCTCGACATCGACAACACGGTGGCCAAGGGCGTCGAGAACATCGCCAAGATGGGCATGTCGATGCTGACCCTGCACGCCTATCCGAAGGCGATGAAGGCGGCTGTCGAGGCTGCGAAAGGCTCCGACCTCTGCCTGCTCGGCGTCACCGTGCTCACCTCGATGGACGAGCAGGACGTGATCGATGCCGGCTATGAATACGATCCGCACACGCTGGTGCTGCGCCGGGCCGAACAGGCGCGCGCCGCCGGCATGGGCGGCATCGTCTGCTCAGCGGAAGAATCGGCGGCAGTGCGCAAGATCATCGGGCCGGACATGGCACTCGTCACCCCGGGCATTCGCCCGGCCGGCGCGGACAAGGGCGACCAGAAGCGGGTGATGACGCCCTCCGAGGCGCTCAAGGCCGGATCCAGCCATCTCGTCGTCGCGCGCCCAATCGTCGCAGCCGCCGAGCCGCTTGCGGCTGCCCGCGCCATCCTTGCCGAAATGAACGGTGCGCTCGCCCGCTGATGCCGGGCGACACCCGTCGGACCAACGCGCCCGGTCGATCCGCTTGACCTTGGCCCAAATTTGCCGGAAGTAACACTCCCGTCAGCCTTTCGTGCTGCAAGACGAGGAGCTCAATATGGCCAAGGGATACTGGATCGCACGGGTCGATGTCCGCGACCCCGAGCGCTACAAGGACTATGTAGCGGCCGCAAAGCCCGCCTTCGAGAAATACGGCGCCAATTTTCTGGCACGCGGCGGGCTGCATCATCGGTTGGAGGGTGGCGTTCGCGCCCGCAACGTCGTCATCGAATTTCCATCGCTGCAGGCAGCGATCGACTGTTATAACTCTCCCGAGTACCAGATTGCCGCCGCGATCCGCCAGGAAGTCGCCGACGCCGAGATGGTGGTCGTCGAAGGCGTCTGATCCCACCGCCCCCAACCTTCAGCAGGCCCTGCACGCAGGCGTCGATTGGCCTTCACCTCTCGCGGCTGTTGGGCTATGTAGCAATCAATTCTTTCCGATCCGATCAGGAGTGCACATCCCATGACCTTGTCCAACCTTCCGCCGCTGGTGACGATTTTCGGCGGATCCGGGTTCGTCGGCCGTCATGTGGTGCGCGCGCTCGCCAAACGCGGCTATCGCATCCGCGTCGCCGTTCGCCGGCCGGACCTTGCCGGTCATCTCCAGCCGCTCGGCAATGTCGGCCAGATCTCCTTCGTTCAGGCGAACCTGCGCTACCGTAAATCGGTCGACCGCGCCGTTGAAGGCTCCGATCACGTCATCAACTGCGTCGGCGTGCTGTTCGAGAGCGGCCGCAACACCTTCGATGCGGTCCAGGATTTCGGCGCCCGTGCCGTGGCTGAAGCGGCCCGCGGCGTCGGCGCGACGCTGACCCATATCTCCGCCATTGGCGCCGACGCCTCCTCTGCATCGAACTACGCCCGCAGCAAGGGCCGCGCCGAGGCCGCTATCCTTGAGACCAAGCCTGACGCGATCATCCTGCGTCCGTCGGTCGTCTTCGGTCCAGAGGACGGCTTCTTCAACAAATTCGCCAACATGGCCCGCTTCTCGCCGGTCCTGCCGCTGATCGGCGGCGGTGAGACGAAATTCCAGCCCGTCTACGTGACCGACGTCGCCGAAGCCGTGGCCCGCGCCGTCGACGGCAAGATCGCCAAGGGCAAGATCTACGAACTCGGCGGCCCTGACGTCTTGAGCTTCCGCGACTGTCTCGAGATCATGCTCAACACGATCGACCGCAAGCGCACGCTCGTCTCGCTGCCCTTCGGCGTCGCGTCCCTGATCGGCAGCGTTTCGTCGCTGATCCCCTTCGTCACGCCGCCGCTTACCGCCGACCAGGTGGTGTTGCTGAAATCTGACAATGTCGTCTCCGCAAAGGCCGTATCGGAAGGCCGCACGCTTTCCGGCATCGGCATCGACCCGACGATGCTGGAATCGATCCTGCCGACCTATCTGGTGCGCTACCGCCCGCAGGGCCAGTACACCCGTAGCGGCCGCGCCGCCTGATCGGCAGCAGCCCAACGATTTTTTTGAACGGCCGCCGGAACCACCGGCGGCCGTTTTCTGTTGTATTGCGGTAACAGCGTTGCAGTTCTGCCGCAGTCGGAAAAGCGATTGGCATTTACCGCAAATTCAACATGTCCTGATATTGATCATGTCATATCCACCAACTAAACACCGCCTCGCGCCCCCGATCCCAAGGCATGACGGCGGGCGGCGGCATCAATCTCGAAAGGCATAGCGTCCATGGGCAAGTCGATCGCAATCTTTTTTGCGTGTGCGGCACTGATCATTCTGGCTGGCTCGTTCATGGCGCCGAACACGGTCGCCAGCAGCGGCAAGGATTGCGCACCGGCCTATGGCGTCGATCCGTGCACCACGGCATCGATCGACCTTTCCGGCCACTAAGGGCCGGCGCCTCGACGAGGCATCAAAAGTTATTGGCGGGGGCCAGTAGCCGCGTGCGTTTCACCATGAGACGCACGCGGCTTTGTTTTTAGGGCCTGACAACAGGTCAAAGAAAAAGGCGCGTCCGGGACGCGCCTTTTGTCATTCTGAGATCGTCGGTTCTGCTCAGCCAAGCAGCCACAGACCGATCAGGCCGGCGATCCCGACGATAATGCGCCAGATGGCGAAAGGCGTGAAACCGCGCCGCGAGACGAAGTCGAGCAATGAGCGCACAACGAAGATGCCGGCGACAAAGGCCGCAATGAAACCGACTGCAATCAGGGTAAAATCGTCAAAGGAGAGCGCATCGCGGTTCTTGTAGAGGTCCAGCGTAAAGGCGCCGACCATGGTCGGCATCGCCAGGAAGAACGAGAATTCGGCGGCCGAACGCTTGTCGGTGCCCATCAGCAGGGCGCCGGCGATCGTCGCGCCGGAACGGGACGTTCCGGGGATCATAGCCAGGCACTGGAACAGGCCGATCTTCAGCGCCAGCGACGGCGGGTAGTCCATCACGTCGGTATAGCGCGGCTTCAGCGGCAGATGGTCTATCGCATAAAGGATGACGCCGCCGACGATCAGTACGACGCAGATCAGGACAGGCGTCTCGAACAGCACCGTCTTGATGAAATCATGGGCAATGGCACCGATGACCGCCGCCGGCAGGAAGGCGAGCAGCACTGACACGACGAAGCGGCGCGCCTTGATGCTTGTCGGCAACGCCAGCGCGATCGACAGAAGCTTCTGGAAATAGACGAGCAGGATCGCCAGAATGGCGCCGAGCTGGATGAGGACGGCGAAGGTGTTGCCCGGCGACTTGAAGCCGAGGAAGTGGCCGGCGAGAAGGACGTGCGCCGTTGACGAGACGGGGATGAACTCCGTCAGGCCCTCGATCAGACCGAGGACAAGCGCACTGATGATCGATTGATCCGCCATATATGAGAATTTCCTGACAAGTTTTGGAGTGGGAGGAAAAGGCTGATTCGCTTGTGTTTGCCACCACAAATTTCTATAGCTCTAACACATGAGCCGTGGCCAGACGCTTGCGCCGCCACGCTGACGCCCCCAAGCCAAAGCCCTGAGAAGCCAGATCATCGATGCCGACACTGTATCACCACCCCATGTCCGCCGCTTCACGCTTCGTTCGCCTGATCCTTTCGGAATACGGCTACCAGACGGAATTGACGGACGAGCAGCCCTGGGAGAACCGGCGCGACTTCCTGGCTTTGAACCCGGCCGGAACGCTACCGGTCTATGTTGACGACAGTATGAGGGCGCTCTGTGGGGCGACGATCATCTCGGAATATCTCGACGAGACGAATGGCATCATGAAGCGGGATCGCCGCCTTCTGGCCGAGGATCCGTTCCAGCGCGCGGAAATCCGCCGGCTGGTCGAATGGTTCCTGCAGAAGATGGAAGCCGATGTGACGCGGCCGCTGGTGCGCGAGCGGATCTTCAAGCTGCAGATGACGCCGGACCAGGGCGGCGGCGCACCCGACAGCAAGGTCCTGCGGACCTCGCGCGCCAACATCCGCCAGCATATGAAGTATCTCTCCTGGCTCGCGGGCACGCGCACCTGGCTTGCCGGCGACCGGATTTCCTATGCCGATCTTGCCGCCGCCGCGACGGTGTCCGTGCTCGATTATCTCGGCGAAATCGACTGGTCGGACGCCCCGAGCGCCAAGGAGTGGTACCAGCGACTGAAGTCCCGCCCCTCCTTCCGGCCGCTGCTTGCCGAGCGCGTGCGCGGCGTCACCCCCGTTCCGCACTATGCGGATCTCGACTTCTGAGGCGAATACCGTGCCCGGCATCGATGCCAAGGCAGACAGTGAGGAACGGCGCCGGCTGAAGCTGACGGCGTTCCTGAAGGCAGAGGCGGCAGACAAGGGCTTCGATCTCTGTCGCATCACCCGGCCGGATGCCATTCCGCAAGCACCGGCCCGGCTTCGAGACTTTCTCGACGAGAGCTTTCACGGCACGATGGACTGGCTCGAAGAGACAGCCGAGCGCCGTTCCGATCCGCGCACGCTCTGGAGCGAGGTGCGCTCCGTCGTCATGTTCGCGATGAACTACGGCCCGGAACACGATCCGCGTGGCATTCTGAAGCAGACCGATCGCGGTGCGATCTCGGTCTATGCCCAGAACCGCGACTACCACGACATCATTAAGGGCAAGCTCAAGGAAGTCGCGACCCGCTTTGCCGCGCGCGCTGGCGAGGACGTCAAGGTCTTCGTCGATACCGCCCCGGTGATGGAAAAGCCGCTGGCGGAGCAGTCCGGCCTCGGCTGGCAGGGCAAGCACACCAATCTGGTCAGCCGCGAATTCGGCTCCTGGCTTTTTCTCGGCAGTCTGTTCACGACGGCGGACCTCGCCTTCGACGAAGCCGAGCGCGACCATTGCGGCTCCTGCCGCGCCTGCCTCGATGCCTGTCCGACAGACGCTTTCCCGGCGCCCTACCGGATCGACGCGCGACGTTGCATCTCTTACCTCACGATCGAGCACAAGGGGCCGATCGATCCCGAATTCCGGCCGCTGATCGGCAACCGCATCTATGGCTGCGACGACTGTCTTGCCGCCTGCCCCTGGAACAAGTTCGCGCAGGCAGCCTCGGAAATGAAGCTCCGAGCACGCGACGATCTGAAGGCGCCGTCGCTCGAAACCCTGCTTGACCTCGATGATCCGAGCTTTCGCAGCCTGTTCTCAGGCTCACCGGTCAAGCGCATCGGTCGCGACCGGTTCGTGCGGAACGTGCTGATCGCCGCCGGCAATTCAGGCAGCCAGGCGCTGGTGCCCGCAGTCAAGGCCCGCGTCAACGACACCTCAGCCGTGGTGCGGGCGATGGCGGTCTGGGCGCTGTCACGATTGGTCGCGCCTGCGGCGCTTGCGGAATTTGCCGAACAATGCGAGCCAGAGACGGACGAAGACGTCCTCAACGAATGGCAGATCGCGGGAGTGAGCCGATGCATGTCCTGATCCTTGGCGCCGGTTACTCCGGTACGGCAATCGCAAAAGCGATGGCCCCAACGGCCACAAGCGTTATCGGCACCACCAGGACCGAGGAGAAGGCGGCAAAACTCGAAAGGGCCGGCATCCGCCCGGTGCTCTTCGACGGCGAGACGATCTCCGACGACCTTGCCGCCGCCCTCGGCAAGGCAACGCATCTGATCCAGTCGATCGCGCCCGGTCGCGATGGCGATCCCATGTTCCGCACCACGAGCCCGGACCTCACGCAGATCGCACCGAACCTCAAATGGATCGGCTATCTCTCAACGGTCGGCGTCTATGGCGACCATGGCGGCGAATGGGTCACCGAGGACATGCTGCGCAAGCCGGTCTCGGCCCGCTCTGTCGAGCGCGTGGAAGCGGAGGACGCCTGGATCGCCTTCGGCAAGAACCAGGATATTCCGGTCGCGGTGCTCAGGCTCTCCGGCATCTACGGACCCGGACGCAACGCCTTCTGCAATCTCGAAAACGGCACGGCACGGCGGCTGGTCAAGCCCGGCCAGGTGTTCAATCGAATCCGCGTCGAGGATATCGGCGCCGCAGCGCTGTTCCTCGCCAACAATGGCACCAGCGGCGTCTTCAACATCACCGACAACGAGCCGGCGCCGCCGCAGGACGTGGTCGCGGAAGCCGCCCGGCTGATGGGCGTCGAGCCGCCGCCGGAAACGCCTTTCGAGCAAGCCGAACTGTCACCGATGGCCCGCACTTTCTATGGAGAAAACAAGCGGGTTTCGAATGCCCGCATGCGTGCAACCGGTTTTGAATTTGCCTTTCCGGATTATCGCGTCTCGCTTGCACAGCTTTGGCAGTCGGGCGCGTGGCGCGGACAGTGAAATGCAATACGGCACCCGCCAGATAGCATAACCCGTAATGCTTATAGAACGTCGATAGTCAGTCCGTCAGTAATGGCCAGGGCTGGGCCATCGCAATTGTGACATTCTTTGGATATTCGTTCGATACTTGGCTAATTTCATACAACCTGCGCGCTAGTAACGAATTTTCGACCATCCGGATTCCGGAAAATTGGTCCAATTCGAAATTTTTAATGAAATTTTTCGTTTACGGGCGGGTTCGGCTCGCGTGCGGAGGCTGGCGAACGCTCAACCCCTGATTCCAAAGAACTCCTGTCTGCGTTTAAACTATTTCAAACAATCTTCGTTTTTGAAATTTCGTCATTTTTTAATAAATCCTAATAGAGCGTAAATGGTTGAAGCACGTTTTTGCCATTTTTCGCCCCAATTAGCGGTTCTCAGAAGTTTTTAACCAAGTGTTTTGACCGAGGGGATCGCCAGTTTGACGCCAGCGAAGATCAAGACGGCTGCCGCTGCAGCGCTATTCACGGCCACTATCGGTCTCGTCTCCGTTTCCGATAGCCATGCAGCCGGCGCCGGCTGCGGCGGCGCATCCTGGTATGCGCTGAGCTCCAAGACCGCCTCCGGCGAGCGCATGAATGCCGCTCACCTGACGGCCGCCCATCGCAGCCTGAAATTCGGCACCAAGGTGCAGGTTACCAACAAGCGCAACGGCAAGAGCGTTATCGTTCGCATCAACGATCGTGGCCCGTTTATCCGCGGTCGCGTCATGGATCTTTCCAAGGCTGCAGCATCGCAGATCGGCATGGTCCGCTCCGGCACTGCCAGCGTCTGCTATCGCGTCGTCAATTCCTGATCTTGAAATACTGCTACCCGGCCTGCGGGCGGGTGGATCTACTTCGCTAAAGACCGTTCTCGGCGGTTAATCTTCTCCGCCGTCTTGCTCTTCGATGCCATCGCCGTTACCACGGCGAAAAAGGAGTTGATCGAAGATGCGTTTGGGCGGCAGGCTCGCTGGAGCCATTGAGGTTCTTGAGGATATCGAAAAGCGGAAGCGCCCGGTCGCCGACGCGCTCAAGGATTGGGGCCTTGGCCACCGTTTCGCCGGATCCGGCGATCGCTCGGCGATCGGCAACATCGTCTACGACGCCCTTCGCATGAAGCTCTCCCACGCCTACCTGATGGATAGCGACAGCGCCTCGGCCCTCGGCCACGCGGTGATGTACCGCCAGTGGGGCTTTTCGCCCGAGGCGCTGGCCGCCGAGCTCGATGGCGACAAGTTCGCGCCGGAGGCACCGGCCGAACAGCTTCAAGCCTTCAGGTCGCGCCGGATCGAGGACGCCCCGGCCCATGTGCAGGGCGACATCCCCGAATGGGTCCAGGCCTCCTTTGAAGAGAACTTTTCCGACGACTGGCTGGAAGAAGCCAAGGCGCTCGCCGGCCGGCCGACGCTGGACCTGCGCGCAAACACGCTGAAGGCGTCGCGCGCCAAGGTCCTGAAGGCACTCGAGCGCAGCGGCGCCGAGGCCGCAACGATCGCCCGCAACGGCATCCGCATTCCCGCCGGCGAAGGCGCCTCGCGCCTGCCGAACGTCACGGCCGAGCTTTCCTTCCAGAAAGGCTGGTTCGAGGTCCAGGACGAGGGCTCGCAGATCGTCGCCGATCTCGCCTATCCGCAGGAAGGCGAACAGGTGCTCGACTATTGCGCCGGCGGCGGCGGCAAGACACTCGCCATGTCGGCGGCGATGAACAACAAGGGCCAGGTGCACGCCTACGACACCGACCGCAAGCGGCTTGCCCCGATCATCGAGCGGCTGAAGCGCGCCGGCACGCGCAATGTCCAGGTGCATGAATCCACCGACAGCCTCGCGCCGCTTGCCGGCCGTTTCGACCGCGTGCTGGTCGATGCGCCCTGCACCGGCACCGGTACCTGGCGCCGTCGCCCCGACACCAAGTGGCGGCTGAACCAGAAGAACCTCGAAGAGCGCATCTCCCAGCAGGAAGAAGCGCTGGCAAGCGCTGCCCAGTTCGTCCGTCCCGGCGGCCACCTGATCTACGTCACCTGCTCGGTACTGCCTGAGGAAAACGAGGCGCAGGTCTACGGCTTCTGCGAAGACAATCCGGAATTCGAGATCCTGTCGGCCGCCGATATCTGGGCGACGCTGTTCGGCACCGACAAGCCGCAGCCCTGGTCGGCGGACATGAAGACGGTGACGCTGACACCCGCTTCCACCGGCACGGACGGCTTCTTCTTCTGCCTGATGCAACGCAAGGGTTAAGGCCGTTTGACGATCGGCAAAAGACGCGCATCAGATTGAAAGCGTTCTAAACTATACACTTTGACACAAGTTTGCTTTTGGTTCATGAGAAGCGGGCTCGCCGGGGCCTTTTCTGATGGCTCGACGGCTGAACGACGCCATGTTTTGCGGCTCGTTCGACGGCGCCGGGGGACGCAACAGGAGAGGGTCATGACCAAGAAATTTTTCCGGGGCGCCGCGCTGGCGCTGATGACGGCGACCTCGGCGATGGCCCTGCAGCCGGCCCATGCCGCAACCGATGCCGCCGCCGTGGTGAAGCACTACACCGCCGTCGCCCACGCCAAGTTCGAAGACGCGCTGACGACCGCAGAAGCGCTCGACAAGGCCGTTGACGCGCTGATCGCGACGCCGAGCGAAGAAACGCTGAAGGCCGCGCGCGACGCCTGGAAGAAGGCCCGCAACCCCTACCAGGAAACCGAAGTCTACCGTTTCGGCAACGCGATCGTTGACGAGTGGGAAGGCAAGGTCAACGCCTGGCCGCTCGACGAAGGCCTGATCGACTATGTCGATCCGAGCTATGGCACCGAGAGCGACGAGAACGCGCTGTTCACCGCCAATGTCATCGCCAACAAGACGATCAAGATCGACGGCAAGGACGTCGACGCTTCCAACATCACGCCGGAATTCCTGGCGGGCACGCTACAGGAAGCCGGCGGCATCGAAGCGAACGTCGCGACCGGCTACCACGCGATCGAGTTCCTGCTCTGGGGCCAGGACCTGAACGGGACCAAGGCCGGCGCCGGCAACCGCCCCTTCACCGACTACGACACCAAGGCCTGCACCGGCGGAAATTGCGACCGCCGCGCCGCCTACCTGAAGGCTGCGACCGAGCTGCTCGTTTCCGACCTCAAGGAGATGGTTGCCAACTGGACGCCGGATGGTGCCGCCACCAAGGCGGTCGAGGCCGACCCGAAGGCTGGTCTCGTCGCCATCCTCACCGGCATGGGCTCGCTCTCCTATGGCGAACTGGCGGGCGAGCGGATGAAGCTCGGCCTGCTGCTGCACGATCCGGAAGAAGAGCATGACTGCTTCTCCGACAACACGCACAACTCGCACCTGCACGACGCGATCGGCATCCAGTCGGCCTATACCGGCGAATATACCCGCGTCGACGGCACGAAGATGACCGGCCCGTCGCTGTCCGAACTCGTCGCCGCCAAGGATGCAGCGCTCGACAAGGAAATGGCCGGCAACCTTTCGACCACGGTCGAGAAGATGCAGGCGATGGCCAAGCGCGCGGAAACGACCGAGGCCTACGACCAGATGATCGGCGAAGGCAATGCCGAGGGCAACGCCACCGTTCAGGCGGCGATCGACGGCCTGATCGCCCAGGCAAAGACCGTACAGCGCGTCATTGCGTCGCTGGATCTCGGCACCGTCGAGCTTGAAGGTTCCGACAGCCTGGATAATCCTAACGCCGTCTTCCAATAAGCTGAAAAGGCGGGCCGCATCGACAAAGACGCGGCCCGATCCTCCTGAGATGAAATCTGGCGCTTTCCGCCTTTGCGCGCTTGTTCTCGTTCAAGCGCTTTTCACGGCCCTGCCCGCCTTCGCCGGCGACGGCCTTTTGACCGAACGCTCCGACCTCAACGACAAGGACCGCCAGCGCGTCCAGGCGGTGACGCGGCCTGCGACCGATTTCTCCAAGGCAGAAACCTTCGAAGCAATGTCCGGCGGTGCCGCGACCTCGATCGCGCCCGTCAATGCCGACAGTTTTTCGCAATTCTCGGCCAATCTCACCTTCCAGGAGGAAGAGGGCTTCAAGCTGGGCAACGCGCTCTTTCGAAAGCTTTGGGTTTCCTCCCCCTCCTCCACACAGGCCTCCGACGGGCTCGGCCCACTCTACAACGCCCGAGCCTGCCAGAGCTGTCACCTGAAGGACGGACGCGGCCGGCCGCCGGAAGGTGCCGTCGATACAACCTCGATGTTCTTCCGCCTGGCGCGGCCGCCCCGCGACGACGAGGAGCGCCGGATGATTGCGGCGCACGAGGTGGTGAACTTCGGCGACGCTGTTTATGGCGCCCAGCTTCAGGATAGCGCCGTGCCCGGCCTTGCCGCCGAAGGCCATCTGAAGATCAGCTACACCGAGGAGCCCTTCACTTTCCCCGACGGCGAAACGGCCTCTCTGCGCCGACCAGGCTATTCGGTGGCCGATCTCGCCTATGGCCCGCTCGATCCGGAAACCACGCTCTCGCCGCGTGTGGCGCAGCCGATGATCGGCCTTGGCCTGATCGAGGCGATCCACGAGGCGGATATCCTCGCCCTTGCCGACCCCGACGATAGGGATGGCGACGGCATCAGCGGACGGCCGGCGCTGACGCGCGACGCCAGGACCGGCAAGCTCATGCTCGGGCGCTTCGGCTGGAAGGCGCAGAACGCCACCGTGCGGCAACAGAGCGCCGATGCCTTCGCCACCGACATCGGCATCTCTTCACCCGACGCCGACCGCCCGCATGGCGACTGCACCGCGGCCCAGGCAAAATGCCTGACCATGCCGACCGGCGAGCAGGCACGCCTTGGCCCCACAGAAGCGCCCGACCCGGTGCTCAACCTCGTGACCTTCTATTCGGAGAACCTGGCCGTGCCGGCGCGGCGCAAGGCGAGCTTTGCGGAGACACTGCGTGGCAAGAAGGTCTTCTACGAACTCGGCTGCACCAGTTGCCACACACCGAAATTCGTCACCCGCCGGGACGCGGCCAACAAGGCGCAGTCGTTCCAGCTGATCTGGCCCTATTCCGATTTCCTGCTGCACGACATGGGCGAGGGTCTTGCCGACGGACAGCAGGTGGGTGTGGCCACCGGCCGCGAGTGGCGCACGCCGCCGCTTTGGGGCATCGGCTTGACGAAGACCGTCAGTGGGCACAATTTCCTGCTCCACGACGGACGCGCCCGCAATTTCACCGAAGCGATCCTCTGGCACGGCGGCGAAGGGCAGAAGGCCCGTGACGCCTTTGCCGCCCTTGCCGCAAGCGATCGCCGCGATCTCCTTGCCTTCCTGGAGTCACTCTGATGCCCCGCACGCATACGCTTACTCTCTCTTTTGCCCTGACCTTGACCGCCGTTTTCCCGGCGGTGGCCCAGGAAGGAAGCGCGCTCTCGCCGCGCGTCGTCAACGAGGCGGCCGTGCCCGCGGTCATGGCCAAAGCCGTCGACGACTTCATCATCCCCGGCTATCGCAACCTCACGGAAAAGACCGCTGCCGCCACGCAGGCCACGGCCAAGCTCTGCGCGGCGCCGTCGCAGGCGACGGTCGATGGCGCTCGCGTTGCCTTTTCCGAGATGGTCGGCGCCTGGTCGGCGATCGAGGTGGTGAGGCTTGGTCCGGCACTTGAGCAGAACCGCTTCGAGCGGTTCCTGTTCTACCCCGACCGCAAGAGCACGGGCCTGAAGCAGGTGCAGGCGATCGTTTCGAAGCACGATGAAAGCGCAACGGACGAAGCCAAACTCAAGGGCAAGAGCGTCGCCGCACAAGGGCTCGGCGCGCTCGAATACGTGCTCTATGGCACGGGCGCCGATTCGCTTCTGAACAAGGACGGTGATTTCCGCTGCCGCTACGGCCTGGCGATCACCAAGAACCTCGACACGATCGCCAACGAGTTCCTGGCCGCATGGCAGAAGCCCGATGGCATTCAGGCGGCCTGGAAACATCCGGGCCCTGACAATTCCGAGTTCCGCGACAACCGCGAAGCGGCAACAGAACTGCTCGGCATTCTCGTCCATGGCGTCGAGACGGTGAAGGACCAGCGGCTGAAGCCGTTCTACGAGAGCAAGGACGACAAGGGACATCCGAAGCTCGCGATCTACTGGCGCTCCGGCAACACCATGCCGTCGATCGCCGCCAACGTGCGGGGCCTGAAGACACTGTTCGACGTTGCCGACATGCAGAGCCTTTTGCCGGAAGACAGCCGCTCGGTCGCGGGTTCCGCCGACTTCGTCTTCAAGTCGGTGATCGGCATGGCCGGCAACATCGACGGACCGATCGATCAGGCGCTCGAGGACAAGGACAAACGGGCCAAGCTCGCCTTTCTGTCGCTCAATACCAATGACCTTCTCGATCGGCTGAACAAGGATTTCGGCGGTGCGATCGGGCTTGGCGCGGGCTTCTCCTTTGCCGACGGCGACTAGAGCGGGATGAGGAAACGTGTGCGCGGTTTTCCGCCCGCATCCCGCTCAAGCGCCGAGTGTTGACAATCAAGGCTTTTGGGCGCAAAGCGCTTCCCGTGTCCGCTCTCGCGGGCACGTTTCACCACAAGGACCAACTCCCAATGAACCCCGACAGTCGAAGTCGAGCCTTCACGCTCACGGCCGTCCGGTCCTGATTGATCAGGGCTTCAGGCGGTCGGATGACTCGCCCTATGGAGCCCAATATGCTGCGCATCTACAAAAGCCAGAACAGCCACCTCGTGCTTGTCGACATGATCGACGGCATCGCCCTGCCGACGCCGGCAATCTGGTACGACCTCTACAATCCATCGGCCGAGGAAACGCGGCTCGTCGAAGGCCAGCTCGGCATCGAGATCCCGACCCGCGACGAGATGCAGGAGATCGAGCTTTCCGACCGCCTCTACCAGGAGGCCGGCGCCGAATTCATGACGATGACGGCCGCCGCCAAGCTCGACAGCGATTATCCGGTCAAGGTGCCGGTGACCTTCATTCTCAAGGGCACGACGCTGGTTACCGTGCGCCACGCGGACCCGAAGCCGTTCCAGAATTTTTCCAATCGCATCCAGAAGGCCAACGGCCAGATCTGCGAAAGCGGCGAACTGGTGATGCTCGGGCTGCTTGAGGCGATCATCGACCGTACGGCGGATGCGCTGGAGCGCGCCGGCAGCGAGGTCGACGGAATTTCGCGGGATGTGTTCCGCAAGACCAATGCCAGCGCCACCAAGAAGACGCGCGACCTGCAGTCGCTGATCGAGCAGATCGGCCAGAAGGGCGACCTTTTGACGGTCATCCGCGAAAGCCTGGTCAGCATCGGCCGGCTCGTCGCCTATCATGTGGCGCTCGAAGGCATGGGGCCGCGCAAGGCAGGCAAGGAAAGCCGGCAGCGGATCAAGCTGATCCAGCGGGACGCGACGTCGCTTGGTGATCACGCGCTGTTCCTGTCGAACAAGATCAATTTCCTGCTCGACGCGACGCTTGGCCTCATCAACCTCGAGCAGAACCAAATCATCAAGATCTTCTCGGTTGCCGCCGTCGTCTTCCTGCCGCCGACGCTGGTCGCCTCGATCTACGGCATGAACTTCGGGGTGATGCCGGAACTGCAATGGGAATTCGGCTACCCTGCGGCACTGATGCTGATGGTGATCTCGGCGATCGTGCCCTATTTCTACTTCAAGCGCCGGGGCTGGCTCTGAGCGCGCAACCTGCTGCATCGCAGCCCTGAGCGGGCACTCCGCCCAGGGCTTGCAGATTTCCATGACGAGCGAGGATGGCATGACAGCCGCCACGGGCCTGATCGACCGGCGCAGTTTCCTGAGGATGGCGGGCGCGGCCTGGGTGGCGAGCCTCGCGCCTGAGCGAGCCTTCGCCCTGACCAGGGCCGACGCCGTCTTTGCCTCGGCCTTCATGGCGCCGGACGGCAGCTATGGCGTCGCGACGCTCACGGAAGCGGGCGAGATCATCGACCGCACGGCGCTGCCGGCCCGTGCACACGGCATGGCCTATTCGCCCGTCAGCCGCCGCACCGTCGCCTTTGCCCGCAGGCCCGGCACCTATGCGACGATCCTTGCAACCGACGGCACGGCCGAGCCGATCGTGATCACCGCTGCCGACGGCCGGCATTTCTACGGCCATGGCTGCTTCTCGGCAGACGGCAAGCTGCTCTACGCCACCGAGAACGACTTTGCCGCCAATCGCGGCATGGTTGGCATCTATGACGGCAGCGACCACTTCACCCGCATCGGCGAATTCCCGACCTATGGCATCGGCCCACACGACATGACGCTGAGCGCCGACGGGAAACTGCTGGCGATTGCAAATGGCGGCATCGAGACCCATCCGGATTTTGGCCGCACCAAGCTCAATCTCGACCATATGGAGCCGAGCCTGACGCTGGTCGATACGCGAACCGGCGCGCTCGTACAGAAGCACGGTCTGCCGGATGATCTCAGCCGCCTGTCGACCCGGCATGTCGATATCGGTCCGAAGGGCGAGATCTGGTTCGCCTGCCAGTATGAGGGTGCGCGCAGCGACCTGCCGCCGCTCGTCGGCTCGTTTTCCCAGGGCGAAGACCTGAAGTTCCTGTCTCTGCCCGAGCGCACGACGGAAGCGCTGGCGAACTATGTCGGCGCCATCGCCGTCAACCGGAACGAGGGGCTGATCGGACTGACTTCGCCGAAGGGCGGCGTGGCGGTGACGCTCGATGCACGAACCGGTACCGTGCTGAAGGAAGAGCGCGTCGCCGATGCAGCGGGGGTCGCCAGTGCCGACCACGGCTTTGCCGTTTCCTCCTATGACGGCCACTTCAAGGCTAACAAGAGCCGAGTGGCCTGGGACCAGCACATCGTGCGGTTGGCTTAGGCCTAAGACGATCTCAGGCCGAAAAACGGCCGTCGCCGGAGAGTTTTGCCAGATCGTTCCAACGATAGGCGGTCTGGTCATGGTTTTCGCCGCCGAGGCTCACCTGGCCCTGGCCAACGGCAATGGCGCCGAGATGCTCGTAGAAGCCCCGATTCGGGTTGCTGGAAAGCACCCAGGCAAAGAGCGACTTGCCGCCAAGCTCCCGGCAGTGACCGGCGACGCTGCGCACCAGTGCCGAGCCGATGCCCGCGCCCTGGAACTCTTTCAGGATGTAAAGCGCATAGAGCTCGCGGTCGAACCGCGGCGGCATCGAGCGCGCCTTGCCGTAATTGGCAAAGCCGATCACCTTGTTCGTGCTCACGTCAACCGCAACCAGATGGAAGACGTCGGCGATGCGCATGCGTCTTGCGTGGCGCAACGCCTGTTCCTCGATGCTCATCGCGTCGAGAAAGGCATCGGAAATCAGCCCGCGGAAGGTCGATCGCCAGGTTTCGACGATAACGGAGGCGATCATCATGATGTCATCCGGGCCGGCCGGCCGGATGTCGATACGTCGGAAGGTCTTCATGGCAGCTCATATAGGTGGTGCATGATGGCTTCAAAACGGCGGCCCCGCTGGAAAGACGGAAAGTCTGTTCTATCTGGCGAGATCATGAACAGAACCATCGTATACGTAGTCTTCATCGCCGCCGTTCTCGGCCTCGGCTTTCTCATCGGCACCAACAACATCCCCGGCGAATGGTACCGGTCGTTGGCAAAGCCAGCCTTCAATCCACCGGACTGGATCTTCGCGCCGGTCTGGTCGATCCTCTACGTGATGATCGGCGTTGTCGGCGCCCGCATGTTTCTCGATCATCGGCGCAGCGCCGCCATGCGCCTGTGGCTGGCGCAGATGATCCTCAACTTCCTCTGGTCGCCACTGTTCTTCGGCATGCAGGATATAGCGTCGGCGCTGATCGTGATCATCGCGCTCGTGATCGCGGTTGCCGGCTTCGTCGTCGCAAGTTGGCAACGGGATCGCATTTCAGCCCTGCTGTTCCTTCCCTATCTCGCCTGGGTTGCGTTTGCGACGGTGCTCAACAGCGCGATTTTGCTCATGAATTGAACTTGTCCGACCTTCACGACCGTGCCACTGTCCCGCGGTCCCCGACACAAAGGCCCATGAACTGATGGACGACCGTGATCCCCCCGATTTCCGAAAGCGCATTCGCGAGAGCTTCGCGCGGCAGGTGGCGATGCGCACGATCGGAGCCGAACTGACACTTGTCGAGCAAGGCACGGTCGAAATCGAGCTGCCCTTCGACGACAAGCTGACGCAGCAGCACGGCTTCCTGCATGCCGGCGTGATCTCCGCGGCGCTGGATTCAGCCGGCACCTATGCGGCCTATTCGGTAATTGACCCGGATGCCTCGATCCTGACAATCGAGTTCAAGGTCAACCTGCTTTCGCCCGGGCGCGGCGAACGCTTCCTCTTCCGCGGCGAGGTGACAAAGCCCGGATCGACGATCATCGTTTCCGACGGTCGCGGCTATGCGATCCGCTCCGACGGACCGGCAAAGCTGATCGCCTCAATGACCGGAACGATGATGGTTGTGCGCGGACGCGAAGGGATCGAAGGATGAGTTTTGCCGTCAAGGACGTTGCCGGACGCAAGGTGCTCTACGTCATGGCCGTGGATGCCGAGTACGGTCCGCACCTGAAAGACAGGATCAAGCCGCTGATGACCGGCGTCGGGCCGGTCGAGGCGGCCGTCGTGTTGACGCGCACGCTTGCCGAACTCGCCGCCGAGCGGACCCTGCCCGATCTCGTCGTTTCGCTCGGCTCGGCGGGTGCCGCCACGCTCGAACAGACCGAAGTTTACCAGGCGGTTTCCGTCGGCTACCGCGACATGGATGCCTCGCCGCTCGGCTTCGAGAAGGGCGCAACGCCGTTTCTCGACCTTCCGGCCGTGGTGCCGCTGCCGCTGCGCATCCCCGGCGTTCCGGAAGCGCGGCTTTCGACCGGCGCCAACATCGTCTCGGGCGCTGCCTATGAGACGATCGACGCCGACATGGTCGAGATGGAGACCTTCGCGGTGCTGCGCGCCTGCCAGTCCTTCGGCATTCCTTTGATTGCGCTTCGCGGCATTTCCGACGGCAAGGCCGAACTTAAGCACGTCAACGACTGGACGGAGTATCTTCACGTCATCGACGAGAAGCTTGCAAGCGTGATCGACCGGTTGGAGAATGCGGTTTCGAGCGGCGTGATCCCGCTCTAGACCCCGATGGCTTCGGGTCTGGTCGACCCAAGGCCATAAACGTGATCGATGCTCACAAGTCAGAGCGGGATGCGGGCGGAAAACCGCACGCACTTTTCCTCATCCCGCTCCAAAACCCCGGAATTGTCCGGGTGCAATTGAATCGTTGCGTCGATGGCGGGCTTTCATTAAAGGCTCGCCATGATCAAGCTTGTTTGAAGGCACCCAATGACCCAGACAGCCCATCCCGACACCGTCCTTATCGTCGACTTCGGCAGCCAGGTAACGCAGCTCATCGCCCGGCGCGTGCGCGAATCCGGTGTCTATTGCGAAATCGTGCCGTTCCAGTCGGCCGAAGAAGGTTTTCAGCGGCTGAAGCCGAAGGCCGTCATCCTTTCCGGCAGCCCGGCCTCGACGCTCGATATCGGCTCGCCGCGTGCGCCCTCGGTGATCTTCGATTCCGGCCTGCCGGTGTTCGGCATCTGCTATGGCCAGCAAACCATCTGCGCCCAGCTCGGCGGCAAGGTCGAGAGCGGCCATCACCGTGAATTCGGCCGCGCCTTCCTGGAAGTCGAAAAGGAATGCGCGCTGTTCGACGGTCTTTGGTCCCTCGGCTCGCGCCACCAGGTCTGGATGTCGCATGGCGACCGCGTCACCGCGATCCCCGAAGGCTTCGAGGTCGTCGCGACCTCCGCCAACGCCCCCTTCGCCTTCATCGCCGACGAGAAGCGCAAGTACTACGCCGTGCAGTTCCATCCGGAAGTCGTGCACACGCCCGATGGTGCCAAGCTGATTTCCAACTTCGTGCACAAGATCGCCGGCATCAAGGGCGACTGGTCGATGTCGGCCTATCGTGCCAAGGCGGTCGAGGCGATCCGCCGCCAAGTCGGTGACAAGAAGGTGATCTGCGCGCTCTCGGGCGGCGTCGACAGCTCGGTTGCGGCACTGCTGATCCATGAAGCCGTTGGCGACCAGCTCACCTGCATCCTCGTCGACCACGGCCTGATGCGCAAGGACGAGGCGAAGAACGTCGTTGCGATGTTCGAGGAGCACTACAACCTCCACCTCCTGCACGTCGACGCTTCCGACCGGTTCATCGGCGAGTTGGAAGGCCAGAGCGATCCGGAAACCAAGCGCAAGATCATCGGCCGCCTGTTCATCGAGGTGTTCGAGGAAGAGGCAAAGAAGCTCGGCGGTGCGGACTTCCTCGCCCAAGGGACGCTCTATCCCGACGTGATCGAAAGCGTCTCGTTTACCGGCGGCCCGTCGGTGACCATCAAGTCGCACCACAATGTCGGCGGCCTGCCGGAGCGCATGAACATGCAGCTCGTCGAGCCGCTGCGCGAACTCTTCAAGGACGAAGTGCGCGTGCTCGGCCGCGAACTCGGCTTGCCCGACAGCTTCATCGGCCGCCACCCCTTCCCGGGTCCGGGCCTTGCCATCCGTTGCCCGGGCGGCATCACCCGCGAGAAGCTCGAGATCCTGCGCGAAGCGGATGCGATCTATCTCGACGAAATCCGCAAGGCCGGCCTCTATGACGCCATCTGGCAGGCTTTCGCTGTGCTTCTGCCGGTGCAGACCGTCGGCGTCATGGGCGATGGCCGCACCTACGAGTTCGTCTGTGCACTTCGCGCCGTCACCTCGGTCGACGGCATGACGGCGGACTTCTACCACTACGACATGGAATTCCTCGGCCGCGCGGCGACGCGCATCATCAACGAGGTCCGCGGCATCAACCGCGTCGTCTACGACGTCACCTCGAAGCCGCCGGGCACGATCGAGTGGGAATAAGCGCGCGGACGCATCTGCTGCGTCGGTGATAAAAAATGTTAAAGGGCGTGCTTCGGCGCGCCCTTTTTGCTTCCCGGCACAGTCGCGGCCCGGGTGCAGCGCTACTTCACCGCGTCGCGCATGCCATCGCGGAGTTTCCGCACCCGCTCGTTCAAATCGATCATTTCCGGCACCGTGAAGCCGGAGTTTTCCAGAAGCGCATCGGTCAGGCAGCCGGTCTTCACGTGGAGGCCGCGCCCTTTCGCGGTGAGGTGGACCTCGACCTGCCGCTCGTCGGTGACGCTGCGATGCCGACCCAGGAAGCCGGCAGCTTCGAGCCGCTTCACAGCCGGCGTGATCGTGCTCGATTCCAGACCCAGCCGATCGGCAATCGCCGAGATCGTCAACCCATCCCTCTCCCAAAGCGTGCTCAGGACGAGATACTGCGTGTAGGTCACACCGAGCGCATCGAGCATCGGCTTGTAGACGCGGTTGATGGCGATCGACGCCGAGTAGATCGAAAAACAGAGCTGGCTGTCGAGCGGCAGCGTTGTCGGTTCGTCAGGCATTCCAACCTCCTTGTGGCGCTTTGCGGCTTCTTCCGCGAAAATAGATATCGCGATAATTAATATCTTTACAAGAAACCGGAGTCGCCGTATACGATGCTTATCGCGATAATAACTGTCGCGAAAACAACTCAACGAAGGAGACCCGAAATGCTCAAGTCCCTCATCACCGCCGCCGCTTTCGCCCTCTCCGCAAGCGCGCTGACGCCGGCCCAGGCCGCCCCCGCCACCAAGAATGTCGTGCTCGTTCACGGCGCCTTTGCCGACGGCTCCGGCTGGCAGGGCGTCTACAACATCCTGAAGAAGGACGGCTATAACGTCACCATCGTGCAGAACCCGACCCTGACGCTTGCCGGCGATGTCGCGGCCACCAAGCGTGCGATCGCCGCTCAGGACGGCCCGATCGTGCTCGTCGGCCACTCCTATGGCGGTGTGGTCGTTTCGGAAGCCGGCACCGATGAGAAGGTGAAGTCTGTCGTCTACATCGCCGCCTTCGCGCCGGATAAGGGCGAGTCCGTTTCCTCGCTCATCGCCAACCCGCCGGCCGGCGCGCCCGTTCCGCCGATCCTGCCGCCGGTCGATGGTTTCCTCTCGCTCGACAAGGAAAAGTTCGCCGCCGCCTTCGCGGCCGATGTCGATCCTGAGATTGCCGCCTTCATGGCCGACTCCCAGGTCCCGTGGGGGGTCGAAGCGGCAGCCGGCGCCGTCACCGCTCCGGCCTGGAAGGAGAAGCCGAGCTTCTATCTGGTCGCGACCGACGACCACATGATCCCGCCGGCCGCCCAGCGCCAGATGGCAAAACGCGCCGGCTCCACCGTGGTCGAAACATCCGGCAGCCACGCCATCTACGTCTCGAAGCCGGAAGCGGTCGCCAAGCTGATCGAGCAGGCAGCGCAGGCGAGCGAATAAGCGATATCAACCGGCAACGAAGGCAAAAGGGCGAAGCGCGACGCGTCGCCCTTTTGCTTGTCTTGAAGACAGTCCGGAAGATCCTGGTGGACGCCATTGCCGGCCCCGTTGCCGCCAGATCTTTGGTTAGAATTTCTGACCGCCCCATGCTCGATCGGCACCTCGATCGAACGGATCGCCCTTTCTATCTTCTGTCTCACCGGCGCTCAGGCCCAACGCCCGAGCCGGACTCAAACAGAAACGCACCTTTCGAAAGGGCATATCCATGGAAAATGTTCACGGAAAAGTCGTGGCCGTGACCGGCGCAAGCAGCGGCATCGGCGAAGCCGCTGCGAAGTTGCTGGCGGCTGCCGGAGCCAAAGTCGTGATTGGCGCACGCCGGTCCGACCGGCTGGAACGCATCGCCGGCGAAATCGCCGGCGCCGGCGGCGAGGTCCGCTTTCGCGTGCTCGACGTTACCGACCGCGGCGACGTCGCGGCCTTCGCCCGCTTTGCCCAGGCCGAATTCGGCCGCCTCGATGTCATCGTCAACAATGCCGGCGTGATGCCGCTGTCGCCGCTGGCAGCGCTCAAGGTCGACGAGTGGGACCGCATGGTCGACGTGAACATCAAGGGTGTGCTCTACGGTATCGCCGCGGCCCTGCCGATCATGAGCGCGCAAGGGGACGGGCAGATCATCAACATCTCCTCGATCGGCGGCCATTCCGTGTCGCCGACGGCCGCCGTCTATTGCGCCACCAAGTTCGCCGTCCGGGCGATCTCGGACGGCCTGAGGCAGGAGACCGACCGCATCCGCGTTACCGTCATCTCGCCCGGAACGACGACCTCCGAACTCGCCGATACGATCAGCGATTTGACTGCACGAGAAACCATGAAGGAATGGCGGGCCGTCTGCATCAGTCCTGACGCCATCGCGTCGTCGATCGCCTACGCCATCGGACAGCCCGACGATGTCGACGTCAGCGAGATCATCGTGCGCCCGACGGCGAGCCCGCATTGAGGCAATGTGCTCCGGGGATCAAAGCGACTGAAGGCACGCCTCGAGCGTGCCTTTTCGTTCTGCAGCAGCATTCAAATCAATAGCATTGACTAATCAATTAGCATCCGCTATTTATTTATCCATGATGATCGAAACCGCTCCCATCACCGCCGTCATGCGCGCCCTTGCCGATCCGACCAGGCGCGCCGTGTTCGAGCGCATCACCAATGCCGACGAGATCACCGTCGTTGAACTGACGCGCGGCAGCGGCGTGACGCAGGGCGCGATTTCGCAGCACCTCAAGTCGCTGAAACAGGCGGGTCTCGTCGCCGAGCGTCCGGAGGGCCGCAACGTCTATTACCGCGCCGAGCCCGAGGGCCTGGCGCCGCTCGTCGACTGGATGAGCCACTACGGCACCTTCTGGCATGACCGCTTCGCCAATCTGCGCACCCTTCTCAAGGAGATCGATCCATGACCGACGCAGCAGCCTTGAAACTCGAGACCCAGGATATCGTCGTCGACGAGGTCTTTCCGCATACGCCCGAGACGATCTGGAGGACGCTGACCAACGGCGAATTGATGGGCCGATGGATCATGCCGCCGACCGGCTTCCAACCGGTGGAAGGCACCCATTTCACCTTCCGGACGACGCCCGCCGGCGCATGGGACGGGACCATCCGCTGCCAGGTGCTGGAGGTGCGCCCGCATGAGCGTTTCGTCTACTCCTGGAAAGGTGGCGACGAAGGCAACAGCGGCTATGGCTCGCGTCTCGATACGGTCGTCACCTGGACGCTGACGAAGGTCGACAACGGCACCCGCCTCCGGCTCGTTCATTCGGGCTTCGTCACGCCGAAGAACGACAGCGCCTATGCCAACATGAGCAATGGCTGGCCGAAGGTCCTGTCGCGGCTCGGCACCGTTACCGACGAACAGCATTGAAGCCCAGGCCGGATCGCCATAGCGATCCGGCTCCCCCCCGAAACAGGCAAAGTGATTGGTCGGCGTCGCCCTCGCAGCCACGCGAAAGGCTTTGCCGTGCCCGAGACTGGAGCGAATGTATGAGCAAGTCCTATATCGGCGGATGCGCCTGCGGTGCGATCCGCTACGAGATCTCAGGAGAACCGGTCTTCTCCAACGACTGCCGGTGCCGTGATTGCCAGCACGAAAGCGGGACCGGGCACGGATCGCATATGACGTTCCGCCGCGAGGGCGTGAAGCTCGAAGGTCAGGCCTCGCATTGGGACATGGTCGCCGACAGCGGCCATGTGAAGACGCGCGGCTTCTGCCCCAGTTGCGGCTCTCCGGTCTACATGACCTTCTCAGCCATGCCGGAGTTCTTCAGCGTTCGCGCTGCAAGCCTCGACGATCCCAGCCGTTACAGACCGCAAGCGGTGACCTACGCCGTGCGCGGCCTTGCCTGGGACCGCCTCGATCCGAATTTGCAGAAATTTGGCCGGATGCCGACGGAGTAGCGAAACAACAGCGTCAGCCAACGGGTGAAGTCTTCCATTCCCCGCCGGATGTCCTTGGCATTGTCAGCCGGCATCCCCATCTCCGGTCGAGACCACATGTCGTGGCGCGCGACCCGGGCGGCGGAGGGTACCATGTCGTCGAACCAATTCGCATTCGATCTCGGCTGTCCCCAGCCAGCGCCGGCAATCGACATCCTCTACTTCGCGCTGCTTCCGGACGAGCCGGCTGCCACGAAGGCACTGGCGATTGCCGAAAGGGATTTCGCCGACCAGATGGCGGATGGCTTCATCTATCGGCCCGATCGCCTGCACGTCTCTGTCGACAAGCGCTGGCAGGGCCGCGGCTTGCCCGACTTCGCGGTTGCGGATGCGCTGCGGCAGGGTGACCGCGTCGACGTGCCAGCGGTCGAGATCCGCCTCGACAGGTTGGTCAGCAACGGCAATGGCCGCGACCGGCCGCGCGCCCTGACGACGCGCGACGCCGCGCCGGGCTTCAGCGCGCTGGTCCGGCAGATCGAGGCGCTCAAACGCCCGCTCATGGCAATCCCCCATATGACGCTCTACCGGAACGATCGGGTCGCGCCGAATCTCCGCGTTTCCGAACCGGTCTCCTGGGTGGCGCGCGAACTCGTTCTGATCCATGCCCGCAAGGGGGCGGGCTCTACGAAGATCCTCGCCCGCTGGCCGCTATTGCCGTCGCGCTGAAGTCCAGGCGGAAGGTAGCCGTACACCTTGGTGATGTGCCAGCCCGGCTCCGACGGGGAGCCCCCCTTACGCGGGCGGAATGAAGGGCTGGCTGATCGTCTGGAACACCGGAAGCGCTTCAAGCATGTCCGCATGCGCCTGCAGACGCGGATAGCGCCCCATCGCGACCAGATCGGGATGCACCTCCTTGAGGAAGCGCAACACGGCCGCAACGGCGATATCCACATGGCCGATGCGCTCGCCGAACCAATAGGCGCCCGTGCTTTGCGCGCGGCTCGTTTCGAGCACTTGAAGCGTCTCTTCGATCTGGCGGCGGCAGCGGTCGACCCAGAGTGCCGAGACCGCCCCGTGCAACCGCTTCTCGTAGAACAGGCTGACGGCCTTGTCGCCGAGGCCCGTGGCAAGCGTCGCGATTCTCAGCACCCGATGGCGCGCCGGTTCCGTTCGCGGGAACAGGACCCGGTCGTCGGAAACGAGACTGTCGAGATAATCGAGAATGATATGGCTGTCGGTAAGCACCGTCCCATCGTCCAGCACCAGCGTCGGCACGCGCGTCAGCGGATTGTAGGCCCGAAGCTCGTCGGCATTGCCGAAGGACGACCAGGGACGGTGTTCGAACGGGATGTCGTAAAGGCTGAGCGCGATGCCCACGCGTCGCACGAAGGGGGAGTCATATTGGCCGATCAGGATCATCTTGGTGTCTCCCACCTGTGCTGGATGCTTCACAGAACAATAGGCCTGCCGATCATGTCAAAGCCAGAGCGACGTCGGCGCAACCCGAAACCGCACCCTAGTTCTTAGCGACTTGCGGAGCGCCTTGGGAATGCCGATAAGCGCGACCAACGAACGATACGGGAGGAGCCCATGGACGTTTCCGAAATCATCATCGCCGGCGATACGCCCGGTATCGAATGGCGCCTGCCGGTTTTCCGTTTCAAGGGCAGAACGGCCGCTGCACCGAAGACCTACATCCAGGCGGCGCTGCACGCCAACGAACTGCCGGGCACCGCACTCGCCCATTTCCTGCTGCAGCGGCTGCAGCAGGCGGAGAAAGACGGCGCCATCCTCGGCGACATCACCGTCGTGCCCCAGGCAAATCCGATCGGCACCGCGCAGTCGCATTTCGGCGAGTTGCAGGGCCGCTTCGACCTCGGCTCACGCACGAACTTCAACCGTGATTTTCCGCTGATCACGCTTGGCGACCGTGACCGGCTGATCGACGATCTCGACCGCTACTCGGCGACGGATCGGCTGAAACGGCAGCTGCTGCATATGGCGCTCGGCGCCGACCTGATGCTCGATCTTCATTGCGACGACGAGGCGCTGCAATACGCCTATATCGACGACGCCTTCTGGCCGGAAGCGGGCGACCTCGCCTCGGCGCTCGATATGGAGGCGGTCTTCCTTTCGGACGGCGAAAGCTCCGCCTTCGAGGAGGCTGTCGCCTATGCCTGGAAATACGAAACCGGGCAGAAGAAGACACGCCTGCCGGGACGCCTCTCGGTGACGGTCGAGCTTCGCGGCACGCGCGACGTCTATCCGGAGCTTGCTCGCAAGGATGCCGAAGGGGTCTTCCGCTTCCTCGTCGCCCGCGGCGTCATTACCGGTGACGAAGAAACAATTGCACCCTTCGCTGGCATCATCGCACCGCTCGACAACATCGAGATGATCCGGGCCCCTGAGGCCGGCGCCATCCTGTTCCACCGGGATATCGGCGAGAGCGTGAAGGCGGGCGATCTGCTCGCAACGATCCTTACGCGCCCCGGCCAGGCGGACGGCGCCCTCGAGGTGCGCGCGCCGCAGGACGGGCTGATTGTCACCCGCGTCTCGACCCGCCTTGCACGCCGGCGCTCGGACTTGATGAAGATCGCCTGCGCTGCGCCGTCGAGCGCCGGGCGCAAACCCGGGTCGCTCGAAGCCTAGGACTTGGGATTGAATGTTCAAGCGGCCGTCACGCCCCCGTGGCGGCCGTCATCTTTGGGCTGTCGAGCAGAATGGTCGAGCGCAACGTCTTGATCTCGGCGATCTGCTCGAATTCACTCCAGAGCAGGCGTTTGTAATCCGCGACGTCGCGCACCGCGATCTTCAGAAGAAAATCGAAATCGCCGGCGACCGTGTGGCATTCCACCACCTCCGGCATGCGCGACACCAGCTCGATGAAGCGCTGGCCGACCTTGCTTGCGGTGCGCTCCAGCGTCACCTCGACGAAGGCCTGGAAGCCGATGCCGGCTGCCTTCGGATCGACGACCACCGTCTGGCGGATGACGCCGGCCGCATAGAGCCGGGCAAGGCGGCGCGACAGCGGCGCCGGCGAGAGCCCGACTCTCGCCGCAAGCGCGTTGTTGCTGAGCGATGCATCCTCCACCAGAAGGCGGATGATCCGCCGGTCGATCTGATCCAGTTCCACCGTCTTCTCGACCATCATCGCCCCCAACGCTTCGATTTCGGCTTCAGGAAATATGCCGCAGCACGCAAATCAGCAAATGAATTGCAGAATTTTGCGCAAATAGCACGCTGTCGATATTGTCTCCGTGGCAAATATCGCATCGATTTTGCGCTTGCGCTGACTTAAGAAGAAAGCCGCAAGGCAGCCGGAGGAACGGCGGCCGGCAGGCTTTCTCGACCGATAACGCATCGCTGCCACTCAAGGGGGAATTTCCGGCATGTTCGACGCTCTGATCCGCCAACCCGATGATCCGTTGCTGGCCCTGATCGGGCTTTACCGCAAGGACGAGCGCCCCGGAAAGGTCGATCTCGGCGTCGGCGTCTACCGCGACGAAACCGGCCACACCCCGATCTTTCGCGCCGTCAAGGCAGCGGAGAAGCGCCTGCTCGAAACGCAGGACAGCAAGTCCTATGTCGGCCCCGAGGGCGATCTCGTCTTTATCGATCATCTCTGGACGCTGGTCGGTGGCGATACCATCGATCGCAGCCATATCGCCGGCGTGCAGACGCCGGGCGGTTCCGGCGCTCTCCGGCTCGCGGCCGACCTCATCCACCAGATGGGCGGCAAGCGCATCTGGATCGGGCTGCCGAGCTGGCCAAACCATGCCAGCATCTTCAAGACCGCTGGCCTTGAGCCCGCCGGTTACCCGTTCTTCGACGTGCCGACGCAGAGCGTGCTCTTCGACAACATGATAACGGCGCTCCAGAGCGCTGCTGCCGGCGACGCCGTGCTGCTGCATGCGAGCTGCCACAACCCGACGGGCGGCGTCATCACGCAAGCGCAGTGGATGGAGCTTGCCGCCGTCATCGCCGAGCGCGGCCTGCTGCCGCTCGTCGACCTTGCCTACCAGGGCTTCGGCCGCGGTCTCGACGAGGATGTCGCCGGTCTCCGCCACCTGATCGGCGTCGTTCCGGAAGCGCTGGTTGCCGTTTCCTGCTCCAAGTCCTTCGGGCTTTATCGCGAGCGCGCCGGGGCGATCTTCGCGGTGACGGCCTCCTCGTCTTCGGCCGATACGGTCCGCTCCAACCTCGCCGGCCTTGCCCGCACCAGCTACTCGATGCCGCCGGATCACGGTGCTGCAATCGTGCGGATGATCCTTTCCGACGCCGAGCTCAAGCGTGACTGGCAAGCAGAACTCGAAACCATGCGGCTGCGCATCACCAACATCCGCCGCGCGCTCGCCGAAGGCTTGCGCGATCGCTGGCAGGCGCTCGGCGCCGTCGCCAGCCAGGAAGGCATGTTCTCGCTGCTTCCGCTTGCCGAGGCCGACGTCATGCGGCTTCGGAACGAGCACGGCATCTACATGCCCGGTTCCGGCCGCATCAACATTGCCGGCCTGAAGACGGCGGAAGTCGACGGCGTCATCGCCAACTTCAAGAACCTCTGAGGACCATGATGGCCGAGCACAGCATCGACGCGACAGAAACCCCGACTGAACGCCATCGCCTCTACGAGGATGCGCTGGCGATCCTGACGGGCACGCTGATCATGTCGCTCGGCATCATCATCTACAGCAAGGCGATGCTGCTCACGGGCAGCACGTCGGGCCTGGCACTGCTTCTGCAATATGCGACCGGCGCCGAGTTCTGGCTGGTCTTTTCGCTCGTCAACCTGCCCTTCTACGTCCTGGCGGTCAAACGGCTCGGCTGGATGTTTGCGCTGCGCACCTTCATCGCCGTCAGCCTCGTCTCGCTGTTTTCTCGGCTGACGGCCGGCTGGGTGGAGATCGCCCGGCTTGACCCGATCTATGCGGCGGTTGTCGGCGGCGGGCTGATGGGCATGGGCCTGTTGATCCTCTTTCGCCATCGCACCGGGCTTGGCGGCATCAACATCGTCGCGATCTATCTCCAGGAAAGGTTCGGCATCCGTGCCGGCTATTTCCAGCTGGCGGTCGATCTCACCATTCTGGCTGCCGCCTTCTTCGTGTTGCCGCCATCGAACCTGGTGCTCTCGGTGATCGGGGCCGCTGTCGTCAACATGACGCTGGCGATCAATCACAAGCCGGGACGCTACGCCGGCGTGACCTGACGCAAGGTCTCGGTCTTCCCTCCCGCGCATCGGGCGGCTATCACTCCTGCCACGCTTTGAAATTGCGCGATTCCCAGAGGCACGGCCGTTCGGGAATTGCTCGCTGCGGCTGGAGCATGGGAATGACAGTTACGATTTACGGCATCAAGAACTGCGACACGATGAAGAAGGCCCGCACCTGGCTCGACGGCCGGGGCATCGCCTATCGCTTCCACGACTATAAGGCCGAGGCCATCGACCGCCCGCATCTCGAGCGCTGGTGCAAGGAGGCCGGATGGGAAACGGTGCTGAACCGCGCCGGCACGACTTTCCGCAAGCTCGACGAGGCCGACAGGCAGGGCCTCGACGAACAGAAGGCGATTGCGCTTATGCTCGCCCAGCCCTCGATGATCAAGCGTCCGGTGCTCGAAGCGGACGGCAATCTGCTGATCGGCTTCAAGCCGGACCTCTACGAGGCCGTACTCGCCAAAGCCTGACCCCCATTTGGAGCGACGACGATGTCGAAGACCACGCGCGCCACGCAGATGCTTTCGAAGGCCGGTGTCACCTTCAGCGTGCATGCCTATGACTATGATCCCAATGCGGAGCGCGTCGGCCTGCAGGCAGCCGAGGCGCTCGGCGAGGATCCGAGCCGGGTGCTGAAGACGCTGATGGCTGAAGTCGACGGCAAGCCGGTCTGCTGCGTCGTTCCCTCGGATCGCGAGGTCAGCATGAAGAAGCTCGCCGCCGCCTTCGGCGGCAAGTCGGCGGCGATGATGAAGCCGGCGGATGCCGAGCGGCTGACCGGTTACCATGTCGGCGGCATCAGCCCGTTCGGCCAGAAAAAACACGTGCCGACGGCAATCGAGGAGGCCGCACTTGCCGAAGTGCAGGTCTACATCAATGGCGGACAGCGCGGTCTGCAGGTGCGGCTTGCACCCCGCGACGCCCAGGCCACGCTAAACGCGATCGCCGCACCGCTCATCGCCTGAGGCGCTGCCATCAAAATATCACAGATGCCTTATACGAGCCGCGGATGCGGGGACGAAATGTGCAATTTTTGCATGCACGCCCGCCTTCGAACGGCGTCGGGTCTCTCACATGGCATTTTCAAGATTTCCCAGCGCGAAGCGTCTTTTGAAGCGCCTCGCCGTCGGCACGGCTGCGCTCGTCGCGGCCTTGGTCATCTACCTCGTCGGTCTTCAGTGGACCGGCAATTTCCATACGCTCGTGGCCGGTGAGGTCTACCGTTCGGCACAGCCGACGCCGGAGGCGATCGCCGCCTATTCCAAGGCCTACGGCATCCGCACCATTCTCAACCTGCGCGGCGAAAAGCCGGACGAGCGCTGGTATCGCGAAGAGGTTGCCGCCGCCGAGCGCAACGGTATCCGGCTCATCAACTTCCCCATGTCCGCTTCGGCCGAGATCGACCGCAAGGAAACCGACGCGCTGATGGCGATCCTCAGGGACGCGCCAAAGCCGCTTCTGATCCACTGCAAGGCCGGCGCCGACCGCACCGGCCTCGTCTCGACGATCTACCTGCAGCAGATCGCAGGGGTCGACGAGGAAACGGCCGAGTGGCAGCTTTCGCCGCTCTATGGACACCTGGCCATTCCCTATCTCTCCGGCACCTTCGCCATGGACGAGACCTGGGAAGCGCTGGAGAAGTCGTTCGGGCTGAGCAGCTAGGCGACGACGGCGTCCCAGATTGACGCTCGCTCCGTCGAGGCCCCTCATCCGGCCTGCCGGCCACCTTCTCCCCGCAAGCGGGGCGAAGGAGACGCATGGTCCCGTTCGTCTCAGCAACGACGACCTCCCTCTCCTGTGACGGCTCCGGTCGGCGGCGCTACGAACAGCACGCCAGCACGCCCCCTCTCCCCACCTGCAGGAAGAGCGCTGAGGTGAGGGGTAACTTGCCTGGAAGGCGCTACCCGATCGTTCGCCGGTACCCTCTTTGAGAACTGACGTGCTCTACCTGAGCTTCGCCAGCAGCCCCGTGAGCTGCCGCGCCTCCGCTTCTGTCAGCCGGCCGCCGACATGGGCCTCTATCGAAGGCCCATAAGTCTGCCACATGCGCGCGCGCAGCGCCCTTCCGGCCTCGGTGACGACAACCCATTGGCCGCGACCGTCGGCGTCGAAGGCTTCGCGACGGACCAACCCCTCTTTGACCAGGCGATCGATCAGGCGCGACAAGTTATACTGCGCGAGCAAGGTGCGCGCCTCGATCTCGAAGGGCCGCAGCCGGCCGTCTTCGGCCTGAACCAGTTCCCACAACACGTCGTACCAGCCAAGCGGTGGCAGGCTGGCCCCCTTGAAATCGGCCTCGATCCGAGCAAGCACGCATTCCCGTGCGCGCATCAGGCAGATCCAGGCCGCGGTCGTTTCGGGGCCAGGGCCCTTCTCGTCGATTTTCGTCTCTTTGCTCATAGATGCAATTACATCCATCTTGAAAGTCGAAGCAAGCCCACATACATGCATATGCATCTACTTTACCTCAACCGGGAGATTGCCATGCTTACCCTCGTCAGCCACCATCTCTGCCCCTATGTGCAGCGCGCCTCGATCGCGCTCGACGAAAAAGGCGTTCGCTTCGAGCGGACCTATATCGACCTCAAGGCCAAGCCCGACTGGTTCCTGAAAATCTCCCCGCTCGGCAAGGTGCCGCTGTTGCAGGTGCCGCAGCAGAGCGGCGAAACGGTACTGTTTGAAAGCTCCGTCATCGCCGAATATGTCGAGGAAAGCCAAGCCGGCCCGAAGCTTCACCCCGAAGATGCGCTGGAGCGCGCCCGTCATCGCGGCTGGATGGAATTCGGCTCGTCGATCCTTTCGGATCTCTGGGGCTTCGAGACTGCGAAGGACCGGGAAACCTACGAACAGAAACGCCAGGCGGTGGCCGGCAAACTTGCGACCATGGAAGCGGCACTTGGCGAAGGTCCCTACTTTGCCGGTACACAATTTTCGCTCGTCGATGCGGTCTTCGCACCGATCTTCCGTTACTTCGATCTCTTCGACACGCTTGCAGATCACGGCATTTTCGACGGACTTGATCGTGTCGGCGCCTGGCGCAAGGCGCTCGCCGAGCGGCCGAGCGTCAAGGCGGCCGTGACGCCGGATTACGGTGAGCGGCTGATGACCTTCCTCAGGGAGCACGACGCCTATCTGCTGCGCGTCGGACAGGCATAGCGAAGAGCGCGTGATCACGCCGTCCTTCAGTTTGGCGCGCGCCTGCTCTATGACAGGGCGCAAGCCATGCTGGAGGAGCGCCTTGTGACCGACATGATCTCGACCCTTACGGTTCTTGAGCCCTATCCCGGCGTCTATGCCTACTATGACGGGCGCGTTGCCGGAGTGCGGCTCTATTCGCAGGCGGCGAACTGGCTCGATGACGGCGCCTACGAACTCGGCGTCGCCTCCTATGCCATCGTCGACGGCACGCAAGCGCTGGTCTACGACACGCATATCTCGCTCGATCACGCCCGGGCGATCCGCAACCATCTCGAAAGCCTTGGCGTCACCGCGATCCGCGTCGTGCTCAGCCATTGGCACAAGGACCATGTGGCCGGAAATGCGGTCTTCGCCGATTGCGAGATCATCGCCCTCAAGCTGACGGCAGCGAAACTTGAAGAAAACCGCGAGAAGATCGAAACGGCGACGCCGCCGATCCAGCCCCTCGTGATGCCGAACCGCCTGTTCGACGAGACGCTTGCACTGACCGTCGGCGCACGCCGGGTCGAACTGCATCACTTCGCCATCCATAGCGCCGACGGCAACGTGATCTGGCTGCCCGAGAAGAAGTTGCTGCTGGCGGGCGATACGCTCGAGGATACGACGACCTTCATCAGCGAGGCTGATCAGACGGCGACGCACATCGCGGAACTCAAGCGCCTGCGGCAATGGCCGATTGCTCGGATTCTACCCGCCCATGGCGACCGCGAACGCATCGCCAGCGGCGGCTACGGACCGAAACTGATCGATGCCAATCGCGGCTATCTCGAGCGGCTGACCCGCGCGATCGCGACCGGTTCTGCCATCGGCACACTCAAGGAATTCGCCGCCGAGGATATCGCCTCCGGCGCGATCCTCTATTTCGCGCCGTATGAGGCTGTGCACAGGAGCAATGTCGAGCGGGTGCGTGCGGCCCTCGGCGCGCGCTGATTGCACGAAACCTCCCGGGCTCAGCCTTCATTTTCGCCGCAAAGCGCTCTAAGTCTTCTTCTTCCGATTTCAGAAAAACAGGTAGATCATGACCTTTCCCGCCAATACGCCCGATCCGATCGACCCGGTGAAACTCGACAAGCTCGCGGAAGTCGCGATCCAGGTCGGCCTGCAGCTTCAGCGCGGTCAGGACCTTGTCATGACTGCACCGGTCGCGGCGATGCCGCTTGTTCGCCTCATCACCAAGCACGCCTACAAGGCCGGTGCCGGCCTCGTGACGACGCTCTATTCGGACGAGAACACGACGCTTTCGCGTTATGCCTATGCACCGGACGAGAGCTTCGACCGGGCAAGCGACTGGCTGTTCAAGGGCATGGCCGAAGCTTTCGCCGGTGGTGCAGCGCGGCTCGCAATCTCCGGCGACAACCCGATGATGCTTTCGGCGCAGGATCCGGCCAAGGTGGCGCGGGCCAACAAGGCAAATTCCATTGCCTATAAGCCGGCGCTCGAAAAGATCTCGAACTTCGACATCAACTGGAACATCGTTTCATACCCGAACCCGTCCTGGGCGAAGCTCGTCTTCCCGAACGACCCGGAAGAGGTTGCCGTCGAGAAGCTCGCCAACGCCATTTTCGCCGCCTCGCGCGTCGATGTCGCCGATCCGGTGGCCGCCTGGAAGGAGCACAACGCCAACCTCGCCCGGCGCTCGGCCTGGCTGAACGGCGAACGCTTTGCCGCGCTGCACTTTACCGGCCCGGGCACCGATCTGACCGTCGGGCTTGCCGATGGCCATCTCTGGTGCGGCGGCGCATCGGAGGCCAAGAATGGCGTCACCTGCAACCCAAACATCCCGACCGAGGAAGTGTTCACGACGCCGCATGCGCTGCGCGTCGAAGGCCAAGTCTCCTCGACCAAGCCGCTGTCGCACCAGGGCACGCTGATCGACAACATCCAGGTGCGTTTCGAGGGCGGCCGGATCGTCGAGGCCAAGGCATCGCGCGGCGAGGAAGTACTGAACAAGGTGCTCGACACCGACGAGGGCGCGCGCCGGCTCGGCGAAGTGGCTCTGGTGCCGCATTCCTCGCCGATCTCGGCAAGCGGCATCCTGTTCTACAACACGCTGTTTGACGAAAACGCCTCGTGCCACATCGCGCTCGGCCAGTGCTATTCCGGCTGTTTCGTCGACGACACCAAGCTGACGCCGGAACAGATCCGCGCCCAGGGCGGCAATTCCAGCCTGATCCACATCGACTGGATGATCGGTTCGGGCCAGGTCGACATCGACGGCGTGCGCGCCGATGGTAGCCGCGTTCCGGTCATGCGAAAGGGTGAATGGGCCTGATCACGGCCCCTCCCCGGTCTCGTCCGACCTGAAAGGCTTGTGGCCGCCACAACACATGCGGCGGCCTTTTCTATTGGGGAAACTGCCCCTTCAGCCGTTGGCAGCCCGCTTCAGACGCGGCATCTCCGCCGATTGGTAGAGGGACAGCACGTGGCCATCGGGATCGGCGAATTCTGCCGACCAGCCGCCGGGCGCATGGCTCACCGGCGTGACGATGGTGGTTCCCTTTTCAGCGAGGCCCGCGACCACATCGTCGATGCCGCCCTCGGCGAGATCGAACACGACGATCGGTGTGTTGCCCGGCTTGCTCTCCACGACGAAGAAGATCAACTCGACCTCGTCTTCTATCTTCGCCATCAGCCAGGAACCGGCTTCGTCGTCCTCCATGCGCTGGACGTTGAGACCCAGAACATCACGGTAGAAGGCTTCCGTGCGGGTGAGATCCGAGACGAAGTAGCAGATGGCCCCGATACGTGGTTTCGACAACATTGGTTGCTTCCCTTGTGTTTGTTACGCCGGCTTGTTGCCGCCGGTTGCCGTTTCGTGAGACACGCGCGGCGAAAAATTGATCGCGAAGAGATGGCCGTCCGGATCGTGGCTGGCAAAGGCGGCGCGGCCGCCGCGGGTGACCGGCAGCAGGGCCTGACGAATACGGCCGCTTTCGAGCGGATAGCGAAGTCCGGTCAGCTCCAGATTGGTCTCGACATGGCCGGCATCGCGCCAGGCCCGGCGCAGCATCAGGATGCGCTGGCGCAGCGCTTCATCGGAAATGCCGAGGAGATGACGGATTTCGAGGCGATTGTGGCCGCCGATCGCCAGCAGCATCACGATCCTGAGGCTCGGGGAAAGCGTGACGGCGAAGGCCAGCGGATCGCCAGAGCGCCGCTCTTCCACTTCGGGAACGTCCGCTTGCAGCTCCCGGCGCAAACGGCGAGCAGCGGTGCGCGCCTGCATCGCTGCGAGCTTGCGGAGAACACCGCAGAACCAGGCGCGATCGCCGCCGGTTGGAAAACGCCCTGCCTTGAGCGCGACGATCAGCGCCTCATGCAGCAAATCCTCCGCTTCGGCCGCACGGCGGCTTTGCCGCCTCGCGAAACGGAGGAGATCGGAATAGTGCGCTGGCGTCAGATGCTCGGTCAGGGCGTGCGCTTCTTTGAGGATTGACGTTGCCGGCAATGTGAAGCGCATGCGCTGTGGTTGCAAGCCCTGCTTTCAGGCGCGCGCCGGTCGCACCTTCGGGGCGAGTTGCGCGCGCTGGCTGAGCCAGACGCTGACGAAGACGACGAGGATGCCGAGCGCCTGCACCGGCGTCAGTTGCTCGCCGAGCACGCCCCAGCCGAGCAGGATGGCAACGACCGGGCTCAGGAAACCGAGCGGCGAGACGGCAGAAGGTTCGAGGCGCGACAGGCCGCGGAACCAGAGCAGATAGGTGAAGGCGGCGCCGATCAGGCCGAGATAGGCGAGACCGAGGACGTTGGCGGTAGTCAGCGACGGCAGCGACGGCTCGAAGAACAGCGCCACCGGCACGAGCATGAGGCCACCGGCGGCCAATTGCCAGGCAGTGAAGGTGAGCGGCGGAATCGGCGGCGCCCAGTGGCGGCTCAGCACCGTGCCGAAGGCCATGGAGACGGCTCCGGCGAGACCAGCGAGCACCCCGAGCGGATCGAGCGCGGCGCCCGGCGTCAGCACCAGCAGGGCGACGCCGGCAATGCCCGCAAGGCCGGCAACCACGCTGAGCAGGCGGATCGGCGAGCCCAGGAAGACGCGCGACAACAGGATGACGATCAGCGGCTGAACGGCACCGACGGTTGCGGCGACGCCGCCTGGCAGCCTATAAGCGGAAACGAACAGCATGGCCCAGAAGAAGGAGAAGTTGAGCGCGCCGAGCACGAAGGTCCGCGGCCACCAGATACCGTCCGGCAGGCGCCGCACAATCAGGAGCAGGAGCAACCCCGCCGGCAGGGCCCGCAGCATGGCAACCGTTAACGGATAGCCAGACGGCAGGAACTCTGTGGTGACGAGATAGGTGCTGCCCCAGATGGCCGGTGCCAGCGCGGTCAAGGCAAGGTCGACGGTGCGGTTCGAAGTCATATCTTTACCTCAAGAATCTCTATGTCAAGATAAAATGAGGATAGTGCGGTTTATCTCTAAGTCAAGATACTCTATGCTGAGATAAATGCATGGAGGTTTTGATGGATCGCGTCGACAGGATTTTGGCCCAATGGCACCGGGAGCGGCCGGACCTCGATGTTTCGGCCATGGGCCTGCTTGGCCGGCTCTCACGGGTTTCGACACATATCGCCCGGGAAATCGACAAGTCGTTTTCCGAGCGCGGATTGAATGCGTCGAGCTTCGACGTGCTCGCGACGCTTCGTCGGTCCGGACCGCCCTATCGGCTTTCGCCCGGAGACCTTCTGGATACGACCATGGTCAGCTCTGGCACCATGACCAACCGCATCGACCAGCTTGAAAAGGCCGGGCTCGTCGAACGGATCGCCAATCCCGAGGACAGGCGAGGGGTGATCATCGCCTTGACGGACGAGGGCTTGCGCCGTGTCGACGAGGCCGCGACCGCGCATGTGGCCAACCAGCATCGCGTCGTTTCCGCGCTGTCGCCCGAGGAACGTGTGGTGCTCAACGCACTGCTGCGCAAATATCTCGCGACCTTCGAGTAGCCGCGATCACAAACTGGAGGCAAGCCGACGGACACGCTGCAGATGCGCCTTGCGCTTGGCGTCGGTCGCCCGGTCCATGTCGTGCAGCGCGAGCATGCGGAAGTTCAGTCCCTTGGCGCAGAAGGCGGCGATGCCGCGCTTCAAAAGCCGCTTCACCGGATTGCCCATGTAGAGATGCACCACCCACCAGGGCGAGCCGGTCGTCGTCAGCGCCCAGAAGAGCTTGATATTGTGGAGCCGCGGGATGATGCGGCCGCCGGCCGGGTCGTTGTCGAAGGCGATGCCCGGCGCAAAGACGCGATCGAAGAAGCCCTTCAGGATCGCCGGAAAATTGAACCACCATTGCGGGAAGACGAGCACCAGCCCATCGGCCGCCTGCAGCCGGCCGATCCAATCTGCCGCGCCTGACCGATCATAGGTGTCGGTGAAGTAACTGCCGCGCTCGGCGACGCTGAGGCGCGGATCGAAATCCTCGCGATAGAGATCGAGCAAGTCGACCGAATGTCCCCTCGCCTCCAAGGCGGCGCGCGCTTCACGCGCCACGTTCGCGGCAAAACTGTCTTCGAGCGGGTGGGCAAGCACGAGCAGGATGCGCATGCGGTGTTCCTAACATATCGATCTGGAATCAAGATCCGTCGCCGGGAAAATGAGCTTAAAAATCAACCGAATACAATGCCGTTTTTCGCGACTGTCAGGCCGCGCCGAGGAGGCAGTCATGCGAGCCGACACGCTCGCTCCCTGGACCGCCAGCAGCCGCCTTCTTCAGAACGGGGATTTGCCCGATCCTGCCCGGGCTTCCAGCGCCAGTGTGTCGAAGACGGAGGGCGAGCGGCGCACCGACCAGGCGGAAACCAATTGCGCGGCGGCGTCATCGGCGGCCTGTCCCGGACCAAGCTCAAGATCGTAGCGTTGCCCGACGTGAATGCGGTGAAAATCATCTGCGGCGCTGCCGATCGGCCGGTCGGCGCGAAGCCGTTCGCGCCGGATGAGTTCGTCGCGTTCACAATGAAGCGCGACAAAAAACACATCGAAAGGCTGAAGCATCACCGCGAGCTCAGACGCCCAGCCGGGCTCTTCGAGAATGTGCTCCAGCAGGAGATTGTTGCCGGCTGACGCATAGGCGACCAGCGAGCGGTGAAAACCGTCGAAGAAGCGCGCCCGGTGTTCCTTCCAACGAAAATCGCCGCGGCGGAACCGTTCCATTGGCACCGTCCCCGAATCGCGAAGATGGTCGATCGAAACATGCCAGAACGGCGCGCCGATCTGCGCCTGGACCGCCCGCGCCAGCGTCGATTTCCCGCTGCTGGAAGCGCCGTGGATGAAGATAATCTTGGCTCGCTCGACCATGCCGGGCTCCGTCACTTTCTTGCGAACGCTGGCGTTACGTCGTCGGCATGACAGTGGGATGACGCGCTAGAACAGGTTGCCCTGTTTCGGCGGGTCTCCCGCCGGGTCTACGGGCTTCGGCTGCTTCTTGCGGGGCGCCGTCGGCGGAAAACCTGGCTCGCCCTCCCCGTCGCCGGCAATCGCCGACACGCGACCGTCGGCAAATTCCAGGCTGAGCGTCATGCCGACCGAGACGGACGAAGCCTGGCGCACCGGCCCGCCTTCGGCATCGCGCACCAGCGCAAAACCGCGCTGCAGGACGTTGCGATAGGAAAGCGACTGCAGGATGCGATCCTGGGCGACGATGACGCTGCGCAGGCGTCGCACGTCGGCGCGCACGGCCGCATCAGACCGGGCAGCAAGCCCGGCGACGCGATCGGATGCCCGATGGATCTGGCCGATGAGGCGCGAGGGTAAGGCGCGCAGCGCAGCGTCGGCCGCAGAAACCCGCGCCTCGCCGCGATGTACCTGCCGCTCGACGATGCGGTCGGCCTTGTTCATGGCGTCGACCAGGCGCTGGCGACGCTCGGAAAGCTTGCCCTTGAGAAGATCGGCACGCAGCTCGGCAGACACGCGTTCGAACTGACGGCGCTTGTTGGCCGTGTTCATCGTGAGGCCGCGCCCGAGCCCGAGCGCAGCCTCGTCGAAACGGCGGCGCGGCAGCGCCAGCAACTGGTCGAGCGACGGCAGCGCCCGCGCCAGAGACCGCACCGCCTGGCGCCGATTGTCCATCTGGCGTCCGACAGCCGACTTGAGGCGTGCCGACAGGCCGGAGAGACCGGCTTCGAGATCGGCCCTGACCGGCACCGCCATTTCCGCTGCACCCGTCGGCGTCGGCGCGCGCTGGTCGGCGGCATAGTCGATCAGCGTCCAGTCCGTCTCGTGGCCGACGGCCGAAATCAGCGGGATCCCGGAGGCGGCGGCGGCGCGCACGACGGCCTCATCGTTGAAGCCCCAGAGGTCTTCGAGGCTGCCGCCGCCACGCGCGACGATCAGGACATCCGGCCGCGCAATCGGCCCGCCGGGCTCGATCGCGTTGAAACCGCGGATCGCCGCTGCAACCTCGTCACCCGAGCCATCGCCCTGCACGCGAACCGGCCAGACGACGACATGGACGGGAAAGCGGTCGGCGATGCGGTGCAGGATGTCGCGGATGACGGCACCGGTCGGCGACGTCACGACGCCGATGACCTTGGGCATATAGGGCAGCTGCCGCTTGCGATTGGCGTCGAACAGCCCTTCGGCGGCGAGCTTGCGCTTGCGCTCTTCGAGCAGCGCCATCAGTGCGCCGGCGCCGGCCGGTTCCATCGTCTCGATGACGATCTGATACTTCGACGAGCCCGGGAAGGTCGTGACCTTGCCGGTCGCGATCACCTCCATGCCCTCTTCCGGACGGAAGCGCAGGCGCGAGAAGGTACCCTTCCAGATGACTGCATCGATGCGCGCCCGATCGTCCTTGAGCGCGAAATAGGCGTGGCCCGACGAATGAGGGCCGCGATAGCCGGAGATTTCGCCGCGCACGCGCACCTGGTCGAAGGCCTGTTCGACCGTTCGCTTGATCGAGCCCGAAAGCTCGGACACCGAATATTCGGTGAGGTTGCTCGGAGAATCGCTGTCGAAGAAAGAGGCCATTGCCTCTTTTACCGCACCCTTCGCCGAAGGCCAGCACATCCCTCACGCTTTCCACGCGCCAGGGGCGTGGCGCTCAAGGCGCCAGCGTATAGAGCCGGATGGGCGAGCCTTCCGAAACCGGCAGGGGCGACAGGAATGCCGGCACGCGCCCGGCGGCGAGATCCGCATAGAGACCACGCGGAGCGCGGGCAGCTATGACCTGCGTTTGAGCGTCAACGGCGCAGAAGGCGAGCACCGGCTGCCCGAGCTGGTGCAGCAGGACGGCGGCGGCTTCGGGCTCGGCCAGGCCGATCTTCAGCTCGCGGAGCATGCCGCCGGCATTGCGATGATAGGGCGCGCTGAGCACGCGGTGTTCGGTGCGGCGAAGCAGCGTCGCGCCGATATCCGACGGTCCGACGACCAGCGACGGCGCCAGCCGCCCAATATCGGCAAGGGCGGCGTCGGTCAGGCACGCCTCGCCGTTCGTGACCGCTGCTTCCGCGGCAGCAAACCCGCTGATCCCCTTTTCCGCAAGCGTTCCGGCAACGGCCCACATCGCCGGAACGGAAACGAGCAACGCTCCGACATAGAGAAGGGAGGCGCAGGCGCCAGCCGTTCCGCCGCTCGACCGCGCACGCAGGTCGGCAAGCAGCAGGGCCATCGGCACGATGGCGAGCAGGTTGGAAAATGCCATGCCGCGGACCTGGACGAGGGCGATCGCCAGGCTCGAAAGCACCAAGGCAAGGAGCACGAGATGGAGATCGATCCGGTCGCGACGCAAGATGCGCCAGAGGCAGATGGCCGAGGCAAAGGCGCCGGTGAAATAGTAGGCGCCGATATTGGTCGGCTCCTGCACAGCGATCAGCGTGACGGAACGGGCTTCGGAGATATGGTCGAGCCAGAGCTCGATGAGCAGCGGATCGAGACCGGCCAGTGGATTGCCGAGGCATTGCGGCGCCACCGACAGGGCGACCGCGGCAACGACGAGACCGCAGAGAGCGAGCGCGCCGAAGCGCAGCGCTGGCGCGCGGTGGCTGACAGTGGCGGCGGCGAGCGCGAGGAGGACGCCTCCCGTCAGCGCCAGCGAATAGAAGGCGATCGAGAGATTGTCGCAGGTCGCGACGAAATAGAGGCGCGGCGGCACGGTCGAAAAGAAGATGACGCTGAGGCCGGCTGCCAGCGACAGGCCGAAGGCGACGGTCGAACGCGCGGCCGTCTGGCCGGCCCAGAGCCACTGGCAGGCAACGATTGCGCAGACGACCGCCACGAGTGGCGTGGTTTCGGCACCTACGGCGATCGCGAGTGCGGCCGCCGCTCCCGCAAGCGCATAATTTAGGGCACGATACCGTCGATCGACGAGCATCGCCGCCATGACCGCGGCCAGCACCAGTTGCACATTGTGGTGATCGATGGCGCCCCCGAGGAAACGGTTCGAGGTGGCGATGAAGATCGCGGTCAGCCCCAGGCAGAAATGCATGGCGACCGTGCCGCCGGCACGGCGTCCGGCGAGCCCCATCGCCGCAAGCAGCCCGACCGCGAGCGCCATCGGCCAGATCGCAAGCGCCAGGACTTCCGCCTGCTCCACGCCGACAAAAGGCCGAAAAATCGACATGAGCCCGGCGATCGGCAGATCGATCAGGCGCGACCAGTGCATCAGCGTTCCGCCCTCGAGCCCCAGGCGGGGCTGGGTGAGGTCGAACCAGCTCTGTCCGGCGAGGAGGTCGCGCACCTCGACCAGGCGCATGGCATCGTCATTGTCGCGGCCGAGATAATCCGGCGCCCGCATGAACTGGGTGACGAGGAAAAGAACCGTGGGCACGCCATAGGCGAGCACCATTCCAAGGAGGCTCGACGAGAGCCGCCGCTGCCTGGGCGTAGCCGCCATTTCCGGTAGTGCCGCCATTCCGCTCGACATAGGTTCCCGCCCTCTAGATCGCGTGGATCTTACGTCCCTGCGATCAAGAAAGCGTAAAGCGCGCGGCGGCGAGGCCGGTCGCTTCGACCGGCCCGCGCGGCGCACCTTGGCGTCTTGTTAACACCCTGATCCTATGATGGCGCGATCCAACAGCAACCGAGCCACCTTGATGTTCGACCGCTTCAACATCGCCGTTCTCCTGCCTTGCTACAACGAAGCATCGACCATCGGACAGGTGGTCGAGGGTTTCCAGACGGCACTACCGACGGCGCGAATTTACGTCTACGACAACAACTCGACCGATGGCACGGCGTTGAAGGCGATGCTTGCCGGCGCGACCGTCGTACGTGAACGCCGGCAGGGCAAGGGGCACGTGGTGCGCCGCATGCTCGCCGATATCGACGCCGACATCTATGTCATGGCCGACGGCGACAGCACCTATTGCCCGACCGATGCGGAAGACCTGATCCGCACCTTGATCACCGAGCGCGCCGACATGGTCGTCGGCACGCGGCGCGGCGTTCACGACGATGCCGGCAGGCAGGGTCACGCCTTCGGCAACAGGCTTTTCAACATTCTGTACCGGGAAATTTTCGGTACCGATTTCAACGACATCTTCTCCGGTTACCGCGTGCTCTCGCGCCGCTTCGCCAAGAGCTTCCCGGCGATTTCCAACGGCTTTGAAATCGAAACAGAGATGTCCGTCCATGCCTCGCGTCTCAAACTGCCGGTCGCGGAGCTTGAACTGGACTATGGCCGGCGCCCGGAAGGTTCCCATTCCAAGCTGTCGACGTACAAGGATGGCGCCAAGATCCTCTGGACCTTCGCCATGCTCATGAAAGAAACGCGGCCCTTCACGTTCTTCGGCGTGATCGCCATGGCGTTCTTTGCGACGAGCATCGGCTTCATGATGCCTGTCTTGCTCGAATATTTCGCCACAGGCCTCGTGCCGCGCATGCCGACCTGGGTCCTCGCGCTGGCCATGCTGATGATGTCGATCATCATGTTCACCGCAGGCCTGATCCTCGATTCGGTCTCGCGCGCCCGCACCGAGCAGCTCCGGCTGCACTACATCGCGACACCGGTACGGGCCGCGCCGCTGGAGAAGGTCGATAGCGGCGGCGCTCTGCCCCGGGGCGAGGACCAGGAGGCCGGCTTGCAGTCGGCACCACGCATTGTGCGGGAGCGCCGCGGATGAACCGGGAAACGACCAACCGCATACGCTTCCTGATCGAAGACGTCATTCCGCCGATCCTCAGGGATTCGCGCCTGTTCAAGGGCATGGCGAGCCTCGCCTGGGGCAAGCACATCGCCCACCTCGCCGACTTTCGCGCACGGGCGCCGTTCCTGTCGGCGAACGAGTACGGGGACCTCTACCGGCAGCACCCGAGAGTGCACGAGGGAACGGACAATTCCGAAGCCTGCGTGCGCAAGATCGTGGCAAGCGTTGTCGGCGACAGCGTCTGCGACGTCGGTTGCGGCACCGGCGTTCTGTTGAAGCGTATCCGGGAAGCCAAGCCCGACCTTAAACGCCTCGGCGGTGTCGACTTCGCCATCGACGATGCGGCCCGGATCGAAGGCATCGAATATCACGCCGCGATGATCGAGGACCTGCCCTTTGCGGACGGTGAATTCGACACGGTCGTCTGCACGCATGTGATCGAGCACATTCTCGACTACCGCAAAGCGATCGCCGAGCTTCGCCGGGTCACCCGCCGGCACCTGATCATCGTCGTGCCGCGCGAGCGCGAGTACCGCTACACCTTCAATCCGCACTTCAATTTCTTTCCCTATACCCACTCCTTCCTGCGGGCGATGCATCCCGTTCCGGCCGAGCACACATGCGTCGATATCGGCCGCGATATCTTCTATTGCGAAGACAGAACTGCCGCGGCGGAGTGAGGCATGGCGATGAACCTCAATCTCACGCCCACCGTCTGGTTCGGGCTGTTCTTCACGCCGGTGCTGATCTCGGCCGGGCAGATCCTCTTCAAGCTGACAAGCGCGAAGACCGGGAATGCCAGTGCCCAGGGGCTCCTGGCTCTGGCCCTCAGCCCCACCCTGCTGATTGCGCTCGCCGTCTATGGCATCGGCACGATCATCTGGATCTTCACGATCAAGTCGGTGCCACTGACGATCGCCTATTCCTTCATGGCGCTTACCTTCTGCATCGTGCCGCTGCTTGCCGCCGTCTTTCTCGGCGAGGCGGTGACGCTGCGCTACGCCTTCGGCGCCGCGCTGATCATCAGCGGCATGATCATCATCAACTCCTAAGGGGATAAGCGGGCCTCATGATCGTCACCGCATCCTTCGTCCTCGGCATTGCCGTATGCGGCCTCAAATCCGCCCGCGCCTGCCTGTTTGCCGGCACGGGGTTGCTGGCGCTTGCCGGCGCAAGCGGCGACTGGATCCAGGCGGCGGCAGCGATCGGCGCTTACAACATGGGCGTCGCGCTGATGATTTGCGGCGCGATTGCCATCGGCCTGGAGCGCGACCGATAGCCGATCATCCCTTGCGTTCGAAAAACGCCCTGGTCTCCTCGTCGGCCGGAAAGAAGGATTCGATCAGCACCCCCTCGACCAGCGCATCCTGGGTCGAGCCGAAGGTCTGAAGCGTGGTGATGAAGCTTAAGCGCAAGCCGCCGATGTCGAGCTCGATCGGCAGCACCGGCAACCGGTCAGTGTCAGGATGGTTTTCGGTCGCACGCGCCACGGCCGGATTGGACGCCGCTTTTTCCAGCCGCTTGCCGAGGCGGCTGCGGGGACCCTGCAGCCAGGCTTCGGTTCTGACCCGCTGCACCAGATCGGCGGCCGCGGCCTCCCAGTTGACGACCAGCTTGCGCACATTGTCGTTGCCGAGAAACGTGTCGAGAAAGTTCTCGCCGGGCTGGAACGGAATGTCGGCGGCAACCGCCAGGCTCGCCAGCGCCGGATTAACGACCAGCAGCGTATACTCGTGATCGAGCACCAGCCCCGGATAGGGATCGTGGCGCGCCAGGATCAGCCTGATGGCATTGGCAACGACCGGCGGCATGGCGTCCAGCCCGGAGGCGGGCCGCGTCGCCATGCGCGGTCGATAGCCGGCTGCCGAAAACAGCGTGCCCTGGTCGCGGGCGGGGACTTCCAGCACGGAGGCCAGCCGCAGGATCATGCCCTCCGACGGTTTCGAGCGGCCGGTTTCGAGAAAGGACAGGTGGCGCGCCGAGATGCCGGCGGCAACCGCAAGATCAAGCTGGCTCATGCGGCGATGCCCGCGCCATTCCTTCAGATGTTCACCAAACTGCATGGATCGTGATTCTCCGTTCTGCCGGAGAGTGGCGCGCGCCGGTCGTAAAATCCATTACCTCAGAGGTAATTGGTTTAATGACACCGAACCGGCAATCTCCGGTCATCGACAAACCGATGGAGCCGACGATGAACCTCTCGAACCGCAGCCTGCTCAACAAGACCTTCCTTGCCGACGGCGTCTACTCTCTTGCCGTCGGCGCCGTGCTGATCCTTTTTGCCGCCCCGCTTGCTTCGCTCTTCAGCCCCGCCGCGACAGCGCCGATGATGAAGATCCTCGGCGTCGGGTTGGTGTTTTGGGGGATCTTCCACCTTGCCGCGGCGCGCAACGGCGGGCCGGTCGCAGCAGCGGCACGCGTCAGCATCGCTGGCGACATCCTTTGGCAGGTGGCAAGCGTAGCACTGCTGGCCGCGGCTTACCCGTTCCTCACTGTCGCGGGTATCGGCTTCATCGTCATCGGCCTGATCACGGTCGCCGACTTTCTGATCTTCAAGCTGCGCGGCCTTGCGCGGGAACAGGCAGCGATTGCCTGACGGGATGATCGCTGGAGAAGAAGAGGAAAGGGCCTGCCGGCAAACCAGCGGGCCCTTTCCGTGATCAGATAGTCTCCCAACCGTCCTTGGCGCTGGCGCGGTAGATCGCGTCGATGAATTTCTGATTGAGGCGGGAGTTTTCCAGCGTCACCACTTCCTCGTCCTCGCCCTTGGCCGCGCGGGCGAAAGCCTCCGCCTGGAGCTTGTACTGGCGCGCGTCCTGGAAGCGGAAAAGCTGGGATTGGGCGTGGTTCTGGTTCGTCAACTCCACTTCCTCGCGGCCATAGCGGTCAGCGTTGAAGGGCGACTTCACCTCGATGAAGCCCTTGTCGCCATGGAAGACCATGACCTGGCGGGCCGCCAACTGGGTGGAGATGTAGAAGCTCAGCTCGAAGTCGCCGAAATCGGCGCGCACGCTCGAATAGATATCCGTGCCGAATTCCGGATCGCGATCGGTGTTTGCCTGAACGCGCACCGGCTCCTTGGCCGTGACGAAGCGGGTGGTGATCGTCGGGTATACGCCGATATCCGGCAGGCCGCCGCCACCGAGCGCCGGGATGTTGCGCATGTTGTTGGGGTCGCGGTTGAAATAGGTGAAGGCGCCCTGGACGTGGCGCAGCCGGCCGATCGCGCCTTCGGCGATCAGGGAGCGGACTTTTCGCCAGACCGGGCTATAGGTGACCATGAAGGCTTCGGCGATTACGACGCCGTTGCGGTCACGTGCGGCGATGAGCTGGTCGATCTCAGAGGCGCGCAGGGCAATCGGCTTTTCGCAAAGCACATGCTTGCCGGCATTGGCGGCCTTGACCGACCATTCCACATGTTGCGCCGTCGGCAGCGGAATGTAGACCGCATCGATGACATCGGAAGCGAGCATCTCTTCGTAGGAACCGAAGGCGTGCGGCGCGGAGAAGCGATCGGCCATTGCCCGGGCCTTGGCGAAGTCGCGGCTGGCGACAGCCGAGACGACGGCGTTTTCCGCATCCTGAATGGCCGGCACGACGAGGTCGCGGCCGATCCTGGCCGTGGACAGAATTCCGAAACGTAACATGACAAGGCTCCCTGATTTGGTGGCAGAGACTAGCGCCGAGGTACGTACCTAGCAAGCGGCAGTGAGCGGTTTGGCGAAGAAGTACGACGTGCAGAAAATTGCCGAAAGGCGGGTGACAATGTCAGCTTTTCTGCCCTATCTTTCCTTCGCAATCCTCCCGATCGCAACATGCCCTCATCCAGTCCAATGGAGCGAAACCATGGAAAAACTGAGACTTGGCCGCACCGACCTGACAATCGCGCCCCTCGTCTTCGGCGGCAATGTCTTCGGCTGGACCGCCGACGAGAAGACCTCTTTCGCGCTGCTCGACGCCTTTTTCGATGCCGGCTTCAATGCCATCGACACCGCCGATGTCTATTCCTCCTGGGCGCCCGGCAATCAGGGCGGCGAGTCCGAAACGATCATCGGCAAGTGGCTGAAACAGTCGGGCCGGTCGCGCGACAAGGCCGTCATCGTCACCAAGGTCGGCTCGGAGCTCGGCCCCGACCGCAAGGGGCTTTCGCGCCGCTGGATCCTGCAGGCGGTCGAAGATTCGCTGAAGCGGCTACAGACCGACCATATCGATCTTTATCTCTCGCACTGGCCAGACCCCGACACGCCTTACGAGGAGACGCTTGCGGCCTACGACCAGCTGCTGTCCGAAGGCAAGGTGCGGGCGATCGGCGCCTCCAACCTGAACTCGCTGCAACTGCGCGAGGCGCTCGACGTGTCCGCCAACCAGGGCCTGCCCCGCTATCAGGTGCTGCAGCCGGAATACAATCTCTACGACCGCGACGCATTCGAAGGACCGCTGCGCGACCTCTGCATCGCCGAGGAGATCGGCGTCATCAGCTATTTCGGGCTGGCGCGGGGCTTCCTTTCGGGGAAATACCGCACCCACAAGGACCTCGAAGGCTCCGTGCGCGGCAGCGGAGTCGAGAAATATCTCGACGGACGCGGCATGCGCATCCTTGGCGTTCTCGACGACATCGCGGCCGACACGGGCGCGACCCAGGCGGAAATCGCGCTCGCCTGGATCCGGACACGCAAGGGCGTCACAGCGCCAATCGCCAGCGCCACCAGCCTTGAGCAATTGCAAAGCCTCATTCGCTCCGCGGAACTCAAGTTGTCGGACGAGGCGGTGCAAAAACTCAACGACGTCGGTGAGTGACGGGAGCAAAAACCACACAATGGCATTGACGATACGCGCCGCGACTGGCGGCGACGAGGCGGACTGGCGCCGCCTCTGGGCTGGCTATGTCGCCTTTTCCGGCACCGATCTCGCCGAAGACATCATCGACCTCACCTGGAAGAGGCTTATGGATCCCGCCGCACCGCTCTTTGCGCGGCTGGCGATGCTCGACGGGCAGGTGGTCGGCTTTGCGATCTGCCAGGAGCAGCTCGCCACCTTCTTTCGCCGGCCGATCTGCTACATCGAGGATCTCTATGTCGATCCTGCAGCGCGCGGCCAGGGCGTGGCGCGGGCGATGATCGACGATCTCATTGCGCATTGCCAGGAGAAGGGCTGGGACCGGCTCTACTGGTACACCGAGGCCGACAATGCCACGGCGCGGCGGCTCTATGACCGCTACTCCGGCACCGACGAGCACGTGCGCTACAAGGTGAATATCGGCGCGGCCCTCAAATCCGGAAACCCGGCATAGGCCCCGGCGTGGCGGCCGGCCTGGTTCGCCATGCCGGCCTTGGTCAGGACACCGCGCGGCTCGACGAAGCTCATGATCCGGCGCGCCGGCCGCTCGTGCCACTGGATGTTGAAAGCCCATAGCTTTGGGAAAAAGCAGAGCGAGGCGTAGGGCAGATGGTCGTGGATCCACCAGGCGATCGACTGCCAGCCGCCGATCTCGCCGCGTCGATCCCAGACCCAGGGAATGACGATGCAGGCGGTGGCGCCGATGCACCCGTCGGCATCGCGCATGTCCCAGATGTGGTCGGCGGCAGAGGCCGCATTGGTCGAGCAGTTGAGCCCATTGGCATTGCCGAAGCCGTTGACGGCGCGGTTGCGGTAGCCCGAGCGGATGACGAGGCGGCCGAAGGTCGCTTCCAGCGGTTCCAGCAGTTCCTCGCAGAGACGGCGCCCGGCCTCGATCGCCAGATCCGGATCATCGGGAATGTTCGGGATACGGTAGAAGTCGGCGATTTCCGAATGCAGGAAATCGCGAAAGAAGAAGTTTCGAGAAAGCCGCACCCGGCCGAGATCTTCAAGACCCTTCATCGAACCGGGCTTTTTCATAGGCCTTCCTCTCATCAAGACACGAAACCAATGGCATTCCAGATCCGGGCCCGTCCCGCCACCCGATTTTGCGCCGGCTGCTATCCGCTGTGCCGGAAGAAGTCGATGAAAGCGCGCAGTGCCGGCCGCATCTGCCGGCGGCTCGGATAGTAGAGATAGGGGCCGGCATAGGGCGCGCACCAGTCCTCCATGACGCGCACCAGCTTCCCTTCGGCAATCGCAGTCTCGACCCGTGAGAGGAAGAGATAGGCGAGACCGGCGCCACCCATTGTCGCCTTGATGATCGGCCGGTCCTCGCCAAGGATCAGCGGTCCCTCGACCGATACCGTCAATTCCTCGCCATCCTTCTCGAATTCCCAGCGATAGAGCGTGCCGTTGGAGAAGCGCCGGCGGATGCAGCGATGCTGCGCGAGGTCGCGCGGATGCTGCGGCCGGCCATAGCGTTGGAAATATTCGGGAGACGCGACGACGGCGCTTTCCAGCTCGGGGCCGACCTTCACCGCGATCATGTCGGCCTCCAGGCTCTCGCCGAGCCGGATGCCGGCGTCGAAACCTTCTTCGACGATATCGGTGAAGCCGTCCTCGTTGGCGATTTCGAGCACGATCTCGGGATACCGATCCAGGAAGGCGCCCAGGCGCGGCGCCAGGATCAGATCGGCAGCGAACCGCGGTGCGGTGATGCGCAGATTGCCGGCCGGGCGCTCGCGGGCGTCGGCGGCTGCCTCCAGTGCATGGGCGATCTCGTCGAGCGCCGGCGCCAACCGTTCGAGCAGCCGGCGCCCCTCCTCCGTCGGGGCGACGCTGCGGGTGGTGCGGGCAAGCAGACGAATGCCGAGGCTCGCCTCGAGGCTGCCGATGGCGTGGCTGACGGCCGAAGGTGCGACGCCCAGTTCGCGCGCGGCACCACGAAAGCTGCCATGGGTGGCGACGGCGGCCAATACCGCGAGTTGGGAGAGCTGTGTTCTGTTCATTGATCGAAATAATAGAACAGCCCGTGAGAATTGACAGTGATTTTCAGCCGCCCCATCGAGCCCTATTCTTCACATGTCGCCAGCGTCAGGACGAAGCGAGGAGCTCGTCTGGCGATGAGGCAGAGGAACCCGTCGCGCCGCCACAAAAGGGCGTGGGCGGCGGTGCCACCCACCATTTCATGCCTCGGACGATAGACGTGCGCTCCCAACGCGCTAGCTCCGACGCATGGTAGCCATAAAGGACACGACATGAAGACCCGCAAACTCGGAAGTGATCTTACCGTCTCCACCATCGGCCTTGGATGCATGGGCATGAGTTTCGCCTATGGCGCTGCGGACGAAGCGGAATCGATCCGCACGCTGCAGCGCGCCGTCGATCTCGGCGTCACCTTCTTCGACACGGCCGAAGTCTATGGTCCCTTCGAGAACGAAAAGCTCGTCGGCAAGGCGCTCGGCCCGGTGCGTGACAAGGTGGTCATCGCCACCAAGTTCGGCTTCCGCATCGAGACCGGCGTGCCAAGCGTCCAGGCGATCAGAGGCGTCGACGGCCGGCCGGAGCATGCGAAGGCGGTAGCGGAAGCCTCGCTCAAGCGGCTCGGCACAGATGTCATCGATCTCTACTACCAGCACCGCGTCGACCCTGACGTACCGATCGAGGACACCGTCGGCGCCATGGCCGAGCTGGTGCGCGAGGGCAAGGTGCGCGCGCTCGGTCTCTCGGAAGCGAGTGCCGCCACCATCCGCCGCGCCCACAAGGTTCATCCGATCGCCGCGGTGCAGAGCGAGTATTCGCTGTGGACGCGCGATCCGGAAGAAGACGTGCTTGCCACTTGCCGCGAACTCGGCATCGGTTTCGTGCCATACAGCCCGCTTGGACGCGGCATGCTGACGGGCGCGATCCGCAAAGCCGAAGATCTGGAAGCCGACGATTTTCGCCGCTCGCTGCCGCGGTTCCAGGCGGAGAACATCGACGCCAACGTCCGACTGGTCGAGACGCTGCAGGCGCTGGCCGAGGAGAAGGGCGTGACTGCCGCCCAGCTGGCGCTCGCCTGGGTCATCAACCAAGGCGATTTCATCGTGCCGATCCCGGGTGCCCGCAAGCTCGACCATCTGGAGCAGAACGCCGCCGCTGCGGAAATCCGGCTCACGGTCGAAGAAACCACCCGGCTGTCCGACGCACTCTCGCCGACCCTGGTCGCAGGAAAACGCTACACCGACGCCTCGCTGGCACTCACCAATCGTTGAGCCAAAATTTCTCTCCGCTCCCGCAGCGGAGAGAATGCCCATCGAAATTCCCGCTGAACGCACTACCTCTGAGCAACAAGCAACTGGGGAGGAGCGGGATGTCCGACGAGCAGGCGATCAGTGCAGTGGTGCACCTCTATGTGGACGGCATGGCATTTGCCAACGAAGGGGCGCTGCGCAAGGCGTTCCATCCCGATGCGGCGATCATCGGCAACTACCAGGGCGCGCTCGAATGGATGACGCGTGACGGCTTCATCAAGGCGATCCTCGATACCGGTGCGGCACCACCCGGAACACAGCCGGAAATGGACGTGCAGATGATCGACATCACCGGCGACGCCGCCACGGTGAAGGTCATCGACAGCTTCGCCGGAGAGCGCTTCTCCGATTACCTGTCGCTGGTGAAGATCGACGGCCGTTGGCTGATCGTCAACAAGATCTATCACCTGCACGCGCAATGACGGACGGCGGACCCGAGTCCACATCGACCGGCCGGCTGCTTGCCATCGACCATGTGCAGCTTGCGATACCGGAAGGCGGCGAAGACTTGGCGCGCGGCTTCTATGGGGGATCGCTCGGGCTGACGGAGGTCGTCAAGCCCGCCAATCTGCTTGGCCGTGGCGGCTGCTGGTTCGAGCGGGGCAGCATCCGCCTGCATCTCGGCATCGACCAGGATTTCGTGCCGGCGCGCAAGGCCCATCCGGCCTTTTTGGTCGACGATCTCGAGCGGATGATCCTCAGGCTCGAAGCCGGCGGCGTGACGATCGCCGAGGACGAGCCGCTTGCCGGCTACCGCAGATGTTATGTCAACGACCCGTTCGGCAACCGCATCGAGTTGATGCAGCGCGCGCAATAGGCCGCAACGAAAAGGGCCGCTGCGGTGGCAGCGGCCCTTTCGGTATCCGTTTTGTCGATCGGATCAGGCGCGCAGTACGCCGCCGGTCGTCTTCGTCACATTGGCGACGATCTTGGCGGTGAGCGCCTCGAAATCCTCGTCGGTGAGCGTACGCTCGACCGGCTGGATGGTCACCTCGATGGCGATCGACTTCTTGCCTTCGCCGAGCGACGAACCCTCGAAGACGTCGAAGACGCTGACGCCGGTCACCAGCTTGCGGTCGGCACCCGATGCGGCGCGCAGGATTGCGCCGGCTTCCACCGCCTTGTCGACAACGAAGGCGAAGTCGCGCTTGACCGCCTGGAACGGCGAGAGATCGAGCGCCGGCTTGGTGCGGGTCGCCTTCTTCTTCGGCTCCGGCATGGCATCGACATAGATCTCGAAGCCGCAGAGTGCGCCGGAGACGTCGAGCGCTTCCAGCGTCTTCGGATGGAACTCGCCGAAGGTGCCGAGAACGATCTTCGGGCCGAGCTTGATCGTGCCGGAGCGGCCCGGATGATACCAAGCGGGACCGCCCGGTTCGAACTGGACGTTGCCCATCGGCACGCCGCAGGCTTCGAGCACGGCAATCGCGTCGGCCTTGGCGTCGAACACGTCGACCGGCTTGCCGCCGCCGTTGGCGGCGTTCGACCAGAGACGACCTGCACCGTTCAAGGAAGCCGTGCCGCGACGAATGCCGCCGGCTACGCGGCGCTGCGCGTCCGCCGTATCGCCTTCATAGGTGCCGGAGACTTCGAAGATCGCGACGTCGCCGAAACCCTTGTCGGCATTGCGCTGGGCAGCCGTCAAAAGGCCCGGCAGCAGCGACGGGCGCATGTCCGACATGTCGGAGGCAATCGGGTTCGCAAGCTTCAGTGCCGGTGCGCCGCCGCCAAAGAGCTTTGCCTGCTCTTCGGAGATGAACGACCAGGTAACGGCTTCGAGCATGCCGCGGCTGGCAAGCGCGCGCTTGGCAAGGCGCGTGCGGATCTGCAGCGTCGTCAGGATCTTGCCGTTGACGGTACCATGGCTCGGCAAGGGGGCTGCAACGATGTTGTCGACGCCGTGGATGCGCATGACCTCTTCGACGAGATCGGCCTTGCCGTCGACATCGGGACGCCAGGAAGGAACCGACACCTTGAAGCGGTCGCCAGAACCTTCGACGCCGAAGCCGAGCTTTTTCAGGATCGAGACGCTTTCCTCGGAGGAAACCTCAAGGCCCGTCAGGCGCTTCACTTCGGAAACCGGGAAGTCGACGATCTTCGGCTCATGGCCGGCATAACCGACCACTTCCGCCTTGGCGGCGGTGCCACCGCAAAGCTCGAGCACCAGTTCGGTGGTGCGCTCGAGACCGGGCACCATATATTCCGGGTCGACGCCACGCTCGAAGCGGTAGCGCGCATCGGTGATGATGCCGAGCGTGCGGCCGGTCTTGGCGATGTTCATCGGGTCCCAGAGCGCCGATTCGATCAGGACGTCGGTGGTGTTCTCGTCGCAGCCGGAATGTTCGCCGCCCATGACGCCACCGATCGACTCGATCGCCTTTTCGTCGGCGATGACCACGTTGCTGGGACCGAGCTTATATTCGCGCTGGTCGAGCGCCAGCACCGTCTCGCCGTCCTTGGCGCGGCGGACCGTCAGGTTGCCCTTGACCTTGGCGGCGTCGAAGACGTGCATCGGCCGGCCCTGGTCGAAGGTCATGTAGTTGGTGATGTCGACCAGCGCATTGATCGGGCGGAGGCCAATCGCCAGCAGGCGCTGCTGCATCCACTTCGGCGACGGGCCGTTCTTGACGCCGCGCACCAGGCGCAGCGAGAAGCCCGGGCAGAGATGCCTGTCTTCGCCGAGATCGAGCGTCAGCTTGGTGGGCGTGTCGCCTTCCACCTTGAAGGCCGGCGCCTTGCGCGCCTTCAAGGTGCCGAGGCCGGAAGCGGCGAGGTCACGGGCAATGCCGTAGACGCTGGTGCAGTCCGGCCGGTTCGGCGTCAGGTTGATCTCGATCATCGGATCGTCGAGGCCGGCATAGGTCGCATAGCTCGTGCCAACGGGTGCGTCGGCCGGAAGGTCGATGATGCCGTTGTGGTCCTCGGAGATCTGCAGTTCCTTTTCCGAGCACATCATGCCGCGGCTTTCGACGCCGCGGATGGTGCCGACGGCGAGCGTCACGTCGATGCCGGGAACATAGGTACCGGGGGCTGCAAAGGCGCCGACAAGGCCGGCGCGCGCATTCGGTGCGCCGCAGACGACCTGGATCGGAGCGCCGGCGCCGGTGTCGACCATCAGTACCCGCAGCTTGTCGGCGTTCGGATGCTGCTCGGCCGAAACGACCTTGGCGATGACGAAGGGCTTGAAGGCGGCCTTGTCGTCGACGTCTTCCACTTCGAGCCCGATCATCGTCAGGCGCGCGCAGATGTCTTCCAGCGAAGCGTCGGTTTCAAGGTGGTCCTTGAGCCAGGAAAGCGTGAATTTCATGATTTCACCTGTGTCCTAAATATCTACGCGCGATCAGGCCGAGAGACCGCCGAACAGCGTCGGCATGTCCAGCGGGCGGAAGCCGTAATGGGTCATCCAGCGAACGTCGGCGTTGAAGAAGTCGCGCAGGTCCGGCATGCCGTATTTCAGCATGGCGATGCGATCGAGGCCCATGCCCCAGGCGAAGCCCTGGTACTCGTCCGGATCGAGCCCGCCCGAGCGCAGCACGTTCGGGTGCACCATGCCGCAGCCGAGGATCTCCATCCAGTCGGTGCCCTCGCCGAATTTCACGATCGGGCCAGAGCGGTCGCACTGGATGTCGACCTCGAAGGACGGCTCGGTGAAGGGGAAGAAGGACGGGCGGAAGCGCATCGTCACCTGGTCCACCTCGAAGAAGGCCTTGCAGAATTCTTCCAGCACCCAGCGCATATTGGCGACGTTGGCCGCCTTGTCGATGACCAGGCCTTCGACCTGATGGAACATCGGCGAGTGGGTCGCGTCCGAATCCTGGCGGTAGGTCTTGCCGGGGATGATGATGCGGATCGGCGGCTTCTGCGCTTCCATCGTGCGGATCTGCACCGGCGAGGTGTGCGTGCGCAGCACCTTGCGATCGCCGTTCTCATCCGGGTTGAAGAAGAACGTGTCGTGCATCTCGCGGGCCGGATGACCTTCGGGGAAGTTCAGCGCCGTGAAGTTGTAGTAGTCGGTCTCGATATCGGGACCTTCGGCGATCGAGAAGCCCATGTCGCCGAAGATCGCGGTGATCTCGTCGACGATCTGGCTGATCGGGTGGATGCGGCCGCGCTCGGCCGGCGAGGAGCGGACCGGCAGGCTGATATCGACGGTCTCGCGCGCCAGGCGCTCGGCGATCGCCTGGTCCTTCAGCGCCGACTTGCGGGCGGCAATCGCTTCGGCGACCGTGTTCTTCAGCGCGTTGATCTGCGCGCCGCGGGTCTGGCGCTCTTCCGGCGTCATGGTGCCGAGCGTCTTCAGGAGCTCGGAGATCGAGCCCTTCTTGCCGAGCGCGTTGACGCGCACCGCCTCGATCGATCCTTCGTCGCCGGCGGCGTCGATGTCCGCCAGGAGTGTCCGTTCCAGTGTTTCCAGTTCGCTCATTCTGTCCTGCCTCGATGCGGGAATGGGTTCGGTTCTATATCGGTTCTTGTCTTCAGGAATGTGATTGCGTCGCACCCGCCAGATAGTCCGTCGCAGCGATGAAACGGATGATATCGTTGCCCTTGCGGAAGCGCAGGACGAAGCGCGCCAGCGGCAGGAAGCGGATGAAGAGCGGCATGATTTCGGTGAGCGCCCGCCTGGCTTCCGCCGGCGCTGCGCGCTTCCAGGCGGCAAAGGCCGCGGCCGGGGTTTCCGGCTGCACGGCCCGGCTCGCCACCTGCAGGAACAGGAGCCAGAGGTCGCGCGCCTGGGCGGTCGCCAGCGGCATGACGCTCGCAGGCACCTCCTCGAAATCGAGGAAGCCGAATTCGCCGTTGTCGATGATGAAATCGCGCGGATGCGGACGTCCGTGGCAGAGACCTGCGCGGTGCAGGCGCCCGAGTTCCGCAGCGCAGCGCACCAGCAGCTGATCGTGCGCGGCGGCGTCGCTGTTGCGCAGCGGCCCCATATGCTTGCTGACCGGCAGACCAAGATGGGAGAGAACCAGCACCTTCGGCCCACGGTAGACGACCTCGGGCGTCATGAAACCGGCCGCGGAGAAGGTCGCGATCTGGCGAACTTCGCGCTCGATCATGCCCTCGATGTCGAGAAGCGGGGACGGCAACAGCACCGGAAGGCCACAAATCCGCGCGACAAAGGCTTGCGTGCGCAGCCAAAGACGAGGGCCCTGACGACGATAGCGCTTGATCCAGACCATACGATCCTTGAGCTCGCAGCGCTCAACGCGCTCCCGGCCGGCTGCAAGCGCTGCCAGCAGAGGCGTCATATCGTCGTCATCAAGCTCCGGGACCGCGCATGGTCCCCTTCGATCGTGGTACACTTTCGTCCCGTAAAACAAGAAAAACCCGCGCCAGCCCTGCCAGCGCGAGTTTCCCAACTAATTTCAAAAACGATTTTGGGAAAACGCTGGCTTAACGAACAGCGCTTTCAAACTCGTTTGCCGTGCCGGCTTCCTTGAGATAGGCGAGCGCCTTCTTGGAAGCTTCGACGAGGGCGCCGAATGCTGCCGGCTCATGGATAGCCATGTCGGACAGAACCTTGCGGTCAACTTCGATGCCAGCCTTGTTCAGGCCGTCGATGAAGCGGCCGTAGGTCAGGCCGAATTCGCGGACGGCAGCGTTGATACGCTGGATCCAGAGAGCGCGGAAGTTGCGCTTGTTGACCTTGCGGTCGCGGTAAGCGAACTGCTTCGAACGGTCAACCGCTGCCTTGGCGGCGCGGATAGTGTTCTTGCGACGGCCATAGAAGCCCTTGGCTGCCTTGAGCGTCTTCTTGTGCTTGGCGTGAGCGGTTACGCCGCGTTTTACACGTGCCATGTCATGATCTCCTTAACGTGTCCAATATGCCTGAAAGTCTTAGAGACCGTTGGGCAGGTAGTTCTTGATGACCTTCTTGCCATCAGGCTCCGCGAGAACCATGGTTCCACGTGCGTCGCGGATGAACTTGTTGGAACGCTTGATCATGCCGTGGCGCTTGCCAGCAGCTGCTGCACGAACCTTGCCGGTCGCGGTGATCTTGAACCGCTTCTTGGCAGACGATTTCGTCTTCATCTTGGGCATTTTGCTACTCCATTGTTCTTAAGAATCGAAACGGACAGACGAGGTCCATTTCCAGCGTTAAAAACGGCCACGGCATGCCCTGCCGGACCGTTCGGACGGGGGCTTATAACCGCACATCCCGAAAAGCGCAACTGGGGAATCGAAAGAGCGGGCTGCAAGCGGCGATCCAGTGCCTTCGCCGCCTGCGCATGCCGCCTTTTTTTTGCGACGACGCATTGCGCCTCAGGTCGGATCGCGCGGACGCCGGCTGCCGCCGCCGACGTCGAAGATCAGCGCGACCTCGAGACCGCCCAGGGCCGACTGCCCGAGCGACATGGTCGCGCCATAGGCCTCCGCTATATCGGCGCTGATCGCCAGCCCCAGGCCATTGCCGGAGGCGTGGCCCGGCGCTGCATTGGCACTATGCCCCCCGCGGCGCATCGCCTGCTCGCGGTCGCCCTCGGCAACCCCCGGCCCATCGTCACCGACCGTGATCCGCACGCGCCCGTCGACCACCTCGGCCGATAGCCGGATCCGCGCCCGCGCCCATTTGGCGGCATTGTCGAGCAGATTGCCGAGACATTCGGCAAGGTCGGCCGGGTCGACGTCGAGTGAAATCGACGGATCGATGTCGACCTCCCAGACGACGTCGCGCTCCGCGGTCACGGGACGCAGGACGCTGACCAGCTTGTTGCCGAGATCGGCGAGTAAGGTCGTTGCCATGCGCTCGACGCCCATGCGGGCCGCCTGAAGCTGGCGGTCGGCGCGCTGGCGTACGAGGTCGACCTGTTCGAGCGCGATGTCGCGCTGGTGTTTCGGCAGGCCTTCGGCGAGTTGCGCCAGCACCGTCAGCGGCGTCTTCAGCCCGTGGGCGAGGTCGCTGGCGCGCGCCCGGGCCTGCGCCAGCGCCGTCGCGCGCTCCGCAAGCAGAAGATTGATTTCGCTGACGAGCGGCTGCACCTCACTTGGCCCGGCCAGGCCAAAATCCTTCTCCTCGCCGGACCGGACGCGGGCGGCTCGCTCCCGCAGCCGCACCAGTGGCAGAAGGCCGAGGGCACCCTGCAGGAATGCGGCGCCGGCAAGCACGACGGCCGTCGCCAGCAGCATCAGCCGGATACGGCCGTGAAAGGCGGAAAGAGCGTCATCGAGTTCGCTGCGCGCAAAGCCGGCAGTAACCGCGAACTGCCTGGCATCCGCGCCTTCGCCAAGCGTCAGGGCCTGGCGGTAGACAAGGATCGGCGCTCCATCCGGCCCCTCCGCTTCGAGGAAGCCCAGGTGGTGCGGCGCCGACGGGCGATCGGCATCGATTACCGTGTCCCACAGGGAGCGCGAACGCAGAGGAGTGCCGCCGTCGCGGTCGAGCTGCCAGTAGCGGCCGCCGGCCGGCAGGCTCAGGCGCGGATCGGCCGGCGCGCGCGGCAGCACCAATTCACCGTTGCGCACCCGCACCTGGGCGGCAACCGTATCGACGAGCGTTGCCATTTCGGCGCGGTAGCGCCCGGCAACGTAGTCGGTAAAAAGCCGGCTCAAGGAGAGCCAGACCACCAGCAGAACCAGGCAGATGGCGACCGATGCGCCGATTGCCAGCCTCAGCCGCAACGAGCGGATCATGCGCCACCGTCCGGCAGGACATAGCCAAATCCGCGCCGCGTTTCGATCGCACCGCTCTCCGTCTTTTTGCGCAGACGGGCAATCATCGCTTCCACCGCATTCTTGGCGGCATCGTCGTCGCGGCCCTGAACGTGGCTTGCCAGCTCGAGCGGCGTGACAACCTGCCCCTTGCGCTCCACGAACAGTGCAAGCATGCGGTATTCGAGCGGGCTGAGGTCGAGCGGCAGCCCGTCGAAGGTCACCCGGCGCCCCGCCTCGTCGAGGGTGAAGCGTCCGGCAGCACGCACCGACCCAACACGCGGACCGGCGCGCCGCAGAAGGGCGCGCAGCCGCGCCAGAAGCTCCTCGGCCCGAAAGGGTTTCGGCAGATAGTCGTCCGCCCCGGCATCGAAACCGTCGACGCGCTCCATCCAGGAGCCGCGCGCCGTCAGAACCAGAACCGGCGTCTCCAGCCCCGCCTGCCGCCAACGCTTCAGGATCGACAGCCCGTCCATGCCCGGCAGGCCGAGATCGAGGATGACCAGGGCGTAGTTACCGCTCTCCCCTTGCTCCCAGACATCCGGGCCATGGGTGAGCGTATCGACGCCGTAGCCTTCCGCCTCCAGCCGGCTTGCCACATGGGCCGCGATGTTGGGATCGTCCTCCGCCAGAAGAATCTGCATGTCGTTCCTCTAGAACCCGAAAATGTTCACGAACTTGCCGGTTCGAGCATTGATGCGCAGGTTGCGGATCGTGCCCTGCTCGTCGCGGGTGCGGAGCCGGTAAATCTCGCTGCCACCCGATCGCTTGAGATCGACCGCAATGACCTGGCCGTATCTGTCTTCGTCGACCAGCCGGAGAACCTCCTTCAGCGGCAGGATGTCGCCCTTTTCGACGCCGTCGCGCGCCCGCTCCTGATCGCTTCGACGGATACCGCCGGCACCATCCGGCCCTAGGTCTTCGTCGTCATCATCATCATCATCGTCTTCGTCTTCGTCATCATCGTCGTCATCGTCGTTGCCGTGCCCGCCGCCGCCATGCGAGCCACCGTCATCATCGTCGTCGTCATCCTTGGCGAGAGCCGCCATGCCGCCGGGCTGCGGCGCGAGCGAAAGCAGGAGCGAGCAGCAGAAGAGCGCGATCAGGTCTCGTCGTGTCATCGCCATGGCTTCATCCTGTCGCAACTGCTCCTCAGCGTCGGGTCCTTCCAAATGCGCTTGCGCAAGCATCCGCCAGGTGCTTCGTCTGCGGCGACGCCGCGGGCATCGTTCGGGGCGAGCCTATGCCAGCCTTGGCGAGAACGCCAGCGACGCGCATGCCCCCGGCGCCGTTTCGGGCACAGGGGGCATGCGCTTGCCGGGTCGGGCCGCCGGGCGGGCTGGTGACGGCCGACCATCGCTCCGGCGCATGGTGTGGGGCGAATGCGCCGGGCAAATTGTGACCTGATCAGAATGCCGGCCGGATGGAGACGCTGCCGACCGGTCCCGGATTGCGGCGGATATCGCTGTCGTGCGGCTCGACCGTCACGACGCGAACGCCATGTTCGTATTCCACCTCGACCTCGAGCACACGGCCGAGATTGTCGACGGCAACCAGCGAACCATTGCGCAGGCCCCGGAGATTTTCGTCGGTCACCCGCAGTTCAATCTCATGATCATCTCGGGCATCATCGAAGTCGTCGTCGATGTCGTCGAAGCGGTCATCATCATCATCGTCGTCGCGATGACCGGGGCCACGATCATCGTCATCGTCTCGATCGTTGTGACGACCGTCGTCCCGATCGTCGTCGCGGTCGTCATTGCCGCCACCACGACCGCCGTTATCGTCGCCGTCATCGTCATCGTCGGCGAGCGCCGTGGTCGAGAAGGGATTCGACGCTCCGGTGGCAACGAGGGAAGCGCCAATCGGCGCCGAAACGAGGCCGCAGACGGCGACCGTAGAAACGAGCAAGGCCTTGCGCAGTACTGAAGTCATGATCTCGGCTCCTTCTCCCGATGCGATGCGGAGAGAATGGCACGGGACGCCTGACAGCTCGCTGAGGGCGATTGTCAGCATTCTGTCAGCAAAGCCCGAAGGATCCCGCAAACGAAAAAAGCCGCCCGGAGGCGGCTTTCGTCATCTCGACGGATGGGCGGCACGCGCTTAGCGCGGCGCGAGAACCATCATCATCTGGCGGCCTTCGAGCTTCGGCTCGGCTTCCACCTTGGCAATCGCCTGGGTGTCGTCCTTGACCTGCAGCAGAAGCTTCATGCCGAGTTCCTGGTGGGCCATTTCGCGACCGCGGAACTTCAGCGTGACCTTGACCTTGTCGCCGTCCTCGAAGAACCGGTTCATCGCCCGCATCTTCACGTCATAATCGTGCGTGTCGATGTTGGGACGCATCTTGATTTCTTTGATTTCGACGATCTTCTGCTTCTTGCGCGCTTCGGCCGCCTTCTTCTGGTTGGCGAACTTCAGCTTGCCAAGATCGAGGATCTTGCACACCGGCGGTTCGGAGTTCGGCGCGATTTCCACCAGATCAAGACCGGCTTCCTCCGCCATACGGAGCGCCTGGTCGATCGGGACGGCGCCGATGTTCTGGCCTTCGGCGTCGATAAGCTGAACCCGGGGCACCCGGATTTCCTTGTTTGAGCGCGGCCCCTCCTTGACGGGGGCGTCCGCTTTGAACGGTCTGCGAATGGTCGTACTCTCCTCGAGCTATTTCGAAAAATGTTGTTTAATTCGTTCGCCGGCGCGATCCCAAACGAAGCGCCTGAATCTGTCACCGACGGCAATGTGTGAATTGCGACGGGAGAGTCAATAGCACGGCTTGCAAGGAAAATCACCACCTGTCGATAGCAAGACGAATCTGTTTTAGAAAGAAAATCGCCAGCGAAACGGGCCTTTGGAGAGAATTTGCATGCAGGATACGCCAGCCGAGACGGAAATCAGCTTCATCGAGGTCGGCGCAGCGGAGGCCGCGCGCAAGATCGCGATGCGCGTGCGGCACGCCGACAAGCCGACGGATGGACAGCCGACGCTGGTCTGGCTCGGCGGCTACCGCTCGGACATGACCGGCACCAAGGCGGTCGAAGTCGAGCGCTATGCCATGGAACGGGGGGCTAGCTGCGTGCGCTTCGATTATTCCGGCCATGGCTCCTCCGGCGGCGCCTTCACCGACGGCACGATCTCGCGCTGGCTGGAAGAAAGCCTCGCCGTCATCGATCAGGCGGCACCGGGGCGCGTGGTGCTGATCGGTTCGTCGATGGGCGGCTGGATTGCCTTGCGGGTCATCCAGGAGCTCAGGCGCCGGGGCGACGGAAACCGGCTCGCCGGTCTCGTCCTGATCGCGCCGGCACCCGACTTTACCGCCGAACTGATCGAGCCCAACCTGACGGAGGCCGAGCGGGCCTCGCTTTCAGAACGCGGCTATTTCGAGGAGCCTTCCGAATACAGCCCCGAGCCGAACATCTTTACCCGCGCGCTCATCGAGGACGGCCGGGCCAACCGGGTGCTCGACAGCACGATCTCCACCGGCTGCCCGGTGCACATCCTGCAGGGCATGCGCGACCCCGATGTCCCCTACTCCCACGCCCTGCGGCTGATGGAGCACCTACCCGCCGACGACGTCGTCATGACGCTCATTCGCGACGGCGACCATCGCCTCTCGCGTGAAGAAGACATTGCTAAAATGAAACAGGCGATCGGCACGATGCTCGCCTGAGCCCATGCCGCAATAGCCCTTCCTTTTCGACCGAATCCCAAGGACAAAACCCGTCCCGTGCCGTAGATCCCCTGCGGCGCAACGGTTCGCGTGCGCCCGGTTCCGGTTTTAACCATAAAGTCCGATGCCCCGATTCCGGAGATTGACTCCGCAGCCCCGACGTTATTAACTCTTTATTAACGATTAGAGCAGCGCCGGGGACGAACCTAAACAAGCTGCCTTCAACTCAGGATTGCGCGAATGCGTCCGGACAAAGAGCGTCCGGCATACCGCGCCGCAGGGGACTTGTATGGCGTCTTGGACTGGGGTTAAGGGAAGTATCGCGGCGTTCTGCGCACTTTTCATTTCAGCAAACACGGCAATCCCCGCACAGGCGGGATCGCCTCCCTGGATGCAGACCGGCTCCGCGACCTCGCAGCCGATCGGCCACTACGAATTCTGCCAGAAGTACAAGAGCGAGTGCAACGTACGCTCCAAGGGAACCGTCGCTGCGCGTGTGACCGAACGAGGCTGGGCAACGATCCGGCAGGTGAACGCGGCGGTCAACCGCGAGATCACGCCGATGACCGACCTGGAACTGCACGGCCGGGACGAAGTCTGGTCCTATCCGGACGGCGCCGGCGACTGCGAAGACTTCGTGCTCGAAAAGCGCAAGCGCCTGATGAGCAGGGGCTTCTCGGCAAGCGACCTGTTGATCACCGTGGTGCGCAAGCCTGATGGCGAAGGCCATGCGGTTCTGACCGTTCGCACCTCGCAGGGCGACTTCATCCTCGATAACCTCGAAAACGGCGTCAAGCTCTGGACCAACACGCCCTACCGCTACCTGAAGCGCCAGGCGTCGAACCACAGCGGCCGCTGGGTCACCATCCAGAACGGCGCGGAAGTCCTCGTCGGCTCGGTTGGCAACTGACCTCAAGACAACACGAAGAGTTTCAAAAAAGGGCCGGTCGAACCGGCCCTTTTTCGTATCTCCCGCTCGCCCGTCAGGCGTTGCCGATCAGGATGCCGGCCGCGAGCACCAGACCGCCGCCGAGCACCACCTGGAAAGCGGCCCTGAGGAACGGCGTTTCCATGTAGCGGTTCTGGATGAAGGCGATCGCCCAAAGCTCGACGAAGACGATTACCGCTGCAGTCGCGGTCGCCGTCCAGAAATGCGGGATCAGATAGGGCAGCGCATGGCCGAGACCGCCGAGCGCGGTCATGATACCGGAGGCAAGGCCGCGCTTGATCGGTGAGCCGCGACCGGAAAGCTTGCCGTCATCATGGGCGGCTTCGGTGAAGCCCATGGAGATGCCAGCGCCGACGGAGGCCGAGAGACCGACAAGGAAGGTCTGCCAGGTATCCTGGGTGGCAAACGCAGCGGCGAAGATCGGGGCCAGCGTCGAGACCGAGCCGTCCATCAGGCCGGCGAGACCGGGCTGAACGTAAGTGAGGATGAACTGGCGGCGCGCGGTCTGGTCCTCCTCGGCGCGCACGTCCTCAGGCGTGTGCTCTTCGCCAAGCCGACGGGCGAGCGATTCATGCGACTTTTCGGCGATCGCGAGATCGCCGAGCAGTTTGCGGGTGGCGGCATCCTGGGTTCTGGTGGCGGCCTCGACATAGAAGCGGTGCGCTGCTTCCTCCATCGCTTCGGCCTCCTCGCGCGCCTTTTCGATCGGCATTTCGGCAATCAGCCAGTCAGGCTTGCGCTCGGGGAAGTCGCGCACATGTTCGCGCCGGATCAGCGGGATGCGGTTGCCGAAGCGTTGGACGTGCAGATCGATCAACCATTGTCTGTGGTGGCTTTCCTCCTCCGCCATCTCCTCGAACACTTTTGCCGAGTGGGGATACTGCGCCCGAAGCGCATCCGCATAGGCGAGATAGATGCGCCCGTCGTCCTCCTCGGAGGAGATGGCGAGCGCCAGGATTTCCTGTTCGCTGAGAGACAAAAACGGGCGTTTGGAACGGGAGAAGAGACGGGAAAACATTGGGAGAAAACCTTCTTTAGAATAGTTCTAAAATAGAAACGCGGGATCGCACCGTCAAGCCCAAAGCTATGCAATCATGTAACAATCGCTCGACAGAGTGTCGCGGCTCGGCCACCATGCCCGCCAGTTTCGAATCCCCATCCCCTCCCCGGAGCGATCGCCTCGATGAGGACCATCTATCCACTTTCCGAAAGCAAGGACACGCTGCTCGATCGTCTCGGCGCCAGGCTCGCCGCACGCCTGCAGGCGCAGACGTCGGGCTACGAGCCCTACACGCCATCCGATCAGGAAACGCTGGCGCGCACGCTGCGCCCGGGCGACATTCTCCTGATCGAAGGCAACCAGAAGGTTTCGGCAGCGATCAAGTATCTGACGCAATCGACCTGGTCGCATGCCGCCTTCTTTGCCGGTGACCAGATGCCGCTGACGCTCGATCAGGCGACACTACCCGTCATCGAGCGGCCGCAACTGATCGAGGTAAACATCGGCGAGGGCTGCGTTGCCGTGCCGTTGAAGAAATACGCCTCGTTCAACACCCGCATCTGCCGGCCTATCGCGCTGACGCCGGATGATCGCACAGCACTCGTCGGCTTCATGATCTCGAGGCTCGGGATGAAATACGACCTGAAGAACATTTTGGACATGCTGCGCTATTTCATGCCGACGCCGCCGGTTCCGGTGCGCTGGCGGCGGCGCCTGCTTGCCTTCGGTTCCGGCGACCCGACGCGCGCGATCTGCTCGACGCTGATTGCGGCCGCCTTCGAGCAGATCCGCTATCCGATCCTGCCCGAGGTTACCCGCGCGCCCGGACGGGCGTCCGCGACCTCGACCTATTCACGCGAGGAGATCCTGCATATCCGCCATCATTCGCTCTACACGCCCAGGGATTTCGACCTCTCGCCGTTCTTCGCGATCGTCAAGCCGACGCTGGAGTTCGGCTTCGACTACAAGCGATTACGCTGGCAAGGTGACGGAGAACACCCGTTCAAAGGTTGAGAGCGAGCGCCTGTTCGCGGGCCATGTAATCGCGCTGGCGGTCGGTGATGTAGTCGCGAACGATCGGCGCCGCATCACGCGAGCGCGACAGCTGCATGTGGAAGACAAGCTGGCTGCCGGTGCGGAACATCATCTCGGCACTGATCAGATAGAACTCCCACATGCGGGCAAAGCGCTCGTCGTATAGCGCGATCACATTGTCGCGGTTCGCGTCGAAGCGCGCGCCCCAATGGGCAAGCGTCGTCGCGTAGTGCACCCGCAGGAATTCGAGATCGCTGACCCAGAGGCTGTTGCGCTCGACGACCTCGAAGACCTCCGACAGTGCCGGCGAATAGGCGCCCGGGAAGATGTACTTGCGAAGCCACGAGCTCGCCATGCCGGGCGGGCTCATGTGGCCGATCGAATGCAGCACCGCCAGGCCGTCGTCCGGCATCAGCGCGTTCAGCTTCTTGAAGAACTCGTCATAGTGATGGACGCCGACATGTTCGAACATCCCGACCGAGACGATGCGGTCGAACGGCCCCTGCACATCGCGATAGTCCTTGAGCTCGAAGCGCACCCGGTCCGACAGGCCCGCCTTGCGCGCCCGTTCGGTGGCAAGCGCCTGCTGCTCCTTGGAAAGCGTGACGCCGAGCACCTGAACATCCGCCAGCTGCGCCAAGTACATCGCGAGATCGCCCCAGCCGCAGCCAATATCCAGCACCTTCATGCCGGGCTCCAGGCAAAGCTTGGAGGCAAGCAACCTCAGCTTGTTGCGCTGCGCCGTCTCGAGCGTCTCGTTGGGCTCGCGGAAGTAGGCGCAGGAGTAGAGCATGTTCTCGTCGAGGAACAGCTTGTAGAACTCGTTGCCGAGATCGTAGTGATGCGCGACGTTCTGCTGGGCCTTGCCCTTGGGGTTGGCCTGCTGACGCTTGCGGAAGCGCATTTTTACCGCGCGCAGCAACTTCTGGACCGGGTAGGAGCCGAGCGACAGGCGGTTGACCGAAAATAGCGTCAGGAAATCGCGGAGGGTGGAGCCCTCCTCGAAGCGCATGGTGCCGTCCATATAGGCTTCGCCGGCGGCCAGTTCGGCATTGAAGACGAGGCTGCGATAAAGCTTCTTGTCGGTGAGACGCATCGTCACTTCCGGTCCTGGCGTCCCGGAATAAACGTGCCTCTTGCCATCGGCATCGATCACCGTCAGGCGACCCTTGCGAATGAACGACTTCATCATATGCGACAATGGGAACATGCAGGCCCTCTCGTGACACGTCGTATCGGCGCCGCATCCTAGCACCCGTTTTTCGAAATGCGCCCCTTAAATTTCTGGTTGCTCATGCGGCCTGCCCGAAACGAAAACGGGGACGGCAACCTTCGCTGCCGTCCCCGTCCAAATTGACCTGGTCGATGCCTCAGTCCTTGGCGCGCTCGACGTAGGAGCCGTCTTCCGTCGCGATGATGACGCGGGTGCCGGCCTGGATATGTGGCGGAACCAGCGTGCGGACGCCGTTCGACAGAATGGCCGGCTTGTAGGACGACGAAGCCGTCTGGCCCTTGACGACCGGCTCGGTCTCGGTGATTTCGAGCGTCACGTGGCGCGGCAGGTCGATGGCGATCGCCAGGCCTTCGTGGATCGAAAGAATGACGGCCATGCCTTCCTGCAGGTAGGCCTTGAGATCGCCGATGTCCTCGGTGGTCATGACCAGCTGGTCATAGCTTTCCGGGTTCATGAAGTGGAAGCCTTCGGCGTCTTCATAAAGGAAGGTGTGCTCGCGGTCTTCGACGAAGGCGCGCTCGACCTGTTCGGTCGTGCGGTAGCGTTCGGAGACCTTCACGCCGTCGGAAATGCGGCGCATGTCGACCTGGGTGACCGGCGTGCCCTTGCCCGGGTGGAAGTTCTGGGCGGTAAGCACGACATAGAGCTTGCCGTCGACGTCGAGAACGTTGCCCTTACGGACAGATGAAGCGATGACCTTGACCATTAGTCTTCCTTGTAACAGAGGTATGCGCGACACCGCGGGCCGGAAACACGGGCCCTGAAGGACGCGGAAAGAAGGATTTCGCGCCGCCACTACCCTAATTTCGCGCAAATAGCCAGCCTGAGCCGGTATCTGCACGAAGAAAGCCTGGACTGAACCGATCATGTCGCATGCCTCACCCTGGTGGACACCCGATGTCCATGCCGACCGGCGCCCGTTTCTTCTCGGCCGCAACCGGATCCAATCGGTATTGCGCCGGTTCTTCGAGACACGCGACTTCATCGAGGTCGACACCGCGACCCTGCAGGTCTCGCCCGGCAACGAGGCGCACCTGCATGCCTTCGCGACCGAGGCGCTCAACCACGACGGAACCGGCCATCCGCTCTATCTGCACACCTCGCCGGAATTTGCCTGCAAGAAGCTGCTGGCCGCCGGCGAAGAGCGCATCGCCTGCTTTGCCCATGTCTACCGCAATCGCGAGCGCGGGCCGCTTCATCACCCCGAGTTCACCATGCTCGAATGGTACCGCGCCGGCGAAAGCTACGAGGCGTTGATGCGCGACTGCGCCGAGATCCTGGCGCTTGCGGCGGAAACCACCGGCACCAAGCAGTTCATTTTCCAGGGGCAGGACTGCGATCCCTTCGCCGCTCCGGAGCGCCTCAGCGTGGCGGACGCCTTCGAGCGCTTTGCCGGCATCGACCTGCTGGCATCGATCGCCGCCAATGGCGAGACCGACCGCGACCATCTGGCTGCCACGATGGCCGCAGCCGGCCTTCGGGTCGCCCATGACGACACCTGGGCCGATCTTTTCAGCCGGGTGCTTGTCGAAAAGGTCGAGCCGCACCTCGGCTTCGGCCGCGCAACGATCCTCGACGAATATCCAACCGCCGAGGCGGCACTGGCGCGTCCTGCCGCACGCGACCCTCGCGTTGCCGAACGCTTCGAGCTCTATGCCTGCGGCGTTGAGCTTGCCAATGCCTTCGGCGAGCTGACGGATGCGCCGGAACAACGGCGTCGCTTCGAGATGGAGATGGCGGAGAAGGCCCGCGTCTATGGCGAGACCTATCCGCTCGACGAGGATTTTCTTGCAGCACTTGCCTTCATGCCCGAGGCAAGCGGCATCGCGCTCGGCTTCGACCGGCTGGTGATGCTCGCAACCGGAGCCTCACGCATCGACCAGGTGCTCTGGGCGCCAGTGGCGGAGACACGAGCGTGAACGCGCACCGCCCGATCAAGACCGCACGCGAACTGGTCGAAACAGGCCTCATCGACAGCGCCAAGGAGGCGGCGGTTGCCGCCGTTGCCGAGCGTTATGCCGTTGCGATCAGCCCCGTCATCGCCGGTCTCATCGATCCCAACGACCCCAATGACCCGATTGCCCGGCAGTTCGTGCCGGATGCCGCCGAGTTGACCCTGCTGCCCGAAGAGCGCGAGGACCCGATCGGCGACAAGCCGCACAGTCCCGTGACCGGCATCGTCCACCGTTATCCCGACCGGGTGCTCCTGAAGGCCGTGCATGTCTGCCCGGTCTATTGCCGCTTCTGCTTCCGCCGCGAAATGGTCGGGCCCCAGGGGCTCGGCACGCTGACGCCAGCCGAACTCGATGCCGCGATCGCCTACATCGCCGAACACAAGGAAATCTGGGAGGTGATCCTCACCGGCGGCGATCCGCTGGTACTGTCCCCGCGGCGGCTCGCCGAACTCATGGAACGGCTGAAGCCGATCCCGCATGTGAAGATCGTCCGCTTCCACACCCGCGTGCCCGTGGTCGAGCCGGCACGCATCGACGCCGACCTGATCGCTGCACTCAAAGCCAGCGGCAAGGCGACCTATGTGGCGCTGCATGCCAACCACCCGCGCGAGCTGACGGACGAGGCACGTGCCGCCTCTGCCCGACTGATCGATGCCGGCATCGTCATGATCAGCCAATCGGTGCTCTTGAGGGGCGTCAACGACGATGCCGAGGTGCTTGCCAGCCTGATGCGCGCCTTCGTCGAAACGCGGATCAAGCCCTACTACCTGCACCACCCGGATCTCGCCCCCGGCACCAGCCATTTTCGCCTGACGATCGAGGAAGGCCAGGCGCTGGTTGCCGCCCTGCGCGGCCGCGTCTCCGGCCTCTGCCAGCCGACCTACATCCTCGACATTCCTGGCGGGCACGGCAAGGCGGTGATCAGCGCTGCCTCGATCGCGGACGAGGGCGGCGGCTGCTACACCGTCACGGATTTTCGCGGTGGCGAGCACAGCTACCCACCGAAAACCTGATGCACGGCGAGAAATCGCGACTCTCCAAATTATTGAAACTTCTTCAAAATAATCAGCTCGTGCATTTTTCTTCGCGTCCTGCGAGAAAAATCATCGTGCCCGCGTCACAGCTGTCCGGCGTCGATCGTCAATTGGTCATAAGCAACACGACAACGATGGAGTTGAGACCATGACCGATACCAAAGCCGTCCGCTACGAACAGGAAATCTCCGATGTGCTCGGCGCGCTCGCCGACGTGCACAAGACCATGGACCTGCACGGGCTCGACCGCACGATCCACAATCTCGTGCAGCTGCGCGCCTCGCAGATCAACCGCTGCGGCTTCTGCGTGAAGATGCACACCAAGGAATCCCGCACCGAGGGCGAGAGCAACGAGCGGCTCGACCGCATCATCGTCTGGGACCAGGTCAATGATTTCACGCCGCGCGAGAAGGCAGCGCTTGCCTGGACCGAAGCTCTGACCGAACTCGAGCCGCGCACCGACTTTGCGCCGCTTCGCGCCGAGCTGCGCCAGCATTTCAGCGAAAAGGAGATCAGCGTCATCACCGCGACGGTGGCGATGATCAACCTTTGGAACCGCATCCAGATCTCGAGGCACTGACATGAACGACCGGCAGCACATGCAGATCTTCGAGGAGGCGCGCCCGCGCCTTCTCGGCCTTGCCTACCGCATCCTCGGCTCGCGTGCCGATGCGGAAGATGCGGTGCAGGACACGTTCCTGAAATGGCAGGAGGTCGACCGGACAACGATCGAAACGCCGGCGGCGTGGCTGACGACCGCCTGCACGCGGCGCTGCCTCGACCTCCTGAAGGCGGCGCACCGCAAGCGCATCGATTATGTCGGTGCATGGCTGCCGGAGCCGATCCATACGGCGAGCGATGACAATGCCGAGGAGAAGCTTGCGCTGACATCCTCACTGACGACGGCCTTCCTGCTGATGCTCGAACGGCTGACGCCGAAGGAGCGCGCCGCCTATCTGCTGCACGAGATCTTCGGCCAGCCCTATGAGGAAGTGGCCGAAACGCTCGACATGCAGGAAACCGCCGCCCGCAAGCTCGTGTCGCGCGCCAAGACCAATATCGGGCTCGAAAAAGCCCGGCACCAGACGCCGCGTGAGCGACAGGACGAACTGCTTTCGGCCTTCCACCAGGCAATCCACGGCGGCAATGTCGCTAGCCTCTCGGCCCTGCTTTCGGCCGATGTGAAGCTGACGGCCGACGGCGGCGGCAAGGTGGCGACCGTGCTCGGAGTGCTCTCGGGCAAGGAGACAGTGCTCGCCTTTATCATCGATCGGCTTACCGAATACTGGTCGCATTACGTCTGGGAAATCGGCGACATCAATGGCGGCCGCGGCATCGTGCTTCGGGACGAAGCGAAAAACGAGATCGCGGCAACCGTCGCCTTCGGCTATGACGGCGACGGAAACGTCAACGACATCTTCATCATGCGCAACCCGGACAAGCTCACGCATTTCGGCGAGGCTGCGCTCCACTGATACCGGCGGCATCGCCCTTGCAAACGTGATCCTCCCCACCGGCCAGGCCGGTCGCACGTTTTCGGCAATACCGCCGCATGAGGTACTGACATGCTCGAAAAAACATCCGCAGCCCACCAGGAAACCGGCTGGCGCGCGCTTTTGACCGGCGGAAACGCCGTGCATTCGCTGGTGCTCAGCGGCGGCGTCGCGCTGCACGCGCTCAACATATACGTCGTGACGACGATCATGCCGTCGATCGTGCGCGAGATCGGCGGGCTCGAATATTACGCCTGGAGCACGACCGTCTTCGTCGCCGCCTCGATCCTCGGCGCGGCCCTGTCGGCCCGGCTGCTTGGTGCCGTCGGCGCCGGCGGCGCTTATGCGATCGGTGCGCTGGTCTTCGGGCTGGGCACACTCCTCTGCGCTGCGGCCCCCTCGATGGCGATGCTGCTCGCCGGCCGCGCGATCCAGGGTTTCGGCGGCGGGCTGCTCTATGCGCTTGCCTATGGCGTGATCCGTGAGGTCTTCCGGCCAGAGCTCTGGACCCGCGCCATCGGCCTGATTTCGGCCACCTGGGGTACGGCGACGCTGGTCGGTCCGGCGATCGGCGGTATGTTCGCGGAGTTTTCCACCTGGCGCGTCGCCTTCTGGTCGCTCTTGCCGCTGACGGCGCTGCTGGCAACCCTCGCCTTCTCGACCTTGCCGCGCAAGGCTGCCGGCGAAGGCGCACGCACGCCGCTTCCCTTGGTGCAACTGGCACTGCTCGTCGCCATCGTGCTTGCGCTTTCCATCGCCGGCACGCTGACCACGGCGGTGGAGCAGGTAGGCTGCGTCGGCGCGGCGATCCTCATGTTCCTGGCACTGCTCGTCGTCGAGAAACGGGCGACAGGCAAGCTGCTCCCCTCCGGCAGTTTCACCCCGACCTCCCCGCTGGCAGCCCTTTATGCTACGATCACCCTGCTGATGGTCGGCCTGCAGCCGGAAATCTATGTGCCGTACCTCCTGCAGGAGCTGCACGGATTGTCGCCGCTGGTAGCCGGCTACATTGCGGCGCTGATGTCGATCGGCTGGACCGCCGGGTCGATGACAAGCGCCCACTGGCATGGGGAAAGGGCAAAGCAGACGATCTTTGCCGGCCCGGCCTTCGGCTTTGTCGGCCTGGCACTGATTGCGCTGTTCATGCCGATGGCAGGATCGGAATTCATGGTGATCGCCGCGCCGCTCAGCCTCGGCATCATGGCGGTCGGCTTCGGCATGGGCTTTGCCTGGCCGCACATCGTGACGGCCGTCTATGAATTTGCGCCGGAAGGCGAAGCGGAGAAGGCGTCGAGTTCGATTACCACGGTCCAGCTCTTCGCCGCAGCACTCGGCGCGGCGCTGGCCGGGCTTACCGCCAATCTCGCCGGCATCGAAACGCCGTCGACGGAAGGCGTGGCGATGGCGACACGCTGGCTCTTCTGGCTGTTTGCGCTGATGCCGGCGCTGGCCGTTCTGACAGCCGGACGAGTCTGGCGGGCGCGCCGAACGGCGAAATAGGCGCCTTTGCGGGCCTTCCCCGGGGTGGAGGGCCTGCAAAACGCAAGCTGTGCGGCGGGGTGCATCACGCCCTTGGGAGGAGAGGATGGAAGCCGAGGAGATCGGCCTTCACGGTGTACGGGAGACCTTGCTGGTCACGCTCCAGGCCAAAGCCGCAGAGAGCGCGTTCCCGGATTCCCTGCTCAACGATCACTTTGCCGCCGATCTCATGCGGCGGCTCGCCGGCAGGCCGAAACCGCCCGATGCCGGCCACGACATGACCATCGGCATTGCCGTGCGCGCCCATATGCTCGACCGCTGGGCGCGCGCCTTTATCGGGCGCCACCCGGACGCAATCGTGCTCAACCTCGGCTGCGGTCTCGACACACGTATATTGCGGCTCGATCCGCCCGCGTCCATCGGCTGGTTCGATGTCGACTTTCCCGATGTGATCGCCTTGCGGCGACAGCTTTTCCCGGCGCGCGTCGGCTGCACGACGATCGCCTCCTCGATAACGGAGCGTGAGTGGATCGACCTCGTTCCGGCGGACCGCCCGGCGATCGTCGTCGCCGAGGGCGTGTTTCCCTATCTCTCAGAACACGAGGTCCGCGACGTCTTGCGACGGCTGACCTCCTGTCTTGCCGGCGGGGAAATCGTCTTCGACGCCTACAGCCATCTCGGTATCGAGCTTTTGCGGCTGAGCCCATCGCTGCGGGCAACGGGGGCGGAGCTTCGCTGGGGGCTGGAAAACGCGCAAACGCTGGAACGCGACGTGCCCGGGCTGACGTTGCTCGACGAGATCAGCGAGTATGATTCAGGCCAGGTCGCACGCCTGTCGCCGATGGCGCGGATAGCGGCGCATGTCGTCAGCGCCCTGCCGATGCTGCGCCGGATGGGCCGCCTGTTGCGCTACCGTTTCTAGCCCGGCAAGGCATGAAAAGGGCCGCGCCTTGCGGCGCAGCCCTTCGATTGCAAGCGGTCGCTTTCGGCCGATCAGGCCTTGATCGGCGCGATCGAGATTTCGACGCGGCGGTTCTGCGCGCGGCCGGCTTCGCTTCCGTTGGAGGCGATCGGACGCTCCTTGCCGTAGCCCATGGCCGACATACGGCGCTGGTCGACGCCCTGGCCCGCCAGGTAGTTGGCGACCGAAGCGGCGCGGCGCTCGGAGAGGCCCTGGTTGTAGGAGGCGCTGCCGGTCGCGTCGGTGTGGCCATCGACGTCGATCATCGTCTTGTTGAACTTGCGCAGCACGATCGCCACCGAGTTCAGCGTGTCGTAGAAGGCCGGGATCACCTGGTCGCGGTCGGTCGCGAACGTGATGTTGGACGGCATGTTGAGGATGATGCGGTCGCCGGCGCGGGTGACCGATACGCCGGTGCCCTGCAACTGGGCGCGCAGCTCGGCTTCCTGGTTGTCCATGTAGTTGCCGATCAGGCCGCCGCCGAGACCGCCGATTGCGGCGCCGACGAGTGCGGAGTCACGCCGTCCTGCGGCACTGCCGCCAACCAGCAGACCGGTCGCCGCGCCGAGGCCTGCGCCGATCAGCGCGCCACCGGCCGTGTTCGACATCTTCTGCTCGCCCGTATAGGGATCGGTGGTGGTGCATCCCGAAAGATAGATGGCCGCGACAGCCAGAATGGCGCATTTCTTGATCATGGAATCAGTTGTCCCCATTGGTGCTCGAAGTTGCTTCATACTAGCGATTGCGGCAGGAAGATGAAGAGGCGTCCCATTCACGCCAAGGTTTACCGGCAAATCCAGCTTCGCCAGCGGCTGGCGTGGCCATCAGGGCACACAATAACCGATCCTTCACACGCTCTTGATAGGACGGGCACCAAAGAAAAGAGAGGCAAGCTCCAATGGCAATCGAGTTCGGCGACACGCAACGCAGTCTCAGCGACACGCTCAACGGCATGATTGCCTCGATCCGCGGCGAGACGATCACGCTACGCGAGCTGATGACGGAAATCGGCGAACAGGGCTTCCTGCTGCTGTGTGCCCTGCTGACGCTGCCGTTTCTGCTGCCGGTGTCGATCCCCGGCGTCAGCACCGTCTTCGGCGCAGCGATCATCCTGATTTCCGTATCGGTCACGCTCAATCGCCTGCCGTGGATGCCGCAGCGCATTCTCGATCGCCGGATCGAGACCGAGAAGCTGGTGCCGACGCTGCAGAAAGGCGCGAATCTCGTTTCCAAGCTGGATCGTTACGTCCGTCCGCGTCTCGGCTTCCTGACGAAGGGCGCGCTGATGAACCGCTTCAACGGCCTGATGATCATGGCCGGCGGCATTCTCCTGATGTTCCCGCTCGGCCTGATCCCGCTGTCGAACACGCTGCCGGGGATCGCGATCCTCTTACTCTCGCTCGGTATCATTCAGCGCGACGGACTGATGGTGGCCGGGGGCTATCTCTTCCTGATCGCGACCACGGTCTACTTCACCGTGCTTGCCTATATGGCCTTTGCCGCCGGTCAGGGCCTGTCGTCGTTCTTCGTCTCCTGACACATATTCACATCAGGCGTGTGGATCGGCCCGGCCAACTGCCGGGCCTTTTCGTTCTGACCATCTGTGGCACGCAATTCCGGACCGAAACCGCTGTACACGTTTCCTGGAATTGCTCTAGGCAGCCAGACCGCCGAAAGCCCGGTAGCTGGCAAAGTCGGTGCGGATGCCGAGCATCTTCATCAGCGCCTCGCGATCGAGGCCGAGCTGGCGGTCGAACTCGATGAGCGCGGCTGCGACCTTCGGCGCGACGTCAGCATTGGCGAATTCGATCATGGTGATGAAGTCAAACTGGCCAGGACCGGCGTGCTGCTCCAGGAACAGGTCCTTCACATATCCGTTCTGCTTGCGGATGACGGCCAGCGTCTTGTCGACCAGCTCGACGAACTGCGGCCGCGCTTCCGCCGGCACGGTGTATTTGTTGATGCGGTAAAGCGGCGCCACGCTATTTGATTGACTGCTCATAGCTCTTTTCCTCTCATCTCTTTTTGAACGAGAGCAGTCGTACGACCTCAAGTATAGTTGAGGTCAATAGCGGCAAAACGCTTTTCCGATGACGGAATCCTAGCCGGAAATACCTCTCAGCACGTTGGCGACGTTGAGGCCGATTTCCGGCACGCCGTAGCCCCCCTCCATGCAGACGACGACCGGCAGGCCGGTGCGCCGCAACGCCTCGCCCATGCGCAGATAGTCTTCGGACTTCAGCTGGAAGAACGAGATCGGGTCGCGCTCGAAGGTATCGACGCCGAGCGAGACGACCAGGGCTTCGGCACCGAAGGCCTCGATGCGCGAGAGCGCGTCGGCCATGGCGCCCGACCAGGCATCAAACAGGGTGCCGCGCGGCAGCGGATAGTTTTTCGTCGTGCCGAGCCCGGCACCGGCACCCTCCTCGTCGGCAAAGCCGAGGAAATGCGGGAAGGCCTCGACCGGGTCGCCATGCAGCGAGGCGAAGTAAACGTCGCCGCGTTCGTAGAAAATATCCTGGGTGCCGTTGCCATGGTGGAAATCGACATCGAGCACGGCGACCTTCTGGGCACCATAGTCCCTTAGGCGCTGGGCGGCGCAGGCAGCATTGTTGATGAAGGAATAGCCGCCATAGAGATCGATCGCCGCATGATGGCCGGGCGGGCGGCAGAGCGCGAAGGCGGCACGGCTCCCGGTGTGGATGTGGTCGGCCGCCGAGATGGCGCAATCCATCGCCGCGCGGGCGGCGGCGTAGGTACCCTCGGTGATCGCTGTTTCCGCGGCGAAGGAATAGTAACCGAGCGCGCCGTCGATATCCCTCGGCGGATGCTGGCGCATGCGCCGCGCCGGGAAGCAGGCCGGGATCGCCTCCCCCCTGTAGCCATCGGCGACCCAGCGCGACCAGGCGGTTTCGAGGAAGTCGAGGTAGTCGGGCGCGTGCAGCTTGAGAGCGACATCGAGACCGTGACGCGCGGGTGCCACGACATCAAGGAAACCCGCTTCCTTCACCGCCGCCAGGATCCATTCGGCGCGGAACGGCGCCTCGAAAGGCGGCACAAGTTCGCCGCCGAAAAGTTCGGTCTTGGCGTCGCGGAGCTTGTGGTCTTCGGAGTAGTAGATGCGCATGGGGTATCCTGTTCGGGTGCGACTGGCGGGCGCGGGCAACCTACGACAGGAGTCGGGCTGCTGGCCATCTCGGCGTGCGCCCTCATCCGGCCTGCCGACCACCTTCTCCCTGCAAGCGGGGCGACGGAGACGCGCGGCACCCGCTCGCTTCAACAACAGCACTGTTGAAGGGCGATGGCTTCGCCCGACAGCTTTGCGAACTGGCACGTCCCCTCTCCCCGCCTGCGGGGAGAGGGCTAGTCCTCGGTTTCAACCCGAGGAGAGGGGCAATCGCGAGACACAATAAATGCCGCTAAGCCGCAATCCGCTTGTAGAAGAATGTCGTGGCGCAGAGGCCGCCTTCCGGCCACATCGCATAGTCGGGGATGACGCCGACGCGCTCCCAGCCCAGGCGCGGATAGATCGCCTCGGCATCGCTGCCAGTCGCGGTGTCGAGCACCAGTAGCGTCTTGCCACGGGTGGCGGCTTCGCGTTCGACCGCGTCCATCAGCCGGCGTGCCAGCCCTTTGCCGCGGCCGTCGCGATGCACCAGCAGCTTCTTCAGATCGCCGCGGTGCGGCTGGTTCGGCATCTGCGCGACACCGACCTGCACGGTGCCGAGGATGCGGCCTGCAACCTCGGCCACCATCAGCAACGTCTCGCCGCCCGCAACCGCCTCGGCGACGCCGCGCCAGTAGGCAAGCGCGCTCTCGGGCGGATAGGGCTGCATGAAGCCGACCGAGGCGCCACCCTCGACGCAATCGGACAGCACCTCGGCGAGCGCAGGGATGGCGGCCAGCGCTTCATTCGCAGACAGCAGGCGGATCTGAATATCGGACATGGTCAAACCTTGGTGCGGCAGAGGATGACGGCGTAGTGAGCCGGCTCATCGTGGGGGTTGTGAAAGATGTGTCCCGCCTCCAGCCCCATGAACAGGCAATCGCCTGGCTCGAGCGAATGGAAGCCGGATTCGGTCGTCATTTCGAGCCGCCCGGAAAAGAGCCAGAGGTGCTGGGTAATGCCGCGATCGGAGGGTTGCCTCTCGAAGACGACACGGGCACCGGGCGGAAACTCGACCTCGACGATATCGATCGGCGAGCCAAGACCATCCGGCGAGACGGAGCGGCGCAGATAGCCGGATTCCGGATCGCGCCAGAGCCGCTGGTCGGCGCGCCTGGCAAGCGGTGACGCCTCCTCGGCATCAAAGGCAAAGAGTGCTGAAAGCGTGGTTGAGAGCGCGCTGCAGAGCTTGGCAAGAAGCTGGGCGGTCGGGCTCGCCTCGCCGCGCTCGATGCGCGAGATCATCGCCCGGCTGACACCGGAACTAGCGGCAAGCTCGTCGAGCGTCAGGTTCTGTTGCGTCCGCAGCGTGCGAATGCGCTCGCCGATGGCATGTTCGAGGGGATCGGTGACGTTTTCCATTATTTGAGATTGCATTTCTCATATAGTGGAGTCAAGACTGCGAAAGACCGAAAATACAGGCATGCGATGCCGCTTTGGCGACAGCGCAACAAGGGTATTTCGGCTAAGGTGGCAGCTTCCGACGCAGAAACGAGAAAAGCTTTCACTTCAATACTTTAGACAGCCCTCATCCATCACGCCAGCGCACCCGCACGGGCGGCCTCATCGACAGGTTGGACATGACAAAGCAGCCCTCCTCGCTGACCTCGATCGCCAGTATCGTCGCCTCGATGACGGCGGTGGCGATCGGCAACGGCATGATGCTCGCCTATGTGCCCTTCGCGCTGACGCGCTCGGACGCGCCGGACTGGGTGCCGGGTGCTGCGGTCACGATGATCGCCTTCGGCGGGCTGATCGGCTGCGTCATCGCCGGACCGATGATCCGTCGTGTCGGCCATGCGCGCGCCTTCTCCTGCTCGATGGCGCTCGTCATCCTCTCGGCGCTGACGATCGCGCTCGGCATGCATCCGCTCTTGTGGGTACTGGCCCGCGGGCTTTATGGCGCGTCCGGCAACACCAATTTCATCATCGCCCAAAGCTGGCTCAACCATGCGAGCGAAAACCACTGGCGCGGCAAGGCGATGGCGCTGTTCTACATGGCCTATGTCATCGGGCTTGGCACCGGCGCCTGGCTGTTCGGACAGATCCCGGCCGACGGCAACCTGCCGCCGCTCGTCACCATCTTCTTCACAGCGCTCGCGCTCTTGCCGATCGGGCTGACGCGGCTGCCGACGCCACCGCCGCCGGCCAAAGTGAGCATCGACATCCCGATGGTCTGGCGCAATTCCCCCGTCGCCTTCATCGGCGTGCTTGCCGCCGGCGGCCTTTCGATGGTGGTGCAGGGCTTCACGCCGATCTATGCGGCCGCCAACAATGTCAGTCAGAGCGACGTCGCCAATCTGATGTTCGTCATGCAATTCGGCCTCATCGCCATCCAGTATCCTATGGGAACATTGTCGGACCGGATCGACCGGCGCCTGGTGTTGATCGGCACGTGCCTGTTGATCCTTGCTGCCGGCTTCTTCGCGCTTTCGGCGTCGTTCAGCAATCTGCTCCTTCTGATGCTGGTCTTCGCGCTCTTTGCAGGTGCTGTCGAGACCGTCTATTCGATCGCCAATGCGCATGCCAACGACCGCACGGATCCCGCCGATTTCGTGCCGCTTGCCAGCACCATGCTGGTCGCCTGGTCGATTGCTGCGACCGTCGTGCCGATGCTGGTGACGCTGCTGACACCGGTGTTCGGGCAGCGCACGTTCATCTATGCGGCGATGGCCGTTGCCGCGCTTTATGCCTTCTTCGTGCTGCTCAGGTTGCGCAAACGTGATGAGGTGCCGGCGGCCGAGCGCGAGAGCTTCGAGATCAGGAGCGCGCAGGTGCCCAATGCCGGCGCGCTCGTCGATGCGGAAGCGGGGGCCGAATAGGCCGATTTATAGTGAACGAAGCCTTCATTTCCCGCTTTGCGGCGGTTGAAGGCACTGCTATATGCGGCCCATGAGCACAACATCTTCGAAGACGCCCCTTTCGCATATCCGCAACTTCTCGATCGTGGCCCACATCGACCACGGCAAGTCGACGCTTGCTGACCGGCTGATCCAGTCCACCGGTGGTCTCGCCGAGCGCGAGATGTCCGAGCAGGTGCTCGACAGCATGGATATCGAGCGTGAGCGCGGCATCACCATCAAGGCCCAGACGGTGCGCCTGCACTACAAGGCCAATGATGGCGAAACCTATGTGCTGAACCTGATCGACACCCCCGGCCACGTCGACTTCGCCTACGAAGTCTCGCGCTCGCTTTCGGCCTGCGAAGGCTCGCTGCTTGTCGTCGACGCGTCGCAGGGCGTGGAAGCCCAGACGCTCGCCAACGTCTACCAGGCGATCGACAACAACCACGAGCTCGTCACCGTGCTCAACAAGATCGACCTGCCGGCGGCCGAACCGGACCGCATCAAGGAGCAGATCGAGGAAGTGATCGGCATCGACGCTTCGGACGCGGTGCTGATCTCGGCGAAGACCGGCCTCGGTATTCCTGATGTCCTCGAAGCCATCGTCACCAAGCTGCCGGCGCCGAAGAGCGACGGCGGCGATGCGGCGCCCTTGAAGGCGCTGCTCGTCGACAGCTGGTACGACACCTATCTCGGCGTCATGGTTCTCGTGCGTATCATCGACGGCACGCTCAAGAAGGGCATGACCATCCGCATGATGGGCACCGACGCCAAGTACACGATCGAACGTGTCGGCGTGCTGACCCCGAAGATGGTGGCGATGGATGCGCTCGGCCCCGGCGAGATCGGTTTCATCACCGCCTCGATCAAGGAAGTGGCCGACACCCGCGTCGGCGATACCATCACCGAGGACAAGCGCCCGACCGCAACCGCGCTGCCGGGCTTCAAGCCGGCACAGCCGGTGGTCTTCTGCGGCCTGTTCCCGGTCGATGCTGCCGACTTCGAGGACCTGCGCTCGGCGATGGGCAAGCTGCGCCTCAACGACGCCTCGTTCTCGTTCGAGATGGAATCCTCGGCAGCACTCGGCTTCGGCTTCCGTTGCGGCTTCCTCGGTCTGCTGCACCTCGAAATCATCCAGGAGCGTCTCGAGCGCGAGTTCGACCTCGACCTGATCGCGACGGCCCCGTCGGTCGTCTACAAGCTGTTCATGACGGACGGCTCGGAACGCGAGTTGCACAACCCGGCCGATATGCCCGACGTCGTCAAGATCGCAGAAATCCACGAGCCGTGGATCCGCGCGACGATCCTGACGCCCGACGACTATCTCGGCGGCATCCTCAAACTCTGTCAGGACCGCCGCGGCATCCAGATCGAGCTGACCTATGTCGGCACCCGCGCGATGCTGACCTACGACCTGCCGCTCAACGAAGTCGTGTTCGATTTCTACGACCGCCTGAAGTCGATCTCCAAGGGTTATGCCTCGTTCGACTACCAGATCACCGAGCACAAGGAAGGCAACCTTGTGAAGATGTCGATCCTCGTCAACGGCGAGCCGGTCGATGCGCTGTCGATGATGGTGCACCGGATGGCAGCCGAAAAGCGCGGCCGCGAAATGTGCGAAAAGCTCAAGGAGCTGATCCCGAAGCACATGTTCAAGATCCCGATCCAGGCGGCCATCGGCGGCAACGTGATTGCCCGCGAAACCATCTCGGCGCTGCGCAAGGACGTGACCGCCAAGTGCTACGGCGGCGACGCCACCCGCAAGCGCAAGCTGCTCGAAAAGCAGAAGGCCGGCAAGAAGCGCATGCGCCAGTTCGGCAAGGTGGAGATCCCGCAGGAAGCCTTCATCGCCGCCCTCAAGATGGGCGACGAGTAAGCGGCAGCGCCGCATGTTTCAACGTTTGTAAAGGGCGGCCCTCGGGTCGCCCTTTTTGGTTTGTGAAGGTGAGGCGATGCTGGAGCAGCAGGATTGGTCGCACGCAGGCGTGGTTTCCCGGACTAGCTACTCCGTTATTCTGGGCCACGGCGTCTCACAGTGACCTCTCACGACGGTTACTCCGGCAGCTTCTTCGGCAGCCAGAGCCAGGCCATGATACCCAATGCGAGCAGCGACAGTGCGCCGACGCCGGCCGCGATGTGAAGACCGGTGAGGAAGGCGTCCTTGGCCTGCAGCACCGTTTCAGAAGCAAGGCCCGGCTGATCGAGGGTTTCGTTCAGCGTGCCGGCCACGCCGGGGCCGAGCAGCCGGAAGCTGAGTGCCGCCAGTGAACCCAGAAGCGTGATACCGAGCGCATTTCCGAGTTCGTTGCTGGTCTCGGCGATCGAGCCCGCGGCACCGGCGCGTTCGGCAGGCACCGCCGACACGGCGATCTCGGCGACGAGGCTGAAGGAGAGGCCGTAGCCGATGCCCGCAACCACAGTCGAGGCGATGAGCGCTGCCACGCCCGCCTCGGTGCTCGTGAGGAGCAGCAGAAAGAGGCCGGCTGCGATCAGGAAATGCGTCGCAACAAGCGCCGTCTTGCGGCCGACCACATCGACGATGCGCGCTGTCCCGATGCAGGTCGCCATCAGCACGACGGCGCCGGGCAAGGTCAAAAGTGCTGCGGTAAAAACATCGAAGCCGAGGACCGATTGCAGATAGATGCCCGAGAGGTAACCGACGGCGGACCAGACGACCAGCGGCAGGAGGCCGGTGAGAATGGCGATGGAAAAGATGCGGTCCCGGAACAGGCCGAGGTCGAGCAGCGGATAGGCGATCCGCGTTTGCCTGCGAAGAAACAACGCGATGGCGAGGACGCCGACGAACCCGGAGAGCGTCTGCAGCGGCGTGAAGCCGTAGGCGGCTGCGGTCTTCAGCGAATAGGTGGTGAGCAGGATACCGGCAAAGGACAGGACAAGGCTTGGCAGGTCAATGCGGCCATAGGTCGTGGAGCGCACCTCGCGAAGCAGAATGGGTGCGGCGACCAGGAAGCCGAGCACGACGGGAACGTTGATCAGGAACACCACGCCCCACTCGAGCCGCTGCAACAGGATGCCGCCGATAACCGGACCGATGGCGAAGCCGGCTGCAAAGGTGGCGGCGAAGATGCCGATCGCCTGCGCCCGCAGTCGCGGATCCGGAAACAGCGCGCTGACGATTGCCAGCCCCGAGGGCAGCAATGTCGCGCCGCCGAGCCCCATCAGCGCCCGGGAAGCAATCAACGCCATGGGCGACTGCGCATAGGCCGCACCGAGCGATCCTGCACCGAAGATCACCGCGCCGATCATGATCAGCTTCAACCGCCCGTAGCGATCGCCGATATTGCCGAAGGCAATCAGCAGCGAACCGACGACGAAACCGTAGATATCGAGGATCCAGAGCGCCTGGTCGGCGGTGGGCAAGAGAGCCGAAGTCACGCGCGGCATGGCGAGATAGAGGATGGAGCCGTCCATGGCCACGATGAGGACCAGTGGCAGCACGGCGATGAGGCCGAGCCATGCGCTTCGGCCTTGGGAGTGAGGGAGTGAGACGTCAGTCATTGGGCACGATTCCTTTGCAAACGGCATGCGTCGGCATGCCGCTTCGGCCGCCGCCCGTGAGGAGGCGGATGGTTGCGGTTGGGAGATATCTTCTATATACTTAAGGTAAGTTACTTTTGGTATATAGTGATGTCAAGCACCATGGAAAGAGACACGGTCACCGCCAAACGCGTTCGCCTCACCCGCGAGCAGCGGCTACGCCAGCTGCTGGACGTCGCCTGGAGGCTCGTTCGCGAGGAAGGGACCGATGTGCTGACGCTGCCGCGCCTGGCCGAGGAAGCGGCCGTCGCCAAGCCGGTCGTCTATGATCATTTCGGAACACGCAACGGACTGCTCGCCGCGCTCTACCAGGATTTTGATGTGCGCCAGACGGTGGTGATGGACGCTGCCATTGCCGCGAGCGACCCAACGCTGGAAGCGACAGTCAGGACGATTGCCGCCTCCTATGTCGACTGCGTGCTCACGCAGGGTCGCGAGATGCCCGGCGTGCTGGCGGCCCTCGCCGGCTCGCCCGAGCTTGCGGCCGTCAAACGGGACTATCAGCTGGTCTATATCGAAAAGTGCCGAAAGGTGCTGGGCCCGTTCATCGGGCAGAGGGGCATCGCACAGGCCGGTTTCTGGGCAATGCTCGGCGCAGCCGATGGCTTGTCCCACGCTGCAGCGACGAGCGAAATCACCGCCGACGAGGCTCAGGACGAGCTTTACGAGACGATCATTGCCATGGTGAACAGAAGCTGCCGTTAGAGCGGCACGCTTTCAAGAGATGCCCTTGGCGAGCGTCGACGCTCTTTTATCGCCGACGCCTCTCGCCAAGGCGTGGGGCCGATCTCCTCAAGGCGGATCCATCCTATGATGTCGGCTGCCTCCCCGGACTGAACTTCAGGCCCGGGGATGAAGACCGGGAGGGTGGCGCTGCCAGAGCGGCAGTGCTCGCCTCATCCGTCCTCAAGCACGTACCGCTTCGAAATGCGATCCACCAACTGCCCGTCCTTCAGCGGCACCGTCTTGTCGACCTTGTAGTCGACGAAACCCATCTTGCCGTAATAGCTGAGCCCGCTGACATTGTCCGCACGGATGGTGGCGTTGAGGGCTTTCAGGCCGATCGAGCGGGCGAAGTCGCAGGTGGCCTTAAAGAGCGCCGTGCCGGCGCCGGGCACCTTGTTGTCGGGGCGCGAGAACGTGCCGATGTCGGCCCAATCCTGCGGTATGCCGTCCCAGCGGTCGAGCGCCTGGAAGGCGCAAGGCTCACCCGCCTCGTCCTCGGCGACGAAACAACTGACGAAGCCCGGGCCGGCGAGATAGTGCGCCACGAAGCTCTCAGGCGTGAACGGCGTCTGATGGGCCGTGGTGCCACCGATTGCGATGATCTCGTTGAGGAAAGCGCACAACGCAGGCGCATCTTCTGGCCGCGCCGGGCGCACGTGGATCGTCTTCATCTCATTCGTCATCGAAAATTGTCCTTCTCCAATCGTCTTACATCGACGCGCGGCGGAGCGGCCGCGCCGGGTTGCCGGCGACCACGGCGCCGGCCGCCACGTCCTTCGTCACCACCGAGCCCGCACCGACGATCGCGCCATCCCCGATCGTGACACCGCCGAGAATGATCGCGCCGCCGCCGATCCAGACATCGGCACCAATCGTCACCGGCTTGGCGACTTCGAGGCCTTGGCCGCGAAGCACGGCATCCCTGTGGTGCTCGGCGCAATAGATCTGCACGTTCGGCCCCAGCATCGTTCCCGCCCCGATCGCCACGCGGCCGCTGTCGAGGATCGTGCAGCCGGCATTGAGATAGACGCGGGCGCCAAGGTGGATGTTGATGCCGTAGGAGCAATGGAATGGCGCCTCGATGAAGACGTCGTCAGCGACCGCACCGAACAGCACCCGCAGCGCCGGCGCCATGTTTCCACGCTCGGTCGGCGCCATGGCGTTGTGCTGATGGACAGCATTGCGTGCCGTCATCCGAAGCGCCTCGAGTTCGTCGACGAGGCAGGTGTACCATTCTCCGGCTGCCATCTTGTCGCGTTCGCTGGCTGTCACGCTTTTGCTTTCGCTTCCGCGGCTTCGCGCCGTGCCAGGCTTTCCGGCGGCCACATCGTCTTCATGTCGTAATAAATCTCGAAAGCCGGTGCGCCGCCCTCGAGCGACAGCCAAGCAACCTTGGAGCGGGTGAAGATATGCGCATCCGGCGGGAAGTCCGACGGGCGGTCAAGGCTTGCGATCCGGACGAAGGAAAGCCAGCCGCGCCGGCCGTAGTCGCTCCAGAGGGCCGTCTGGCATTCGGCACAGCGGTAGACATCATGCGGACGGCCGCTGTCCGTCGGAAGCGTCACGACGACCGGCTCGCCCTCAATGAGTTCGATATTGTCGCGCTCGATCACGCCGTTGACGACGAAGGCGCTACCGACCTGGCGCTGGCAATCGCTGCAATGGCAGCAGTTGACGAACATCGGCGCCGCCTTCAGCCGATAGCGGATCCTGCCGCAGAAGCAGCCGCCGTTTAGTGCCTCGCTCATCCGGTAACCTCCTCCAACGCCGGTTCCTCATTCACCGCGCCGCCCTGATGGCGAACGATCGTCGCGACCCAGGCGCGGGCAAGAGACAGGCCCGCGGCATCCGCCTGCCGGCCGTGGCGCGCGGCGTGTTCGCGATAGCACGCAAGCCAGGTCGGATCGAGCCGCTTGATGGTGTCCGGGAAAGCGCGGTTCCAGTCTTCGACCAGGTGTGTGTCGGCCTCGAAGTGGAATTGGGTGCCGTAGGCGGCGCGGCCGACGCGGAAGGCCTGATTTCGGGTGACGGCGTTTTCGGCGAGATGGACAGCCCCCTCGGGCAGCGTGAAAGTGTCTCCGTGCCACTGGAAGATCGGGAAGCTCTCACCGACGCTGGAAAGGACCGGGTCCTCGGCGCCTTCGCCGCGCACCTGCACCTCGCACCAACCGAACTCCTTGGCCTCGCCCAGCAGGTTCCGGCCCCCATAGGCGCGGGCGAGAAGCTGGCTGCCGAGGCAGATGCCGAGCACGGAACGGCCGCTGTCACCGAAGCGGCGCATCAGCGCGGCAAGATCAGGCAGATAGGGATAGGCGGCATCGTCGAGCGCGCTCTGCTCGCCGCCGAGCACCACCAGTGCGTCGTATCCTTCCGGTGTTTCAGGAACGGCCTCGCCGAGATAGGCGCGGCGGATCTCGATCTCGGCCTTTGCCTCGCGAAGCGCCGTGCCGACCTGGCCGAGCTCGGTCTTCGCCATGTTTTCAACCACCAGCACCCGCATCATCGCATTCCCTTCGCATCGACCGTGGAGATTGACCACGAGCGCGGCCACTGTTCAAGAGGTCACATAGCGATGCGATGATGCGGACGGGTTCATGCGGGCCTTGACTTCGTGAGCGAACTTTCCGACCCTTGGGGCATGATGATGCCGACGATTTCTTCTCATTGCTGCTTCCGGGTGTGCCCGATCGCAGGAACCTGACCCCAGCCCGGACGCTTGCGCTCTCCGGGTCAGGGGAGCCTTTCGCGTCGGCAGAAGAAATTTCCGAGCGCGGCTGAACGAGCGCCTAATCTCCAGAAAACCTATTCGATTGCGCCCTGTCGTGCGCTTCGATTGAACGTGTCAGGTCCCATCATGGCGGCAACCCGCAAGAAACTTCCCCCGATCATCATCAATGCCGAAGACCACAAGCGGCTGACGGCGCTCGCCTCCTCCGCGCTAGAGCGCGTGCCTGATGTGGCCGAGGCACTGCTCTTTGAACTCGACCGGGCCCGGGTCGGCGCGCCCGACGCGCTGCCCGCCGACAGCGTGCAGATGGGCTCCACCGTCGCCTTCGAGGCGGACAATGGTTTTGCCAAGCAGGTGACGCTCGTCTATCCCGGCGAGGCCGATATCGAGGCCGGCCGCATCTCTGTGCTGACCCCTGTCGGCGCGGCGCTGATCGGGCTCTCCGTCGGCCAGTCGATCGACTGGCAGGACCGGTCGGGCAAGGTGCACCGGATGACCATTCGCAGCGTGACGGCGAAGGAAAGCGCCTGAGAGGTCGCGACGGCGAAAGCCTCACCAGCTGCAAGACGAAAACGGGGAGGCCGGTTTTCACCGCCTCCCCGTTTTTCTAAGCGTCGTTCGTTCGATCAGAACTGCTTGCCGAGCTTGGCGTCGACAGACTGGCTGTTGGCGCCGCGGATGGCGAAGAAGAACAGGATCGCTGCCCAGAGGATCGACTTCTCTGCGCCGAAGAGGCCCTCACCCTGCACGATGCCATGGAAGTAGACGGTGACGAGCAGAACGATCATGCCGGCAAAGGCAGCCGGGCGCGTCAACAAACCGATCGCGATCAAAATGCCGCCGAAGAATTCGGTCGCGGCGAGCAGCGGCGACCAGAAGACGCCGGGATAGAAGCCGAGGCCCTCGACCATGCCGATCGCGCCGAAGGGATTGGTGATCTTGCCAAAACCGTGAACCGCAAGCAGAGCGCCGGCGAGCACACGCAACAGCGTTTCGGCGGATGTATTGAGCGGCAGATAGATCTTTTCCAGCGCCGGCAGGATGGCGCGCGGGCGGGAACTGGAAACGGTGACGTCGGTCATTAAGGGGCCTCTCCGGCGGTTGGGTGCGACAATTTGTGCAATGCCGCATTGTCTCGCCGCGACGACCGCGCAAAGCAAGCTATCCGCCGATAAAAACATGACTAAATTGGTTGACAATTGTGAGCGCAGCGTGAGCATGAGCCCCCCGGAACGCAGTTGTTTCCAACTGAGGCGACCGCTATGGTCGCCGCCCGAAGCACATCCGAGACACCCGATGGACCAGAAGCCGCGCATCACCATCCTTTACTGCACCCAGTGCAACTGGCTGCTACGCGCCGGCTGGATGGCGCAGGAACTGCTGCAGACGTTCGGGCAGTCGCTCGGCGAAGTGGCGCTCATTCCCGGCACCGGCGGCAATTTCGAGATCCGCGTCGATGACGCGCTCATCTGGGAGCGCAAGCGGGACGGCGGTTTCCCCGGGCCGAAGGAACTGAAGCAGCGCATCCGCGACATCATCGAGCCGGAGCGCGATCTCGGTCATACGGACAGGAGCTGATCCTGGATTTCGGAATTCTTGCCGGCGTCTTTTCCGCGGCCTTCCTGTCGGCGACGTTGCTTTTCGGCATGTCGGAAGCTGCGATCGTGGCCGCCGCCCTGCACGGCGAAACGAGCCGCCCTGCCCTCTTCATCGCCGCGACATCAGGCAACGTGCTCGGCGCCGTCGTCAATTTTGCGCTCGGGCGTTTTCTGATCCGCTTCGAGGGGCGCCGGTGGTTTCCAGTTTCGCCCACCAATCGGCAAAAGGCAGAGGCGCTCTTTGCCCGCTACGGCCAGCCGGTGCTGCTTCTTTCCTGGCTGCCGGTTATCGGCGACCCACTGACGCTGGTCGCCGGATTGCTGCGCATGAAGCTGCCGCTGTTCCTGCTGTTCGTCACCATCGGCAAGGCCGCACGTTATGCGGTCGTCCTTTACCTGACGCCATAACAGCCCCGCACAACTCAGCTGTGCGCGAAGATATCCGTCTCGTCCCAGCCAAGCAGGTCAAGCTTGGAGCGCGTCGGCAGGAAGGCGAAGCAGGCTTCGGCATGCTCGATGCGACCATCGCGGATGAGGCGCGCCGTCAGCTTGTCGCGCAGCGCATGCAGGTGCAGCACGTCGGAGGCGGCATATTCGAGCTGCGCCTGCGACAGGGTCTCTGCTGCCCAGTCGGACGACTGCTGCTGCTTGGAAATGTCGACGTCGAGCATTTCCTTGAGGTTGTCCTTGAGGCCGTGGCGATCGGTGTAAGTGCGGGTCAGCCGCGAGGCGATCTTGGTGCAGAAGACCGGCGTCGTCGTCACCCCGAAGGTATGGAAGAGGACGGCGATATCGAAGCGGCCGAAATGGAAGATCTTCTGGCGGGCCGGATCGGCAAGCATGGCGACGAGGTTCGGCGCTTGCTTCTGGCCGGCTGCGATGCGGATCACGTCGGCCGTACCGTCGCCCGGAGACAGCTGCACCACGCAAAGGCGATCGCGGCGGGGGATGAGGCCGAGCGTTTCCGTGTCGATCGCGATTGCGCCTCGATAACGGTCGGCGTCGGCTGCGGAGATATCGCCTTCATGGAACCGTATTGCATTCGCCATCGAAAATCCCCAGATCAAACGAAGTGGTGTGGCCTATAGCGCAAGTTTGGCGTCGGCGATACCGTTGTCACGTTCCGCCCGCCGGCTGCCCTTTGAAAGTCCTGACGATGACGTCTTTTCAACCCGCCCTCGCTCTCTCCACGCTCGCGCTGGCGATCGGGCTGACGGCCATGCCGGCGCCGGCGCAGACCTATCGGGACCTGCCGGGCGTGCGCCAGATGGATCCGTTGAATGGTGGTGGCGACCAAACCGTATGCGAGCAGACCTTTGTCGACCGAAACTATCCGTTCGAATCGTCGGCCCGCGGCGGCCCCATCTACGACACGATCTACAACTGCCGCCGTGGCGACGGGCCGGTCTTCCAGGGCAGCGACCTGCCGCCTTCGCTCTATCGGCAGAAGCGTGGTCTCGGCTACTAAGCAAAAACACGACAAGCAATCCTCGTGCGAAGACAGCATCGGGACCGCCACGCCGCTTGGCAAGCGGCGGAACTGTTCCTAGCCCACGGCCAGAGCATGGGCGTCCTCCGTCTCAGCGCCGCGCAAAGGTCACGGTAGCGCTTTGAGGTGCTGCATGTTTTTATCCTTCGATCGACCCGATCAAAGGAAACCTGCAGTGGGAGGAACCATGCCCGACAACCGGCCGCTTGCCATCAGTGCACCCGCACCACGCACGCTCGATCTCATCTTCACACCGGAAACCCTCAAGGACCTGCATCGCCGCTACCGCATCGTCGAAGCGGACCCGGAGGATATCGCCGGCCTTGGCGACGACGTGCTCGGCAACGCCCACTACATCATCGGCCAGCCCCCGCTCGACCACGCCACCCTCAGGCGCATGAGCCAGCTGAAAGCGATCCTCAACGTCGAAAGCAACCTGATCAACAACATGCCCTATGAGGTGCTGTTCGAGCGCGGCATTCATGTGGTGACCACCGGGCAGGTCTTTGCCGAGCCAGTGGCGGAACTCGGCCTCGCCATGGCGCTCAACATTGCCCGCGGCGTCGTCGACGCCGACCTTGCCTTCCGTGAAGGCCGCGAACTCTGGGGTGGCGACGGCAACCGTTCGGCGCGCCTGCTTTCCGGCTCCGAGATAGGCATCATCGGCTTCGGCGATCTCGGCAAGGCCCTGAACCGCGTGCTCTCCGGTTTCCGGGCGAAAATCCGCGTCTTCGACCCCTGGATGCCGGCCTCGATCCTGCGGGACAATGGCGTTGAACCGGCATCGCTCGAGACCGTGCTGGGCGAAAGCGACTTCGTCTTCGTGGTTGCTTCCGTTACCAGCGAGAACGAAGGCTTCCTTGGCGAGAAGGCGTTTGCCCGCATGCGTCCGGGTGCCGCCTTCATTCTCCTCAGTCGCGCCGGCGTCGTCGATTTCGAGGCGCTGATGGCCGCGGTCGCAAGCGGCCATATCGTGGCGGCGAGCGACGTCTTTCCGGAGGAGCCCCCGCCGCTCGACCATCCCGTTCGCCGCCTGCCGGGCTTCCTGCGTTCGGCGCACCGCGCCGGCGCGCTCGACAGCGCCTTCAAGAAAATGGGCGATATGGTGCTTGAAGACATGGACCTGATGGATCGCGGCTTGCCACCGATGCGCTGCAAGCGTGCCGAGCGCGAAACCGTCGCGCGCATGCGCTCGAAGCCGGTAACGGTGAACTGAGACATTTTTCGCTGCGGATCTCGGCGGGATCGTGCATCCCGCCGATTAACGTGTTTTATGGGATTCGCATTTAACTTTTCTTGCACATGCGATCAACCTTGCACGTTAAGGTCGTCGCAGAGGCATCGTTACGGAATCAGAGAAACGCGATGGTAGACACGGCGCCCGGCGCTCGACAAGGCAAAGCACGCGATGGCTGGAACAGTTCGCTGCGATCGCTGTTCAGCCTCGTCATGGTCGCCATGCTGATCGTCGTTTCCGCGACGCTTGTCGGGCTCGACTACCATCGCTCGCGCAACGCCGCGATCGCTGATGCCGAGGCCAACATGCGCGGCTTCATGAACCGCCTTGTCGACCGGCTGGGCGTGCTCTCGGGCGACACTTCCGCCCTCGTCAATCTCGTCTCCTCCGTCGCCAATTCCTTCCTCGTGCCCCCGCCTGAGCGCATGAATGACAAGGTGGCGGTGCTTCGTGAAGGCATCACCCGCTCGCCGCACATCGATGGGGTCTATGTCGGCTACCCCAACGGCGCCTTCTTTCAGGTCGTCGACCTCAAGCAGGTTGCCTGGCGCATGGCGCTCGACGCGCCCCGTGGCGCCGCCATTGCGGTGCGCTCGATGGAAAGGGACTCAAACGGCAAGCCGCTCCAGCGCGTTCTCTTCGTCGACAAGGACGGCACGCAATTCTCCGAACGGCGGCTACCGCCATCGAGCTTCGACCCGCGCACGCGACCCTGGTATCGCGCGGCCGTCAACGGCAAGGCCGCGGTCTCGACCGGACCCTATGAAAGCGCCACCACCGAAACATTGGGCATGACCATCTCGCAGGCGCATCGCGGCAATCCGCAGATCGTCATCGGCGCCGATGTCGTGCTCGATACGATCACCGACTTCCTCGCCCGCGAACGGCTGACTGCTGGTTCGGTGTCCTTCATCCTCGATGCCGTCGGCCGGCCGATCATCCATTCCGACCGGGTGATGATGCGACGCATCATGGCGGCCAAGGATAAGGACGCCCCGATCGTGCAGGCCGACAGCGACCCGCTGATCCAGAGCATCCGCCAACATCCGCCAGCGCCCGGGAAGGCCGACTTCGTCCAGGTCGGGGACCGCACCTATCTCGTCATGGTAACGCCGCTCGAATCCGCGCTGCTTCTCTCCGGCAACCGCGCCGTGGTGGCCGCACCGCTCGACGAATTGATGGCGGACGCCAACAAGACGCTCGTTCAGGGGCTGGCGATTTCCGGGGCAGTGGTAGCCTTGGCGGTACTCGCCTCGCTGGTGCTGGCACATCTGATTACCAAGGGGCTCAACCAGCTGACCGCCAGCGCCAACCGGCTGCAGGACCTCGACTTCACCACCCCGATCGATGTTTCCTCGCATGTCAGCGAAATCTCGACCCTCGGCGGCGCCATGAACCGGGCCCGCGATGCAATCTTCACCTTTGCGCTCTATGTGCCGAAGGAACTGGTGCGCAAGGGCATCGAATCCGGCCATTTCAGCGGCCGCTCCGCCTGGCGTCAGGAAGTCACCGCGCTCTTCACCGACATCTACGATTTCACCACGCTCAGCGAACGGCATTCGCCCGAGGAGGTGGTGGCGATGCTGTCGGAGTATTTCGATATCTTCAGCGAGACGGTCGGCGAGCACGACGGCACGATCATCCAGTTCCTCGGCGATTCGGTCTTTGCCATGTGGAACGCCCCGGCACCGGACGACAAACACGCCGAGAATGCCTGTCGGTGCGCGCTCGCGGTCCAGCAGCGCCTCAGCATCTTCAACGAAGCACAGCGCAAGAAAGGACTGCCGGAGTTCCGCACACGCTTCGGCATTCACACCGGCACCGCCGTCGTCGGCAATGTCGGCGCCAAGGAGCGGCTGCAATATACCGCCATGGGCGACACGGTGAACGTCGCCTCGCGCCTCGAGGGCATGAACAAGAACTACGGCACGATGATCATGGCGAGCGGCGCGGTCGTTGCCCATACGGGTGGCACGATCCGCTTCCGGCCGCTCGGCACAGCGCAGGCCAAGGGCCGAGCCTCGGCCCTGGAGATTTACGAAGTGCTGGGCGCGGAGCCGAAAGAGCCGGAAGCCCTCGATGACGGCCCGAAGACACACGACAACTTGTCGGCCGGCTCCGAAAGCCGCGAATAGACGTCAGGAGCCGAGGCGGCGGCTCTGCCGGGTGACCCAGCGAATGCCGCCGACCACGGCGAAGGCGAGCAGTGGCCAGACGGCCCAGAAGACGCCGCGCCAGGTCAAGAGATTGATGGTGAGAAGCACCAATCCCGAGAGCACCAGTATGCCGATGCTGCGGTCCACCCACGGGTTGGTCTTGATCCAGGCAAGGCCGGCAAGGATGGCGAGGCCAAGCAGCGGCCAGACGGACCAGAAGGTTCCGTTCCAGGTCAACAGGTTGAGAGCGACCAAGCCAGCGGCAACGATGCAGAGAACCGGGAGCGATCCGCTCCTGATTGCCGCAATCACGCCCACCGGCTCCGGACGCGGCTTGGCCGCCTCGGCAGCGGCTGCTTCAGCACGGCGGCCGAAGGTCTCTGCGGCAAAGGTCGGACGGGGATCGTCCGCGCCGATGCGCACGGCATAGCTCGGCACACCGCCATCGATGTTCTTGACCTCAAGAGGCCCCAGAAAATCGAAACCGACGGCGACCTTGTTGCGCACCTGGTCGTACACGGTATTGGAGATGACGATGCCGCCAGCCGGCGCGGACGCCTGCAGCCTGGCTGCAACATTGACGCCGTCGCCGTAGAGATCGTCGCCCTCGGCGATCACGTCGCCGAGATTGATGCCGATGCGAAACAGCATCTGCTCGTCGGCCGCGCATTTCTCGTTGCAGCCGGCGAGTTCGTTCTGCACGTCGATCGCGGTGCGCAGCGCTTCCACGACGCTCGGAAACTCGGCGATCAGTCCGTCACCCCAGGTGTTGACGACACGGCCCTCATGCGCCTCGATGAGCCTTCCCATGGCATCGCGATGGCGCTTCAACGTGGCGAGCGTGCCCTCCTCGTCGGCGCGCATCAGCCGCGTGTAGTCCTGGACGTCCGCGGAGAATATGGTCGTCAGCTTGCGACGTGTCTCAGACATCGCTTCGTCCTTCTCAAAGCCGCCGCCCCGGCGGACGATAACATGGGACCGCCCTCACGCGGAAAGCCTGCCCTTCATAGCCGATAGAATATCAATGCTGCCGGCCCAAGCTTCAAGGCGCACCACGCGAAAATATCCTGGGCATGCAACCATCCTGGTCGAAGAGCGAGGCTCGGAAGGCAGGAAATCGCCACGGAATCCGGCCAAACGCCAGAAACGAAAAAACCCCGGCGAACCGGGGTTTTTCAGAACCAAATCAAAGATTTGGTTTGGGAATTTGGTGCCCAGAAGAGGACTCGAACCTCCACACCCTTTCGAGTACCAGCACCTGAAGCTGGCGCGTCTACCAATTCCGCCATCTGGGCGACGAGCGGGTGTGTAAAAGGCTCGAGTCGAAGTGTCAACAGGCTTTTTGAAGTTTTCGTGTCGGAGGACAAAAAACTCAGTTCGAGGCGGTTTTTGCCCAATGCCGGATTGTGGATAGACCGCTCGACTGCAGTCCCTCGGCCGCCTCGGCCGTGTCCGCCTCGACATAGCAACGCATCTCCGGTGCATTTCCGGAGGGGCGGAAGTGAATGATGCGACCGTCGTCAAGCGTCACCCGCAGCCCGTCGATGTCGCTGACGGCGACCGGCCGGCCGATCGGCGCCAGGAATGCCGCGAGATTTTCGTCGCCGCCGCGCAAATGGGCCATCAGCCGGGCGCTGGTTTCGACCGGGAAGTTTTCGAGCCGGTCGCTGAGCGCCACGGGAAGCCGATAGGAGGCGGCCAGCACCGACAGCGAGAGTTTGGCCTCTGCCGCCGCAGCCAATGCGGCGACGATCGGCAGGACGCAGTCGCGGGTGGGCAGCGGCTGGAGGGTTGCGCCGTTGACGACGAAGGGGCTGGCCGTCAGCGTGCCGCCATTGGCCTCGAAGCCGGCGACCTTGGTCGACCCCTCGTCCAGGGCCTGCTGCATTCCGGCGATCACGAAGGGCGACCCGACGCGGGTGCGCAGCACGGAGAGCCCTTCCCTGCGCTCCAGGCCCGAATTCGAGGTGACCGGCGTGACGACAAGCGTCGCACCGAGGAAGCCGCAGGCAATCAGCCCGAGGAGATCGCCCCGCAGCGGCAAGCCGTTCTCGTCCGCGACCAGCGGCCGGTCGCCGTCGCCGTCCGCCGATACGATCGCATCGAGCCGGTGTTCGCGGGCCCATTCCTGAAGGCGTTCGATCGTGTCGGTCGACACTGCTTCGGTATCGACGGGGATAAAGTGTTCCGAACGTCCAAGGGCGACGACCTCGGCGCCAAAGAAGGCGATCAGATCGGCGAGAAGATCCCGCGCGACGGTGCTGTGCTGGTAGACGCCGACCTTGAGGCCGGCGAGCGCGCCGGCGGGCAGCAACTGCCGGTTTCGCTCGATGAAGAGCGAGGATGCGCGGGACGCATGGTCCTCACCAATGCCCTGATTGGCGACCGGCTCGATCTGCCCGGCGATTTCATCGGCAATCCGGCTGATGGCGACTTCATCTTCCTTGTCGATTTCGCCATCCGGCCGATAAAACTTGATGCCGTTCCGATCAGCCGGGATATGGGAGCCGGTGATCATCAGACCGGCCGCTCCGCATTCGCGGCCATAAAGCGCAAGCGCCGGCGTCGGCACCGTGCCGCAATCGAAGACGCGCAGTCCTTCGCGCGCGAGTGCCGAGGCACAGACTGCCGCGATTTCCGGGCTCGAATCGCGAAAGTCGCGGGCGATCACGATCGGGTCACCCGGCTGGCTGCGCCCGGACGTCAGAAGATAGCGCGCAAACGCGGTCGCGTAGCGGGCCGAAGGCTCACCCTTCAGTTCCTCTGAAAGGCCACGCAGGCCGCTGGTACCAAACTTCAACTGCATCGCATTCTCCGCTGCCCGCTGCCGGGCGAAAAAGGGACAAAAACAAAACGGCGCGCACGCGGGACAAGCGCTGTCCGGGCAAGTTGGCCAAAGGCCGGAGCTCCGAGGCTCCCTTCTGCACGCTCCCTGCCCATTGCCATGAATAAACCAAGAAATGCAAACGTAATACAGGCAGGGACACAACCGGAAGGCAGTGCTTTCCGAAAGCGAGGACAAAATGACGGGATTTCGCAATTTCGTTATCGGCTGCAGCTTGGCCGCCGCCTCCCTGATCACCCCCGTCGGACCTGTGCAGGCGATGCCGCTTCAGGCGCCCGACCTTCAGATCAAGGCACAAGGCGACGTCCAGAATGTGCAGTATTACCACCGCCGTTACGGCGGATATGGCGGATACGGCTGGCGAGGCGGTTGGGGAGGCCCCTATTACAGACGCGGATGGGGTAGCCCCTACTATGGCGGCTCCGGCCTGACCCTCTACTTCGGCTCGGGCGGATACTACGGCGGCGGTTACTATGGCGGCGGATACTACCCCCGCTACGGCTACTATCCCCGCTACGGCTACAATCGCGGCTATTATCCCCGCCGTTACTACGGCGGCAACTACTACTATCGCGATCGGTATGTCGGTGGCGGCAACGCCCATGTCAGCTGGTGCCTGTCGCGCTACCGTTCCTACAATCCGGCAACCAACCGGTTCTTGAGCTACGGCGGCGCTTACAAGGTCTGCTATTCGCCCTATCGCTAGAGCGCGGCGCGTCCGCATGAACGCACGAGAAACGCTCTAGCGCCCTAATTGGGGCGCGGCCTGGCCGTACCGCTTGCGCACCTTCTCTGCGACCCGCATTAGCGGGAGTTGGAAGTTTTGCATGCCATCACCGGCGCTTGCGTGCCCCAACATCTCGGCAGCGCCAGTTAAACCGGCATTAACTGCAAGAGCCTACCGTTTCAAATCGATCCACTGTGCTGCCAGGATGAATCATGCTGCTTCCGACCCAGCAATCTGCCGCCACCGCGACGACCAATCTGGTCGGCTCGATCCTCAAGGACATCGAAAAACGGCAGACGGAGGAAGAAGAAAAGGCCAAGGGTACAAAGGACGACCGGCTCCTGAGGGCGCAGGTCGAGCCCGATGGCGCTCAAAAGGCCGCCAACGAGAAGATCAACGGCTACTTCTTCGATCATGCTCGCAACGACGCCAACAACAACCGCGCCGTGCTCATCCGTGAGGTCGGAAAATTTTTCGACATCGAGCGCGAAACATTCAAGTCCGATTCCGCCTTTGCAAGGGAAATCGAGAACCAGCTGAAGCAGCTGGAATCGCCCGCCATTGCGAAAATCGAGGAAGAACTGGGGCTCGACAAGCTCGGACTGTCGCTTGCGGAGCTGGTCGAGGCGCTCAAGAACCCCGGCGGCCCGGAAAACGACGCACTGAAGGTTGCCCTCGGCGAAACGAGCGACAAGGCACCTCAAAGCGCTGCACAAGCCGCAAATGCCGTCGACCGCCTGAACAGCGCGACGGAGCCTGCGTCGACCGAGGAAGCCCAGCTCAACAGCCTGCGCGGTGACCCGACGCGCAGAACCGACAAGCTGTCGCTCGACGAAGAGGAGCAGCATCTGCGTGCGCTCCAGCTCAAGGACGAGATGGAGGATATCGCCGACCAACGCACGGCAGCCGGCCCCTTTCTGCGCTTCGACGACAACGGCCTCTATAGGCTCGCTGCGCTAAGCCTCTGACGGCTTTCGGCGCACGATGCCGAGCCGCGCCATGACCTCCTTGGGTATGCCATAGCGGCGAACCACATCGCGGCTGTCACGCAGACCGCAAATCTCCCGCTGAATGAGGAAGGCCCATACGGCATCGGCCGCCTCGTCGAGCACCCGCTCGCGTAGATCCCTCGCCACATCTCCCTTCAATGCCGCAAGCGCTGCAAGCGCCTTTTCGACCTTGAGGCCATGCCGGCCAAGCGCATCGGCGCGCTCGGACATCAATTCGTATTCGAGCACGTTGAAGGCGCCGGCCGTCGAGAAGTTCGGGCTTAGGGCTTTTGGGGGACGGACTGTCATCCGAAACTCCTGGCACAGACACCATTCGAGCCTGCAGAGCGGCTCCCTTAAAGATAGACCTTGCAGACCCGTCCGCAAGCTGGGTCGCGACATGCCGGAAGCCGAAACATGGTTAAGAATTCATAAACCTCTTTGCCCTAACCTCAAACCATCATGCCGATTCTCCTATCCGCGGCCGAGCCGCGGCTGTCTGGCCATTCGCCACGACGCGCATGAGGCGCCAACCCGCAAGTGATGAACAGAAAGTCGCGCGCAAGCCGAAAAATCGGACCGCGCCCGAGCGCGTTTTGTCGTTCAACGACGAATGGTCAAACCGAGGTCAAGCGAGATGGAGACCAGAATGCTGATACCCATCCAGGCGGCTCGAACCGCGGCCCCCACGGAAGAGACGAGCGCAAGGACGCTGCAGCCTGCAGCACCATTGACCGCCAGCCAGCGTGGCGAAGCCATACAGAAGATCCTCGATGCGCTGACGCGGCATCTTTCCGGTCGTGAGATCCTTTCGAAGGACGCGCTGGTGCGGCTGATGGAGGATCTCGCGCGCATCCTGAAGTTCCCGCCACTCCCGCAGGAGGGGGGGCGCGATTTCGTCCGGCGGTTGGTGGCCTTCCTCGAATCGATGCCGACGTCCGACCGGCTGCTTCTGGAGCGTCAGCTTGGCGGGCGCAATCTTTCAATCCGCGTCGGCCTGCTAGCGGACCTGCCGGCGATCCGCAACGGCACGAGCGCGCCGGGCGGCACCGCGACACCCATGCCGGCGCAGGCGCGCGACCTCATCCTGCGCAACCCCTCGCTCCAGCCTGCGCTGCCGTTCAGCCAGACCGCGGCACGCACGCCGCTCGGTGGTGAAGTCGCACTTCTACAGGCTGTGCTGCGCAAGACCTTTGGCGTCGGCAACGATGTGACCGAGCCGCAGGGCGAGGATCTGGACGCGGCCGGAACCGAAGCGCCATCAAAGAGCGGAAGCGAAAAGCCCACGGAGCGGGGTGAGGCGCGCGCGAACGCCGCGAAGAGCGCTTCATCGGGCGACACGCCGATCGGGAGCGCTGCCTCGCTGCTTGCGGGCGAAGGCGAGATCGCGGAAGCGGCATCGCTGTCTGGCCCCATCGCGGAGGCCGAGCAGGACCTGCAATCCGGCGAAGTCGGACACGGCGAGACGGAAGCGCCCGCCGGAGAAAGTGCTGCAACACCGCTTGAAGCGCATGGCGCCGATGAAATGGAGGCTGCCGACACGATCAAAGGCGAGGATCCCGACGGCACCTACGGCCCGCTGCCCGATGCCGACGAAGAAGACGGCCATAGGACCACCGCCGCCGGTCGCAACGATCCTGAGGTGCGCTCGGCACGCGTGCTCTCCGAGGCCATCAAGACGCTCATCCGCGACAGCGTGGCCTTGCCTGCCGGCGCGGCCGATGGCGATCCGGGATCGGCGACGCAGCAGACGGACGAGCCGGCTACGCAGCCCCAGCCCGCCGCCAAGGAAGCTGGCATGCGCGTCGCTGATGCCGCCGCCCGCCAACGCGCCGTAACGGACGCCGGCACGACCTTGCCGTCGCTGCTCGACGATCGCTCCGAGGAGACCGCTGCACCACCGCGCGGACCCGCGGACATTCGCCCGCAACGCGCCACGGACGAGCAGACGGTGCAGCAGATGATCGCCAGACTGGTGGAAAACGGCCTGCCGCGCGAGGCCATCCCCTTCGCCATGATCCCCTATCCAGTGGCCGCCGGCGAGGTGGAAGGCGAAGACCATTCGCGCGGCATGCCCGGAGGCTCGGGCGAAGATGCAGCGGGTGAGGAAGAAACGGCACAAGAGGGAGGCGACGGAAATCCGGACGACGGAGAGCCGACCGGCGAAGCCATGCCGGAGGGCGAGGCACCGGAAACGCCCGACGCCTACGATCTTTACCGCAGGCTCGGCGGTCTCGGCTAAGACGCCGGTTCAGCCTTAAGCTCGGGCCTAGCTCCATCCAGGGCTGGGGGCCGATTTCACAATTCGGACTTGGTTGGAAAGAAAAACCCGCGGAGATCGCTCTCGGCGGGTTTTCCAATTCAAACGTCAGGCAACGATTACTCGTTGTTCTGGCGGTTCTTCAGAGCGGCGCCGAGGATGTCGCCGAGCGAAGCGCCCGAGTCGGACGAACCGAACTGAGCAACGGCTTCCTTCTCTTCGGCGATTTCCAGAGCCTTGATCGACAGCTGGATCTTGCGGTCCTTCTTGGAGAAGTTGGTGACGCGAGCGTCGACAACCTGACCAACCGAGAAACGCTCCGGACGCTGTTCGTCACGATCACGCGACAGGTCAGCGCGGCGGATGAACGAGGTGATGTCTTCGTGGTTGACGAGCTTCACTTCGATGCCGCCATCGTTGATCGCGATGATCTCGGCCGAAACAACGGCGTTCTTGCGCAGTTCGCCCGAAGCAGCGGCGTCGCCGACTGCATCCTTGCCGAGCTGCTTGATGCCGAGCGAGATGCGCTCCTTCTCGACGTCGACGTCGAGAACAACAGCGCGAACGACGTCGCCCTTGTTGAACTCTTCGATGACCTGCTCGCCCGGACGGTTCCAGTCGAGGTCGGAAAGGTGAACCATGCCGTCAACGTCGCCGTCGAGGCCGATGAACAGGCCGAACTCGGTCTTGTTCTTGACTTCGCCTTCGACTTCGGTGCCAGCCGGATGGCTATGCGCGAATGCCTGCCACGGGTTCTCGAGCGTCTGCTTGAGGCCGAGCGAGATACGACGCTTGGTCGGATCGACTTCGAGAACGACAACGTCGACTTCCTGGCTCGTGGACAGGATCTTGCCGGGGTGTACGTTCTTCTTGGTCCAGGACATTTCGGAGATGTGGATCAGGCCTTCGATGCCCGGCTCCAGCTCGACGAACGCACCGTAGTCGGTGATGTTCGTGACGGTACCGGAGATCTTCTTGCCGACCGGGTACTTCGCACCGATGCCATCCCACGGATCCGACTCGAGCTGCTTCATGCCGAGCGAGATGCGGTGGGTTTCCTGGTTGATGCGGATGATCTGAACCTTGACCTGCTGGCCGATGTTCAGGATCTCCGACGGATGGTTCACGCGGCGCCATGCCATGTCGGTGACATGGAGCAGACCGTCGATGCCGCCGAGGTCGACGAACGCACCGTAATCGGTGATGTTCTTGACGACGCCTTCGACAACCTGGCCTTCTTCAAGGTTCTGAACGATTTCAGAACGCTGCTCGGCGCGGGACTCTTCGAGAACCGTACGACGCGATACGACGATGTTGCCGCGGCGCTTGTCCATCTTGAGGATTTCGAAGGGCTGCGGGTTGTGCATCAGCGGGGTGACGTCGCGGATCGGACGGATGTCGACCTGCGAGCGCGGAAGGAAGGCAACGGCGCCGTCGAGATCGACGGTGAAGCCACCCTTGACCTGGTTGAAGATGATGCCTTCGACGCGTTCGCCGGCTTCGAACTTCACTTCCAGGCGCATCCAGCTTTCTTCGCGGCGAGCCTTTTCGCGCGACAGAACAGCTTCGCCGAGCGCGTTTTCGATGCGCTCAACGTAGACTTCGACTTCGTCGCCGACCTTGAGCGAGCCGTCCTTCGCCTTCGCGCCGAATTCCTTCAGAGCGATGCGGCCTTCGACCTTCAGACCGACGTCGACAACGGCGACGTCCTTTTCGATGGCCGTGACAATGCCCTTGGCAACATAGCCTTCGGCGAGATCGGTCTTCGCGAAGGATTCTTCGAGAAGCGCTGCGAAATCGTCACGGGTTGGGTTGGTAGCAGACATGGAATCTCCTGCATGCATCTCACGGGGAGACGCATATGCGCCGGGGGCTGGTGTTGAACAGGCCTGAACCCAGTCCGCCCCATCGAAGGGACAATCCGGCGCGTGGACGGAATTTCAGGCTTATGCAAGAAGAGCGATCCTGACAGTGTCGGGGATGGGCTCTTCTTCAGATCTTCTTGATCAGGGCCGCATCGATCAAAGACTTCGCGGCCTGAAACGCCGCCTCTATACTCATTTCAGACGTATCAAGCAAGTGCGCGTCGTCGGCCGGGCGCAAAGGACTGTCGGCGCGGCCCATATCACGCTCGTCGCGCTTCTTCACATCTTCGAAAATCGTCTGGTAGTCGGCCGGCTGACCATTGCCGGTGATCTCGTCGTAGCGGCGCTGCGCCCGCACTTCCGGCGATGCTGTGACATAGAGCTTCACCGGCGCATCCGGGCAGACGACCGTGCCGATGTCGCGGCCGTCGAGCACCGTACCGGGCTCGCGCAGCGAAAAAGCCTGCTGCGCCTCGACCAGCGCCCGGCGCACGGCCGGCATGACCGCGATCTTCGAGGCGGCCTCGCCGATCGCGTGGGCGGAAAGCACCGAGCGATCGAGCCCGGCCAGTTCAACCTCGCGCGCCACCTTCTCGGCGACCGCCTCGTCGTCGAGCGGCAAGCCGCCATCGAGCAGCGCCTTGGCGGTGGCGCGGTAGGTGAGGCCGGTATCGAGATGATGGAAGCCGTATTCCTCGGCGATGCGGCGCGAGAGCGTGCCCTTGCCGGCTGCGGCCGGTCCGTCGATAGCGATGGTGAACGTCATTTTCCAACCTGCATATGTATGTGGTCGTCGTGCCTGGCGGCCCGGCAACCCTGAAACCGAATGGACTCCGCTTCGACGCCAAGTCTCTGCGCCAGATGCGGCTCCACGAAAATCTTCTCGATGCCGAAACCGCTCCCCTCGGCCGAGAGCCAGCGGAGCGCCTCTGCGGTCCGGCCTTCTTCCAGCGGCAAGGGCCGCCACAGCGATTGCAAGAAGTCCAAGTCCCAGCGCAAGGTCAAGAGGTCTTCGCGATCCCGGCATGGGAGAATGCTGTCCGGTCGCGGCTGCTCGAAGGCAAAATAGCCGATCGGCGAGCGGGTCGCCTTATCCTTATAGCTGCCCTCGGCATCCTGATAGAAGAACGCGACATCGAGCTTCCGACCGTCCGAATGGGACAAATGCGGGAAGAGCGGAAAACCGTCGAAGAACGGAAAGTTGGCGTCGAGCGCCAAGGTGGTCGTTCCGGGGAATACCTGATCCACATGGCGTGACAGGGCAGCGGCCGCTTCCTTCAGTTCCGGAACGACATATTGGCGGTTCAGGACACAGAAGAGCGGCGACTGCATTTTCAGCCGCGACGTGCCGTCGTCGAAACAGGGCAGAGGAACGCGGCCGAAGATCGGCGCAATGGCATAGCTGAGCGCGGTCCCTGCCGCATAGAGGCCGAGAAAGAGCGCCAGAAATACGGCAACGCCGGCTCTCCTTCGACGCAGGAGCCCAAGAGTGACGATCCAGACGGCGCCACCGATCTGCGTCAGCAACGTCAGAAGAACCACGACCGCGAGTGTCAGCAGCCATCTCATTGTTACCGCCGGAATCGTGGGTCTTACGCGATCCTCGCGCCGAGGCTGGTCATGAGGTGCATGAATTCAGGAAAGCTTGTCGCGACCATCGACACGTCGTCGACGGTGACCGGATGTTCGGATGCAAGCCCGAAAATAAGGAAGCTCATGGCGATGCGGTGATCGAGATGGGTGTTTACGGTCGCGCCGGCAGCGCTTCCGAGCCCCTTACCGTCGCGACGGCCGCGCACGACCAGCGACGAGGCGCCCTCCTCGCAATCGACGCCATTGCGCTTCAGGCCCGCGGCGATGGCGGCGAGGCGATCGGACTCCTTCACACGCAGTTCGTCGAGCCCGGCCATGACGGTATTCCCCTCGGCGAAGGCGGCGGCGATGGCGAGAGCCGGGTACTCGTCGATCATCGAGGCGGCGCGCTCTTCGGGAACGGTGACACCGCTGAGTTCCGAGTGCCGTACGCGCAGATCCGCCACGTCCTCCCCGCCAACCTGTCTGCTGCCGATCACCTCGATATCCCCTCCCATCTCCTTAAGCGTCAGGATCAGGCCCGTGCGCGTCGGGTTCATCAGCACGTTGGTGATCGTGATGTCCGAGCCTGGGACGATCAGGGCTGCGACCAGCGGGAAAGCCGCGGACGAGGGATCGCCGGGCACGTCGATCTCCTGGCCGGTAAGCTTGCCGCGACCGTCAAGGCGGATCGTACGGACGCCGCTGACGTCGGTCTCGACAGAGAGCGCGGCGCCAAATGCCTCCAGCATCCGTTCCGTATGATCGCGCGTCATGACCGGTTCGATGACAGTGGTGATGCCGGGCGCGTTGAGACCGGCAAGCAGCAACGCCGACTTCACCTGTGCCGAGGCGACGGGCACGCGATAGGTGATCGGGGCAGGCGTCTTCGGTCCGCGTAGGGTCACCGGCAGGCGATCGCCTGCGGCGGCCCTCACCTGCGTGCCCATTTCACGCAAGGGCTCGAGAACCCGCGCCATCGGCCGGCGGCCGAGCGAAGCATCGCCAAGGAATGTCGTTTCGAAGTCGTAGACGCCCGCCAACCCCATCGCCAGACGGCAGCCTGTGCCAGCATTGCCGAAATCGAGCGGCGCTTCCGGCGCAAGCAGTGCACCGTTGCCGACACCATCGACGATAAAGGTATCGGCCTCCTTACGAATGCGGGCCCCCATCGCCTGCATCGCGCGGCCGGTGGCCAGCACGTCCGCGCCTTGTAGCAGGCCGGTAATGCGCGTCTCGCCGCTAGCAAGCCCGCCCAGCATCAGCGCCCGGTGCGAGATCGACTTGTCGCCGGGGATGCGGATCGAGCCGCGCAGATCGGCGGACTTTCGGGCAGTGGCGGGTCTCGGGCCCGATCCATGAGACATGCGGCATCCTCTGGCCCGAAAGGGCGCTCTCACCGAAGGGCACAACCGCGCCCGCACCGCGGCACTCCTATCACACCCTCGCTGCGTGTTTCCATAAATTGCGGCCGCTCGAGGAGCGCCACAAGGGGCGGGCAAGAGCCGGAAAGCCAGCAACGCCGGGGCTTTGGCGATTTGTCTTTGACAGATGCGGCCAAGACGATTATGGGGACCGGCTAATCATCATAAGCTTGATACCCTTTCCACCCGCCGGCTTTCCGGCAAGCGCCGGCTCGGCCGGCCATTCAAGAGGCTTTGACTGTGGCAAAACCGGAACTTGGAACAAAGCGCATCGACCCGGAAACGGGGCGCAAATTCTACGATCTGAACAGTGATCCGATCGTTTCGCCTTACACCGGCAAGTCCTATCCGCTGTCCTTCTTCGAAGAAACCTCGGTCGCCAAGGTGCTCGAGAAGGAAGAAGAAGAAGAGGTAACGGAAGTCGACGCAGAGAACACCGAAGTCGAACTCGTTTCGCTCGAGGATGCCGATGATGAGGCAGCGGGCGGCGACGACCTGCCGGATCTCGGCGACGACGACGTCGAAATCGACGGCGACGACGATGACGACACCTTCCTGCAGACCGACGACGAAGACGATGACGACGACATGAGCGACCTCATTGGCGTGTCGGACGACGAAGAAGACGTCTAAGCGCTTCAAATGACAAAGAAATGCTCCCGTCCTCGGCCAAAGTGGCCCGGACGGGAGAAAAACGGCCCGGACAAAAAATAAATCCACGGGCCACGCATTTTTCGGCTTGCCATCCTCAAAAAGGGGAAGTAATAAGCCGCCACTCGCCGAGCACAACAGCTCGACGAACTTCCCGGACCGGCCTAGCCGGAACCCGATATGGGGCTATAGCTCAGCTGGGAGAGCGCTTGCATGGCATGCAAGAGGTCAGCGGTTCGATCCCGCTTAGCTCCACCAAAACCTTCCTTCGATTGATCAGTACCCAGTCCTCAGGGACCCTCGTTCGCGGCCATTTCGTCCAGCGAATCCAGGATCATCGTCAGCAACCGGATGATGTCGGCGGATTCGAGCAGAGCATTGCGGATTTCGCGCTCGGACCGTTTGGGTATGGAACCGGCAATGTCCAGCAGGATGTTGGTCACGTCCGGCGCTTCGGTGTTCGGTTCCATGCCCGTCTGCTCGCGCATGCAGCGGATCAGCGCCACTGCGCCTTCAAGCAAACGCTGTGCCTGCACCGGGGTGAGGTCATGGACCTCGTTGGCGGCACGAAACAGCTGCGATCGGAAGCCGGCTATCGTGGTCATCTCGCGGATGATACTCCTTTCGGCTTCAAATGAAAGTGGTGGCCGGGGCCGCCCACGCAACGTTCGGATGAACATGGTGCATGCGTTACCTTGCGCGAACGCGAACAGCCGTTTCGCGCGCAACATCCGGCCGCGCGCCATGCATTCATGATTTGTTAAGCAGCGGAACGCAGAAGCTGGTGCCATGTTTCTGATCTCGAAAATCTTCTGGCTCATTGTGCAGCCGCTGTCGTTCTCGCTGCTCGCCGTCATCGCCGGGCTGCTTGCGACGGCCATCGGCTGGCGACGCATCGGCGCCGTTCTCGGCAGCCTGGGCGCGCTGGTTCTTTTCGTCAGCCTGTTCACCACCGCTGGCCCCTATGCCCTGCAAGCGCTTGAGGATCGATTTGTGCGCCCGACGCCGCCGACAGCGCTTTCCTGCATCATTGTGCTCGGCGGCGCCTTCGAAAACGAAGTCATGGCAAGCCGCGGCGGCACGGAGCTCAACCAGGCAGCAGACCGCTTCATCGAGACAGCGAGCCTCGCCAAGCGCTATCCCGAAGCACGAATCCTCGTCTCCGGCGGCGATGGCTCGATCAGCGGCGCCTACGAGGGCGATGCGCTGGCCTCGAAGGCGTTCTTCGACATCTTCGGCATTGCGGCCGATCGGGTGATCCGCGAGGAAGATTCGCGCACCACCTTCGAGAACGCGCGCTACACCAAGGATCTTCTGGCGGCAAACGGGCTGACGCAATGTGCGCTCGTCACCTCGGCGTATCACATGCCGCGCTCCGTCGGGCTGTTCCGCGCCAACGACATCGACGTCCTGCCCTGGCCGACCGACTACCGCACCAGCGGCAAGGTGCGGCTTGGCTTCGATTTCACCCAGCCCTCACTGAACGCGCAGCTGACAACGACGGCCGCCAAGGAATGGACCGGGCTCGTCGCCTATTACCTGCTCGGCCGCACTCAGACGGTGCTGCCGAGCTAGACGACCATGACACGCCCCAGTGCAGCAAATGGCAGCGCGCCTCCTGACTTCATCCCGACGGTGCGCTAATGATCTGCGGGAGCCAATCGGGCTGAAACGGAGCGCCCATGCCGATCCTCGAAATCCTCGACTATGCCGGTGTGGCCGTGTTTGCCGCAACCGGGGCGCTGTCGGCCTCGCGCAAGCAACTCGACATCATCGGCTATCTGTTCCTGGCCTCGGTCACCGGCATCGGCGGCGGCACGATGCGTGACGTCGTGCTCGGCGCAACGCCCGTCTTCTGGGTCACCAATCCGACCTATCTTCTGGTCTGCGCGACGGTCGCCGTTCTCCTGTTCTTCACCGCCCATCTCTTCGATTCCCGCTACCGGGTCCTCGTCTGGCTCGATGCGATCGGGCTGTCGGCCTATTGCGTGATGGGTGCGGCGAAAGGCTATGCAGCGACGGGGTCGCCGAGCGTCGCGCTCGTTACCGGCATGCTGACGGCGACGTTCGGCGGCGTGCTTCGCGATCTGCTGGCCGGAGAACCCTCGGTGCTGCTGCGGCCGGAAGTCTATGTGACGGCAGCGCTGATCGGTGCCAGTGCCTACGTGCTGGCGACGATGGCGGGACTACCACTTGTGGCCGCCTCAACGCTCGGCGTGGCCTCGGCCTTTGCCGTGCGTGCCGGTGCGCTCAAGTTCGGATGGACGCTGCCGACCGGCAAGGCGCTGCCGGGCCGCGATCCGGACGACGTGATGTGAGCCTTTCGCACGTGCGTGCCTATGACAGGCGGCGGACAGCGCCGGTATCGTAGTTGATGCGGTGTCGGCCGCCACCCGGGCGGCTTCAGCGAAAGGGATACCGCATGCGTTTCTTCAGCAACAAGCTTGCCGCACTCGCCCTTCTTTGCATGGCCTCGCCGGCATTTGCCGCCACGACCGTCAAGGTCGTCGAAGGTGGTGAAGCGGGCGGCCCGATGACACTGACACTCGACCAGTCGACGATAAAGGCCGGAGAGACTGTCTTCCTGGTGCACAACGACGCCATGACGGAAGAGCACGAGATGGTGCTGGTGAAGCTGAAATCAGCCGACCAGAAGATCAATCTCATCGCGGCCAAGCATCGGGTCGACGAAAAGCAGCTCAAGAGCCTCGGCGAGGTTTCCGAGCTGAAGCCCGGAGCCGACGGCCAGCTGAAAGCCAAGCTCGCGCCGGGCAGCTACGTGCTCCTTTGCAACATCAAAGGACACTACGAGGCCGGCATGCGCGCCAATCTGACGGTGACGGAATAGCGGCGATCGATCGCCATCGCGGCCACCATGACGGTGGCCGCCGGATCAGCGGTCGTTTTTACGGCGCAGACGAATGACCACGTCGACATGGGCGATCTCCATGCCCTCGGGCGGTTCCGGCAGATTGTCGATGTGGATGTTGCTGACCGGAATATCGAGAACCTCGTTCTGGCCCTCGACGAAGAAGTGATGATGGTCCGACACGTTGGTGTCGAAATAGGTCTTGGCGCTTTCCACCGCCAGCACGCGGATCATGCCGGCTTCGGTAAACTGGTGCAGCGTGTTGTAGACGGTCGCCAGCGACACTGGCACGCCGGCCATGACGGCCTCTTCGTGCAGTTCTTCGACGGTCAGGTGGCGATCACCCTTGGCAAAGATCAGATCGGCGAGGGCAACGCGTTGACGGGTCGGACGCAGGCCTGAGTGGCGTAGCCTTTCTTCCGAACTCACTTCTGTTGCTTTCGTCATCAAGGGTCGTTCCATGTATCCCGGCGAAATTCACAATACTTCCTCCGCGATATAACTTTTACGTCCTCGCCTTTCAATAGATTCCAGCCCTGACAGGCGTTGCAAAGCCCGAAAAACCGGTCAAACTCGGGGAATGCTGGCAATTAACTCTGGTCGCGCCCACATTGATCCTGTAAGCGACGGCGGAGTGAAATCGCCATCAGAAGCGATGGAGACCGGACGGAAAACCGCAAGATCCGGGTCGCCACGCTTCATTTCAAGCCGAACTTGCTCTAAAGCAGGTCGGACAACACAATTTGTTACGCGGGGAAACATCTATTCATGACGACCAGACAATCCAGCTTCAGCTATGAGGAAATCCTGGCCTGCGGCCGTGGTGAGTTGTTTGGCCCCGGCAATGCCCAGCTGCCGCTGCCGCCGATGCTGATGGTCCACCGCATCACCGAAATCTCCGAGACCGGCGGCGCCTTCGACAAGGGTTACCTGCGCGCCGAGTACGACGTGCGGCCGGACGACTGGTATTTTCCCTGCCACTTCCAGGGCAACCCGATCATGCCCGGCTGCCTCGGCCTCGATGGCATGTGGCAGCTGACCGGTTTTTACCTCGGCTGGCTCGGCGAGCCCGGCCGCGGCATGGCGCTTTCCACCGGCGAAGTGAAGTTCAAGGGCATGGTGCGTCCCCATACCAAGCTTCTCGAGTACGGCATCGACTTCAAGCGCGTCATGCGCGGACGGCTCGTGCTCGGCACGGCCGACGGCTGGCTGAAAGCCGATGGCGAGACTATCTATCAGGCAACCGACCTCCGCGTCGGCCTGTCGAAGGATAAGGCCGAGTAAAATTCAGGCCTTTCCGCAGCCAACGAAATAAAGAAAAGGTCAGTACCATGAGACGGGTTGTTGTCACGGGCCTCGGCATCGTTTCCTCGATCGGGAACAATGCAGACGAAGTTACGGCGTCGTTGCGCGATGCCAAGTCGGGCATCACGTTTTCTCCCGATTTCGCCGAGAATGGCTTCAAGTGCCAGGTCTGGGGCGCGCCGTCGCTCGATCCGACCGAACTCGTCGATCGCCGTGCCATGCGCTTCCTGTCTCAGGGCGGCGCCTGGAACCACGTGGCGATGAAGCAGGCGATCGCCGACTCCGGTCTGGAAGAAGCCGTCATCGCCCGCAACGAGCGTACCGGTATCATTATGGGCTCGGGCGGACCGTCCACCCGCACCATCGTTGAAGCGGCCGACATCACCCGCAAGAACGTCAGCCCGAAGCGCATCGGCCCGTTCGCCGTTCCCAAGGCGATGTCTTCGACGGCGTCGGCGACGCTTGCCACCTGGTTCCAGATCCACGGCGTCAACTACTCGATCTCGTCGGCCTGCTCGACCTCGGCCCATTGCATCGGCAACGCCGCCGAGATGATCCAGTGGGGCAAACAGGACGTGATGTTTGCCGGGGGTCACGAAGACCTCGACTGGACCATGTCCAACCTGTTCGACGCCATGGGCGCCATGTCGTCGAAGTACAACGAAACGCCGGCGACGGCTTCGCGCGCCTATGACGCCAACCGCGACGGCTTCGTTATTGCCGGTGGCGCAGGCGTTCTCGTTCTCGAAGAACTGGAGCACGCCAAGGCCCGCGGCGCGAAGATCTACGCCGAAATCGTCGGCTACGGCGCCACCTCCGACGGCTACGACATGGTGGCTCCGTCGGGCGAAGGCGCAATCCGCTGCATGCGTCAGGCGCTCTCGACCGTGAAGGGCGAGGTCGACTACATCAACACCCACGGCACCTCCACCCCGGTTGGCGACAGCAAGGAAATCGGCGCGATCCGCGAAGTGTTCGGCAGCAAGATGCCGCACATCCAGTCGACCAAGTCGCTCACGGGTCACTCGCTCGGTGCGGCCGGCGTGCAGGAATCGATCTACGGCCTGTTGATGATGCAGGCGGGCTTCATCGGCGAAAGCGCGCATATCAGCGAGCTCGATCCGGAATTCGATGGCGTTCCGATCGTTCGCAAGCGCATCGACAATGCCAAGATCGATACGGTTCTTTCGAACTCCTTCGGCTTCGGCGGCACCAACGCAACGCTCGTCTTCCAGCGCTACAACGGATAACACCATGACGGGACTGATGACTGGAAAGCGTGGCCTCATCATGGGTGTGGCCAACAACCATTCTATTGCCTGGGGCATCTCCAAGGCGCTTGCAGCGCAAGGCGCGGAACTGGCCTTCACCTTTCAGGGCGAGGCGCTGGGTAAGCGCGTCAAGCCGCTGGCGGCCGAGCTCGGTTCCGACTTCCTGCTTCCTTGCGATGTCGAAGACATTGCGTCTGTCGATGCGGTCATCGATGCGATCAAGGAACGCTGGGGCAAGCTCGACTTCATCGTTCATGCCATCGGCTTTTCGGACAAGAACGAGCTGAAGGGCCTCTACGCCGACACCTCGCGCGACAACTTCAGCCGCACGATGGTGATCTCCTGCTTCTCCTTCACCGAGATCGCCAAGCGGGCTGCCGAACTGATGGATGAGGGCGGCTCGATGCTGACGCTCACCTATGGCGGCTCGATGCGCGTCATGCCGAACTACAACGTCATGGGTGTCGCCAAGGCAGCGCTCGAGGCGTCGGTGCGCTATCTCGCCGCCGACTATGGCGTTCGCGGCATTCGCGTCAACGCGATCTCGGCGGGCCCGATCCGCACGCTTGCCGGCGCCGGCATTTCCGACGCCCGGGCGATGCTGTCCTGGCAGCAGAAGAACTCGCCGCTGCGCCGCACTGTCACGATCGACGATGTCGGCAGCTCGGCCCTCTACCTTCTTTCGGACCTTTCGCGCGGCGTGACCGGCGAAATCCACTATGTCGATTCCGGCTACAACATTACGTCGATGCCGGCACTCGATGCGCTCAGGACCGCCGACGCAGAGTGACGGCAGCGGCAAAGCCGCTGACTGACGACCCAGCTTCTATAGAAAACCCCGGCGAGACACCTCGCCGGGGTCTCTTTTTTTTAGGTCGACAGGGCCCGACGGCCCGAGACAACATCAGTCCGGAAGGCCGGCCTTGTGGAATCCGTCCACGAAGTGCGCGAGCGTCGCTGCGTCACGAAACGGCTCGGTCGTCGCCCAGAAACCGGTCGTGAAATGCGGGTTGGCGACGAGGAACAGGTCGACCTCGGCGCGTGCCTCGTCGAACCGCCCCAATTGCGCGAGGCTCGCCGCCAGGAAGCGACGCGAGCTGGTGCGGTAGGTCTCGTCCTTGCGCAGCGTCTCGACCGCGGCTTCGTAGTCTCCGGCCGCATACTGCGCCTGGCCGAGAGTCAGATAGTACCAGCTTGCCGGATAGGGGTTCAGCCGGAACGCCTTGCGAATGTGCTCCAGCCCTTCCTCGACCCGGCCTGCCAGGATCGTGATGTCGGACAATGTCGCCCAGGTGTCGGCTTCGTTCGGGTCAAGCTCGATGGCCCTGGCAAATTCCGCGTCGGCCTCGGCGAAGTTGCGCTCATAGGCAAGCAGATTGGCCAGCACCCAGCGGCAACCGGCGTCGTTGGGATCGATCGCGACGGCTTTGCGCGCCAGATCCAGGGCGATGCCGCGGGTCGGTACGATTGGCTCGCCCCAGTGCACCCACCCCATCCAGTGGTTCATGGCGAGCCAGCGATAGGCCTCGGCATAATCAGGGTCGAGCGAAACGGCGCGAGTGAGCATCAGATGCGCTTCCCGGGCGGTCTGCGGCGAATCGTCGATCAGCTTGCGCGCCCGAACGCAGAGATCATAGGCCTCGAGGCTCCTGGGGCGATTGCGTGACGGCGGGGTGCGCAGCCGACCGAGCAACGCCTCGACGATCTTGGCCGTCACCTCGTCCTGAACGGCAAAGATGTCTTCCAGGTTGCGGTCGAAGCGTTCTGCCCAGAGGTGCTCTCCGCTCAGCGCATCGACCAGCTGGGCGTTGATGCGTACGCGTCCGGAGGCGCGCCTTGCGCTTCCTTCCAGGAGGTAGCGCACGCCGAGGTCTTCGGCGATCGCGCGTACATCCATCGCCCTGCCCTTGTAGGCAAAGGTGGAATTGCGGGCGATGACGAACAGACCACCGCTCCGGGAGAGATCGGTGATCAGATCCTCCGTCAGCCCGTCCGCGAAGGAATCCTGATCGGGATCGTTGCTGAGATTGACGAAGGGCAGCACCGCGATCGAAGGCCGGCCCGGCAACGGCAGCGGCTTTCGCCCGCCTGCCAGCCTCTCGATACTGCCCATGAAACGGTAGCCGATGCGCGGAACCGTTGAAATCCACTCGCCGCCGTCGGCAGCCCGGCCGAGCAGCTTCCTGAGCTGTGCGATCTGTACGGTGAGATTGCCTTCCTCGACGGCCGTACCAGGCCAGGCCGCGTCCATCAGCTCGGTCTTGGCGAGGATTTCGCCCGGCCTTTCCACGAGCGCCGCAAGCAGCTTCACGCCGCGATGCCCGACCGCAACCGGATCATCGTTCCGCAGGAGCGTTCCCGCACCCGGATCAAGCACGAACGGACCAAAGGCAAACCGTGTATCCTGCATGCGGCGATCTATAGCCCGTTTGGAAGTTTTTGAGAACTTTTTGGAAGGGCTTAAGTACGGCGCCGATCCTATTCCGCAGAATCCAACCTCCTTCAGATCGAGGGTCCCCCCGACCCTCAAAGCCGATAGCGAGGTTGTCATGAACAACGCCCCCTTTCCCATTGCATCGCCTCAGGCCGCGAGGAGCCCGACGCGTTCGCATTCCCCTGTCGAGACGCTGAAACGGATGGTCGCCGCCTGGCGTGAACGGAACCAATTTCACCTAGAGCTCGATCGAAAGCTCAAGGGCGATCCGCATCTGATCGACGATATCGGCCTGACGCGACGTCAAGTCGAGGAGGAGCTCGCCAGGCCCTTCTGGCAAGTGCTTTGAGGTGAGCCGCGCAATGACATCGGACCAGCGACCGCCACCAGCGCCGACCCTTGGCGAGGTGATCACGACGTTCCGCGAGGATCAAGCCCCCTGGGCGGCGATGGCGGGTATCATCGCCACCGTTACCGTCTTTGCGGTGGCGCAAGGGCTCACCTATCCGCTGCTCAGCTTCATCCTGGAGCGGCAGCGGACCGCACCCGCCCTGATCGGCCTGTCGGCGGCCATGACGCCGCTGGGGTTCATCCTGTCGGCGCCTCTGATCCCGATGCTTTCGCGGCGGCTGGGCGGTGCCCGGCTCGCGATCCTCTGTTCGGTGCTGGCCGCCAGCACGCTTGCCGCCATTGCGTGGACTGACGACGTCTGGGCCTGGATGCCGCTTCGCTTTCTGCTAGGCGTCTTCGCCAATCCGCTTTCCGTGATCAGCGAGACCTGGCTGGTGGCCATTACGCCCGCGTCCCGCCGGGGCCGCATCATGGGTCTCTATTCCTCCGTCGTTTCAGCCGGTTTCGCCATAGGGCCACTGTCGCTCGGGATGGTCGGAACGGCGGGCTGGTCGCCGTTCCTGATCGGCATCGTGGCCTTTGTCGCCTGCGGCCTGATCTTGCTTGCCCTGGTGTCGCGCCTGCCGGAGATGCCGCAGGATGGGGAAGCAACCTCCGTCGCCGGGTTTTTCGCGCTAGCGCCTTTGCTGCTGTTTGCGGTCGCAACGGCTGCGGCCTTCGAGCAAACCCTGCTTTCGCTGCTTGCGGTCTATGGCGCAGCGCTTGCCAGCAATGAGGAGCGCGTCGCGCCGCTCATCACCTGCTTCATTGCCGGCAACGCGTCGTTGCAGATCCTGCTCGGGCGCCTCTCCGAACGCTGGGGATCGACGCAGACGATGCTGTTCTGCGTGCTTTCCTCCCTGGCCGGCTGCCTGCTGCTGCCATGGCTGTTCGAAAGCTGGCTCATCTGGCCGCTTGTTTTCGTCTGGGGCGGGGTGACGTTCGGGATCTATACCCTGTCGCTGATCCAGCTCGGCGAGCGGTTCAGCGGCCTGACCCTGATCGCCGGCAACGCCACCTTTGCCTTCGCCTGGGGCCTTGGCGGCATGGTTGGCTCGCCAGCAACGGGACTTGTCATGCAAGTGACGGGACACCACGGGTTGCCGTTGTCACTCGGCCTGCTCTGCGCCATCCTTGCGGCGGTATTGGTCGTCGCGAGAAGGCGCGGTTGAGGCGCGCGCCGGTCCGCCTGCCTTTTGCCGGCAAGCTCAAATCAGGACGAACAGCACGAGCAGAGCCACGATGACCGCCAGTACGACGAAGCCCGTATGGGTCCGGCGTGCCGGGTCAAGCGGCGAGCGATAGAGGCTCTGCAAGAACGACATGGGCACCTCGGAGGTCGCGCCATGTCCCTCGCCCTGCTTGATGTCCTTGGCAATAGCTTCGGCCGCATCCTCGCTCAAGGGCGGCCTGTTCACTCCCGACGTCATGGAACTCATCCTCCGGCAGTAAAACCGGGCACATGGTGAGCCGGATCTGCGACGAAGGCAACGGGCTAAGTCTGACTTGCAGCCAGATGCAAAAAAGCCGGGTCATCTGCCCGGCTTTTTCCATTCTCGGATGGCGCAAAATGCGTCCTGCGGCGTCTCAGCGCTTGGCCCAGAGCACCTTGAATCGGGCGTTGCGGCAGGTCTCGCCATATTCCTTGGAATTTTCCGCCAGCACCTGCTCGTAGGGAAGGCCACGATTGGCGACCATCATCAGCTTGCCACCCTGCTTCAGCGCCTTCAGCGCCGTCTTGATGATGGCGACGCCGAGCGACGGCTCAGCCGCGTGGCCTTCATGGAAGGGCGGGTTCATGACGATGAGGTCGTATTTGTCGCGCGGCTCTTCGCTCGTCAGGTCGAACCAGTAGAAACGGGCCGGCATGCGCGGCGCGTTCGCCATCATGTTGACGCGGGCCGCCTCGAGCGCCTCGTGATCGGCCTCGAAGAGATCGACCCCCTTGGTACCCGGTGAAGCTTCAGCAAGCTTGGCTGCGAGATAGCCCCAGCCAGCGCCGAAATCGGCGGCGTGGCCATGGAAATCGTTCGGCAGACGCGACGCCAGCAGCTCGGAGCCCGCATCGATGCGGTCGTGCGAGAACATGCCAGGCGAGGCCTCGAACAGACCGTCGACGCGTACCGGCACCTTGGCAAGCTTTTGCACTGCGTCGGTGACATCTTCCGGGCGGGTGAACCAGAAGGCGACGCCGTGATACTTCGGCAGATGGTCGCCGTCCCATTCGAACTTGGCGATGCGCTTCTTCAGCGACTGGATGCCGTCTTCCTTGCCGCCGGCAACGACGATCAGACCGCCCTCGCGCGTGCGCTTCAGCGCCTCGGCGATCCGGTCTTCGTTCTCGCCCTTGTGCTTGCCGCAGAGGATCAGCGTGACGTCGTAGTCCTCGCCGGTGATTTCAGGCGCCACGTCGGCGCGGGCGGCTTCCAGGGCGCGATAGAGCGGCCGCAGCGGCTGCACCGCCGAGATCGACGCCTCGAAGCCCTGCGGCAGCCTGTAGCCCGCCTCGGCGCCGAGGAACAGCACGCGCTCGCCCTCGCCCGGCGGGTCGATCACGCCGCTGTCGAACGGGTAAAACAGGGTCTTCAACGAATCTCGGCTCATCGGTCTATCCGTCATCTTCCTACAAGAAAGGGGCGCGGAGCGATCCGCCCCGCGCCCCGAATGCATTCGGGTGAAGCGCGCTTATTCAGCGGCTTCGCCGTCGCCCTTCTTTTCAGACTTTTCGGCAACGATTTCCTTGCCGGTGGCCTGGTCGACGACCTTCATCGACAGGCGAACCTTGCCGCGCTCGTCGAAGCCCATGAGCTTGACCCAAACCTTGTCGCCTTCCTTGACGACGTCGGTCGTCTTGGCGACGCGCTCGGAGGCGAGCTGCGAGATGTGGACGAGACCGTCACGGGCGCCGAAGAAGTTGACGAAGGCGCCGAAGTCGGCGGTCTTCACAACGGTACCTTCGTAGACCTGGCCGACTTCCGGCTCGGCGACGATCGAGTGGATCCACTTGCGGGCCGCTTCGATTTCCTTGCCGGACGAGGAGGCGATCTTCACGGTGCCGTCGTCTTCGATGTTGATCTTGGCGCCGGTCTTTTCGACGATTTCGCGGATGACCTTGCCACCCGAACCGATGACTTCGCGGATCTTGTCGACCGGAATGTTCATGACTTCGATGCGCGGGGCGAACTCACCGAGCTGGCCACGGCTTTCGGAAATGGCCTTGGCCATTTCGCCGAGGATGTGGAGACGGCCGCCCTTGGCCTGGTTGAGCGCGATGCCCATGATCTCTTCGGTGATGCCCTCGATCTTGATGTCCATCTGGAGCGAGGTGATGCCGGCGTCGGTACCGGCAACCTTGAAGTCCATGTCGCCGAGGTGGTCTTCGTCGCCGAGAATGTCGGAGAGAACGGCGAAGCGCTCATCTTCCTTGATCAGGCCCATGGCGATACCGGCAACCGGCTTTGCGAGCGGAACGCCGGCGTCCATGAGAGCGAGCGAGGTGCCGCAGACGGTGGCCATCGAGGACGAGCCGTTGGACTCGGTGATCTCGGAAACGACGCGCAGCGTGTAGGGGAACTGCTCGGCTTCCGGGAGCATCGGGCGGATAGCGCGCCAGGCGAGCTTGCCGTGACCGATTTCGCGGCGGCCCGGGGAGCCCATGCGGCCGGTTTCGCCGACCGAGAAGGGCGGGAAGTTGTAGTGCAGCATGAAGCGTTCTTTGTACATGCCGGTCAGGCTGTCGACGTACTGTTCGTCTTCGCCGGTGCCGAGCGTGGCAACGACGATCGCCTGCGTTTCACCGCGGGTGAACAGCGCCGAACCGTGGGTGCGCGGCAGAACGCCGACTTCCGACACGATCGGGCGAACGGTTTCCAGATCGCGGCCGTCGATGCGGCTCTTGGTGTCGAGGATGTTCCAGCGAACGATCTTGGCCTGCAGGTGCTTGAAGACGGCGCCGATTTCTTCGGCCGAATGGGCCGGGTTCTCGATGCCCTCAGGCAGGAAGTGCGCCTTCACCTTGGCCTTGACGGCGTCGACGGCAGTGTAACGGGCAGCCTTCTCGGTGATCTTGTAGGCGTTGCGCAGCTCGTCTTCGGCAAGCGAGAGCATGGCGTTTTCGAGAGCGGAATGATCTTCGGCTTCGAATTCGCGCGGCTCCTTGGCAGCGACTTCAGCGAGCTTGATGATGGCGTCGATGACCGGCTGGAAGCCCTTCTGACCGAAGACGACGGCGCCGAGCATAACGTCTTCCGGCAGTTCCTTGGCTTCGGATTCGACCATCAGCACCGCTTCCTGGGTACCGGCGACGACGAGGTCGAGGGTCGATTCGTCCATCTCGTCGAGATGCGGGTTCAGAACGTACTGGCCGTTGATGTAGCCGACGCGCGCGCCACCGATCGGGCCCATGAAGGGGATGCCCGACAGCGTCAGCGCTGCAGAAGCGGCGACCATCGACAGGACGTCGGGGTTGTTTTCGAGGTCATGCTGCATGACCGTGACGATGACCTGGGTGTCGTTCTTGTAGCCATCGGGGAAGAGCGGACGGATCGGACGGTCGATCAGGCGCGAGACGAGCGTTTCGTTTTCGCTCGGACGACCTTCGCGCTTGAAGTAGCCACCCGGGATCTTGCCGGCGGCGTAGGTCTTTTCCTGGTAGTTGACGGTCAGCGGGAAGAAGTCCTGGCCCGGCTTCGGCGACTTGGCCGAAACGACGGTGGCGAGAACGACGGTTTCGCCGTAGGTGGCGAGAACGGCGCCGTCAGCCTGACGGGCGATCTTGCCGGTTTCGAGCTTGAGCGGACGCCCAGCCCATTCGATTTCAACCTTGTGGGTATCGAACATGTTCTGTCCTTCGTGTGCGGCGGACCTCTCCGCGGCTGTTACAGCGCGGGCGGTCGAAGGGCCGCATGAAATGGCGCATCACGGGCAAGACAACGGGAGGCTTCACGCTTTAATCGGCTGTTTTCCGCTTTGCCCGACCATCCGCTTTCAGCGACGTTTCCGGCAAGCAGGGGCCGAAGCATCCTGCAATCCTGCCCCATGACGGGCCATCGGTTGATCCGCGATACCGGCCCATCCGGCTCGCTGGATTCTCTCGTTTAGCCACGTTTCCTATGCGGCTGGAGAGTTTAATCGTCGAGCGTTCAACGCTCCATAAAAAAGCCGGCGGGCCGCAAAGACCCGCCGGATAAGTCGCTTAGCGACGGATGCCCAGGGCACCGATCAGCTTGGTGTAGCGCGCTTCGTCTTTCTTCTTCAGATAGTCGAGGAGCGAACGACGGCTGGAAACCATCGCGAGCAGACCACGGCGGGAATGGTTATCCTTCTTGTGGCCCTTGAAGTGTTCGGTCAGGTTGTTGATCCGTTCCGTCAGGATAGCAACCTGGACTTCCGGAGAACCGGTGTCGCCTTCAACGGTTGCAAATTCCTTGATGAGCTGAGCCTTACGCTCTGCAGCAATCGACATCGGATGATCCTTTCGATTTCGAGGATTTCGGGACGCCGTCAGCCGGGATGTCGTCCAGCTGCGGCCGTGAATGCAACGGGCATGCGCCTTTTGCTGGCGTGCCTATAAACGAATTGGATGAAAAAGGAAAGGGTCATGGACCGGCGCCCGGGAGGGCCGGCGGAAGACCTCAATTGCCGGTCGGGAACGGGTGCACCGGCGGCGATTTCATTCGGCCGCGATCGGCAGGAGTGCGGCCCCGATCGAGGGAGAAAAAGTGACGGCGGCAGGTCATGGCGCGTCATCCCCTTCGGCCGGTCGCGGCACGGTGATCCGCCACTCGATGCCGTCGGCATGCATCATCCGCTCGAGCCCCGCATTCAGGGCCATGCCGAGCATGCGTTCGAGCACGAGCGTGCCAAACCCCTTGCGGATCGGATCTGAGGGCTTGTCCGCGAGATCGGCCCCCTCCTCCCGCCAGCGTATGGCAATGCCCTCATCCTCCAGCGACCAGCTCAGCTTGACGACGCCTGAGGTGTTGGCGAGCGCGCCATATTTGGTCGCATTGGTCGCGAGCTCGTGCAGCGCCATGCCGAGTGTCTGGGCGATCTGGGTCTCGAGCCGCAAAGGCGGGCCGGACAGGATCACCCGCCTCGGATCGTCAGGCGTGAATGGCTGAAGCTGGTTCTGGGCCAGTTCCCGGAAATCGACCCCTTGGGCGGCGTTGGCGATCATAAGGTCGGTGGAGCGGGCGAGCCCGGCGATGCGCTTGCGGAAACTGTCGGCGAAATCAGCGGCACTCTCGGCCGAATAGACCGACTGGTTCAGCATGGACTGGATCACCGTCAGCTGGTTCTTCGAGCGGTGCGCCACCTCGCGCATCAAGAAACGGATTTCGCTCTCCGCCTTGGTGCGCGCGGCCGCCGCACGGGCCAGAGCTGCCGAGACCTGTTCGACCTCGGCGATCATATGCGGGCGCGGCTCGATCCGCTCGCCGGCGCCAAGGCGGCGGGCATCCTGCGCCACGAGCTTGACGCCCTGCGACAACAGCCGCGCGATTGCCAGCGAACCGGCGATCGCGATGCCGGCAAAGATGATGCCGCCGAGCGAAAGCCACAGGAACGACCAGACGGCCGGAGCATCGACGATCGCCCGCGGTGCCCAGGCGATGATCCGCCAGCCGGTGATCACCGAGAATTCGGTCGCCACCCGGTACTCCGTGCCGTTCTCCTTGATGTTGCGAACGCCGATGCTGATCGCCGGAACCTTGTCGAGGAAGAACGGCTCCCCGGCCTTGACCGCCGCGTCCGAGGAGATGATGACCTTTCCCGCGCCGTCGACGAGGGCCGCGTTCCAACCAGGCGACAGCGTATCGCGGTTGACGGCCTTGGCCATGTTCTCGGCGTTTTGCGTCAACGCCAGCAGATACTCCTCACCGGTCGAGAGTTTTGCCGGCAGATAAACGTTGAACACCCATTTTCCGGCGGTCTTGCCGAAGAAGACGTTGGAGACGAGCGGCGCGCCGCTATTGGTGAAGGCGCGCTCGATGGAGTCCGCATCCGACCCCTTGCCAAGCTGAGTGCCGAAGGGGACGCGGGTGTTAAGCCGCTGCTCGTGCTTGCGATCGATGACGATCAGATAGGAATCCGTCTGCGCGAGCGCCGTCGAGGCTCTCTCGTAGAAGGCTTGCAAATTGTCGTCCTCGATCGCCCGCGAGGTCGACAGCACCTTCAGCGTCGTCAACATGCCCTCGATATCGCGCTCGACGATGCGCGTCACCGATCCGGTCGAGGCCTGCAGCAGCGAGGTGATGACCTGTTCCTGCGCGTCGACGCTGCGCTTCAGCACGACCAGCGAAAAGATGAAGGCCGGAACGATGGCGACCAGCAGCAGCGACGTCAGATAGAAACTGAACGGGCGGGTCAGCCGATGACGGGCGCGATCAACCATCGCCGCCAGGCCATCGCTTGCCCTGCGCTTTCCTTCCTCCGTCACACCGGTCACCTGCAACGTCCCTTGCGGTTCCCTGCCGGCGGCATCAACGCCTTCGGCGCACGCCGCCGCAAGCGGCGCAACCGCCAAACGGCAACGAAACGCGATACGGAAACGGAATCACCTCGGATGGCCTGGGAACCCATGCCGGGATCATGCGTCAAGGATAAAGCAAAGGCAAATGGTTCCGGGTGCTTAGCTTCCCGCGAATACGCGCTTGGGGCGGAATTCGCCCTCTGCGATCTCACCGATCGCGACCAGCTTGCCGCGCGCCGTGGCATAGGCCTCAGGCGTCGCCAGCGGTGCGTCGCGGCCGCGCAGGATAATGGGATTGCCCATCCTGAGACGGTGCGCCTGGTCGTCATTGACAGGCACGTGCGGCAGGCTGGAAAGCGCCTCGCCGGTCTCGATCAGATAGGCGTCGAGTGCCGCCAGACGTTCCTGGTCGTCCTCGATCTTTTCCAACGCCACCAGGTCGGCAAGCGGCACCATGTCCTCTTCGCCGAAGGGCGCGACGAAGGTGCGGCGCAGCGACGCGATGTGGCCGAAACAGCCGAGGTCGCGGCCCATGTCGCGGGCGAGCGAGCGCACATAAGTGCCCTTGCCGCATTCGATTTCGAAGTGGGCCAGGTTGGGTGCGGCACCCAGCAGAGTCAGCCGGTGGACCTCGACCTCGCGGGCCGGGATTTCGACCGTCTCGCCGTCGCGGGCGAGATCATAGGCGCGTTCGCCATCGATCTTGATCGCCGAGAACTGCGGCGGCACCTGGCTGATGACGCCGGTGTATTTCGGCAGAAGCGCGCGGATTGCCTCTTCGTTCGGCCGTTCGGCCGAGGAATGGGTTACTTCGCCTTCGAGGTCGTCGGTGGAGCGTTCCTCGCCCCAGGCGACGGTGAATTCGTAGATCTTGCGGCCGTCCATGACGTAAGGAACGGTCTTCGTCGCATCGCCAAGCGCGATCGGCAACATGCCGGAGGCCAGCGGATCGAGCGTGCCGGCATGGCCGGCCTTCTGGGCCTTGAACAGCCACTTGATCTTCGAGACAGCTTCGGTGGAGCCGAAGTCGAGCGGCTTGTCGAGGATCAGCCAGCCCGAGATCGGGCGGCCCTTGGGCTTACGCGGTTTGGACATGAAATCTACTATTCTTCGTCTTCGCTGGTCTGGTCGAGATCGCGGCTGACTTCCGGCGAACGCAAGAGCTCGTCGATCTTCTTGTAATTGTCGAAGCTCGTATCGTCGCGGAAACGAACGTCGGGCATGTATTTCATCTGTCGCAGCTGCGGGCCGAGGCGGCCGCGAATGTACTTGGCATTGCGGTTGAGCGCGTCGATGACCTCGGCATGGTTGGGCACGCCAAGCGGCGTGACATAGGCCGTGGCGATCTTCAGATCCGGTGACATGCGCACTTCCGAAATCGCGATGACGGTCTTCTCGATCACCGGATCGCGGACCTCGCCGCGTTGCAGAACCTGGGTGATGGCAGCGCGCACCTGTTCGCCGACGCGCAGCATGCGCTGTGAGGGGGCAGAGGATGTGGCTTTGCTCATGGTCGTTGCTTTCCAAGGTATTGCGCCCGCTCGGGGCGGCAAACCGTTTTACTCTTCAGCGTAATATACCTTCCGTGCCTCAGGCACGGGTAGCTCTGATTGCCTGCGCCCGCTTTCTTCGACGCAGTCCCAGAAAGACGCCCGTAGCGGTCAACACGAGCGCGGACAGCAGTTGGATCAGTTCGAACTGCGGATGTGCGCAACCCTCATTGATGGCCGACTGCCATACCTGGTGCGCGGCATCTCCCCAGGACGTAATGGCCACCAGGAGGAGGAGGCCGCCGAGAAGGCTCCCGACCCAAAGCAGCGCCCGAAGGCGCAAAACCGCTGAACCGGTAACGAGACAGAAAAGCGCCGCCAGGCCGACCCAATTGGTCAGAAAAGCGGCCACCTCGTTGAGAACCGAGAATTTCTGACCATCCCATTCGGGATAGATCTTGTCGCAGACTTCCGCGAAGGCCGGCGTCCACCAAAACGACACAACAGCGGCCAGGGCCGCCGTTGTGCAGATTTGCCGGGCTTTCAGGCCCATTAGAGCGTCCGGGTGATATGCTCGACGCGGAAGCACTCGATCGTATCGCCGGCGCGGATGTCTTCGTAGTTCTCGAAGGCCATGCCGCATTCCTGACCGACATTGACTTCCGAGACTTCGTCCTTGAAGCGCTTGAGGGTCTTGAGCTTGCCTTCGTGGATAACGACGTTGTCGCGAACCAGACGGACACCGACGCCACGCTCGACCTTGCCTTCGGTGACGCGGCAACCCGCGACCTTGCCGACCTTGGTGATGTTGAACACCTCCAGGATCTCGGCGTTGCCGAGGAAGGTTTCGCGACGCTCTGGCGAGAGCAGGCCCGACATCGCCGCCTTCACGTCATCTACCAGATCGTAGATGATGTTGTAGTAGCGGATTTCGATGCCGGCACGCTCGGCGGCCGAACGGGCCTGCGAGTTGGCGCGGACGTTGAAGCCGATGATCGCGGCGTTCGATGCCTCGGCGAGCGAGATATCGGACTCGGTGATACCGCCGGCACCCGAATGCACGATGCGCGCACGCACTTCGTCGGTTCCGAGCTTGTCGAGAGCACCGGCGATCGCTTCGATCGAACCCTGCACGTCACCCTTGATGACCAGCGGGAACTCCTTGAGACCGGAGGTCTGGAGCTGGGTCATCATCTGCTCGAGCGAACCGCGCGAGCCGGACTGACGGGCAACCTGCTTCTCGCGGGCGAGACGCTGGCGGTACTCGGAGATCTCGCGAGCACGGCTTTCGTTCTCGACGACGGCGAACTTGTCGCCGGCTGCCGGCGTACCGGACAGGCCGAGAACCTCGACCGGCATGGACGGACCGGCTTCCTTGACGTGTTCGCCCTTGTCGTTGACGAGCGCGCGCACACGGCCCCACTGATCACCGGCGACGATGATCTGACCCGGACGCAACGTGCCCTTCTGAACGAGGACGGTGGCAACCGCACCGCGACCGCGGTCAAGCTCGGCTTCCACGACCGTACCTTCGGCCGTCCGGTTCGGATTGGCGCGCAGGTCGAGGATTTCCGCCTGAAGCAGGATCGCTTCGAGCAGCTTGTCGAGGTTGGTGCCGTTCTTGGCGGACACTTCCACGTCGAGGACTTCACCGCCCATGGATTCGACGAAGACTTCGTGCTGCAGCAGTTCGGTGCGAACCTTCTGCGGATTTGCCGACGGCTTGTCGACCTTGTTGATCGCCACGATGATCGGAACACCGGCCGCCTTGGCGTGGTTGATCGATTCGATCGTCTGCGGCATCACGCTGTCGTCAGCCGCAACCACCAGGATCGCGATGTCGGTCGCCTGGGCACCGCGAGCACGCATGGCGGTGAACGCCGCGTGGCCGGGGGTGTCGATGAAGGTGATCTTGTTGCCGTTCTGCTCGACCTGGTAGGCGCCGATGTGCTGGGTGATGCCACCGGCTTCGCCGGCCACCACGTTGGCGTGGCGGATCGCATCGAGCAGCGAGGTCTTACCGTGGTCGACGTGACCCATGATCGTGACGATCGGCGGACGCGGTTCCATTTCTTCGTCCGTGTCCGAAACGTTGAAGATGCCCTCTTCGACGTCGGATTCCGAAACGCGCTTGACCGTGTGGCCGAATTCGCCGGCGATGAGTTCGGCCAGGTCGGCATCGATCAGATCGCCGGGCTTCATCATCTGACCTTCCTTCATCAGGAACTTGATGACGTCAACGGCGCGCTCAGACATGCGCTGCGACAGCTCCTGAATGGTGATGGTCTCGGGCAGGATGACTTCGCGCGAAATCTTCTCGCGGGTTTCCTGCATCTGGCTGCGCTTGAACTTCTCCTGGCGGCGACGCATGGCCGACAGCGAACGGGCGCGCTGGCCGCTATCCTCGTCGGCAGCGGTGGTCAGTGTCAGCTTGCCCTGGCGGCGGCCGTCGTCGCCCTTCGGGCGGGCCGGAACCTTGGCAGGCTCGGGACGCACGACCTTGCCGCGCGCCGGACCTGCGCCGGGACGCGGACCACGATCGTCATCCTTTTCGTTGTCGACCTTACGGCCGCGCAGTGCGCCGGCCGGAGCCGGGGTCGGAAGTCCACCTGCCTGGTCGGCGGGCCGTCCGGCCTGCGGGCGGCTGTCAACGCGACGCTCGGTGGAAGCCGGTGCGCGAGCAGCCACGGGGCGCTCTTCAACAACCTCTGCGGCCTTAACTTCGGCTTTGGCTTCGGGCTCGGCAGCCGCGCGGGCTGCTTCCTCGGCAGCGCGGCGTGCGGCTTCTTCCTTCTCCTGCTGGAGACGGGCTTCTTCCTCACGCTTGCGGCGTGCTTCGTTCTCAGCGCGGATGACCGCTTCTTCGGCGTCCCGGATCTGGGCTTCGGCCAGAGCACGGCGGCGCGCATCGATCTCACCGGCGGATAGCTGGTTCAGAACGACACCGACGCGCGGACGATTGGCCTGGTTGGCTTCCTGACGCGTCGAATGCTGCTGCGGCTGCGGTGCCGGGCGACCCGAAGGCTGCGGCTGAGCCGGGCGCTGATCGGCCGGGCGCGCAGCGGGAGCTGCAGCAACCGGTGTGATCGGACGCTCGTCCTTGGGGCGGTGGAAGGGGCGTTTCTTGGTTTCGACCACGACCGCCTTGGTGCGGCCACGGCCCATGTCCTGACGCACGGTCCCCTGCGAAACCCCGTGGGGCTTCAGGGTCAGCGTCTTCTTGCCCGCTGCGCTGCCTGTCTTGTCGTCGTTGTTGTCGGTCATTCCGTTCCGTTCCTAGCGATCAGGGCCGGATGCGTATCACCTGACCCTGTCTTCCAAATTGTCTCAAACAATGTACGCGATGCCAGACTGTGCCGGTGACGCGGGTCATTGCTGTGGCTTGCCAGCGCCGCCGTCGGCCCGGACCGGGACGGATCCTCGGTACTTTTCGAGCATGATTGCGCGCTTCACTACACCTTCACCCGCCTGCCCTGCAAGCGCTGCGGCATGGATAAAAGCATTACTTCCTAAAAGGCCCTCCATTTCCGCCCCGGTGAAGGGACGGAACGAAGGTATTTCCATTTCATCGTCGGCCACAAAGCTCATCGCCTTGCGGGCCTGGTCTATCTTGCGCACGCCGTCGGCCGCAGCGTCGGACGCGTGAAACACGGCGAGTGCCGCCAGTCCCCTGACGGCCTGCTCCGTCTTCGTTGCGCCGGAGATGAACTGGGCCGCCTTGCGCGCCATGTTCATCATTCCGGCCAGCTGCTCGGCGAGCAGCCGGTCGACATCGTCGGCGAGCGTCGCGTCGGCCTTGACGTCCGCCTTCAGGGCGCGGGCGAAGAACTTCTTCGCCACCGCCTTCTCAATCAGCGTCCGCTCGGCCTTGACCCAGCAGCCGCGCCCCGGAAGCTGACGCTTCAGATCGGGAACGACGCGACCGTCTGGCCCAGCCACGAAGCGGATCAACTCGTCTGGCGAACCGCTTTCACGGGTGACGATGCAGGTCCGCGTGCTGCCGTTGCGATCCTTCGGCCCCCCATCCGTGGGCAGGGCGTCCGAAGGCAGGCTGTCGGCATGATCAGAGGCGATCATCGTCCTTAAGCGTCCTGCTCGGCGCCTTCGGCAACGTCGATCGGCTCTTCACCTTCGACCTCTTCGCTTGCCAGGTCCTCTTGCGTGATCCAGCCAGCTGCGAGGCGGGCCTGAACGATCATGGCTTCGGCTTCGGCGCGCGAGACGTCGAACTTCGAGAAGGTGCCTTCGAAACGCTTGGTCTCGCCGTCCTTGCGTTCGCTCCAGCCGACGAGATCGTCAGCGGCGCAACCAGCAAAGTCCTCGACCGTCTTGATGCCTTCTTCGCCCAGCGCAACGAGCATCTGGCTCGTCAGGCCGTCGATTGAGCGCAGTTCGTCGGCAACGCCGAGTTCGCGGCGCTTGGCATCCATTTCCGCCTCGATCCGGTCCAGGTACTCGCGAGCGCGGGTCTGGATTTCGTTGGCGGTCTCGTCGTCGAAACCGTCGATCGACGCAATTTCGTCGAGATCGACATAGGCGAGCTCCTCGACGGCGGCAAAGCCTTCCGAAGCCAGCACCTGACCGACCATTTCGTCGACGTCGAGCGCATCCATGAAGAGGTTGGTGCGCTCGGTGAATTCCTTCTGGCGGCGCTCGCTCTCTTCCTGCTCGGTCAGGATGTCGATATCCCAGCCGGTCAGCTGCGAAGCGAGGCGAACGTTCTGGCCGCGTCGGCCGATGGCGAGCGACAGCTGCTCGTCGGGAACGACCACTTCGATGCGCTCGGCGTCTTCGTCGAGAACGACCTTGGCGACTTCCGCCGGCTGCAGCGCGTTGACGATGAACGATGCCGGATCCTGCGACCACGGAATGATGTCGATCTTTTCGCCCTGCAACTCGCCGACGACGGCCTGAACGCGCGAACCGCGCATACCGACGCAGGCGCCGACCGGATCGATCGAGCTATCGTTGGAGACGACCGCAATCTTGGCGCGCGAACCCGGGTCGCGGGCAACCGACTTGATCTGGATGATGCCGTCGTAAATTTCAGGCACTTCCATGGTGAAGAGCTTCACCATGAACTGCGGATGGGTACGCGACAGGAAGATCTGCGGGCCGCGCTGTTCGCGGCGAACGTCGTAGACGAAGGAGCGGACGCGATCGCCGTAGCGCATGTTTTCGCGCGGGATCATCTCGTCGCGACGGATGATGCCTTCGCCACGGCCGAGGTCGACGATGACGTTGCCGTATTCGACGCGCTTGACCGTGCCGTTGACGATCTCGCCGACGCGATCCTTGAACTCGTCGAACTGACGGTCGCGCTCGGCTTCACGCACCTTCTGCACGATGACCTGCTTGGCCGACTGGGCGGCGATGCGGCCAAAATCCATCGGCGGCAGCGGGTCGGCGATGAAGTCACCGAGCTTGGCGTCCGGATTGCGATCGCGAGCAAGCTCGAGCGGGATCTGCGTGGAGTAGTCGTCAGCCTTCTCGACCACTTCCAGAAGACGCTGCAGGCGGATTTCGCCAGTCTTGGAGTTGATGTCGGCGCGAATGTTCGATTCCGACCCATAGCGCGAGCGGGCGGCCTTCTGGATCGCGTCGGCCATCGCGGCCAGAACGATCTCGCGGTCGATCACCTTTTCACGCGCGACAGCATCCGCGATCTGCAGAAGCTCGAGCCGGTTAGCACTGACTGCCATGTCTTGTCTCCGTTGGGTTGCAGGGGGCTTTCAAGCTCCGCCCGACTTATTCCTCAATAGGTGAATCTTCGTCTTCGAAATTCTCGTTCGCGGCACGCGCAGCCTTGGCCTTCTTGTCGGCCGTCAGCGCATCGCGGATCAGATCGTCGGTCAGGATCAGCCGCGCTTCGGAAAGCGTGGTGAACGGGATCACGACGACGGGCTCCTCGCCATAGGCCACCTGGTCGCGCTCAAGCCGGAAACCGTCGTCATCGACAGAAACGATCTTGCCGCGGAATCGCTTGCGGCCATCGACCAGAACCGACGTCTCGCATTTCAGCAGGTGACCCTGCCAGCGGAAGAAGTCGGACTTGCGCACCATCGGGCGGTCGATGCCCGGCGACGACACTTCGAGATGATACGCCTTGTCGATCGGATCTTCCACATCGAGCACCGGCGAAATGGCCTTGGAGATCTCTTCGCAGTCCTCGACGGTCATGGTGCCGTCGGTGCGCTCTGCCATGATCTGCAGCGTCATGCCGTTCTGGCCCGACATGCGCACGCGCACGAGCTGGTAGCCCATCGGCACGATCACCGGCTCGATGATGTCGGCGACGCGCTGGTCGAGACCGGTTTCGGTGATCAGGCGGGGTTCATTTGCATTTTCAGCCGTTGTCGTATCGGACAAACGATCATCTCCTCATCGGACCGGCTAATAAAAAAGAGCGGGTCCTGACGGGCCCACTCTTCATCTACCGATCAAGAATTTGAGGCTCATATACGCCCCATCGCCGCAAATTGCAAGGCATTGGGCCGTCCGACGCAAATGGCCGGACGAACCGCCGGCGAGCATCTTCGCCAACAAGGTCAGTTTCAGCGGGTGGCACTTCGCGTTGTCGGGCCTATAACAGGAGACGAACCGCTTCGAGACGACAATCAAGAAACGAAGAGAGAAGACGAGGTGCCAACCCGTATTTCGCCGCTTGCCCCCTTCAAGCACGATATCTTCCGCACGATATGGATCGCGAGCCTCGCCTCCAATTTCGGCGGCCTCATTCAATCGGTCGGGGCCGCCTGGCTGATGACCTCCATTTCCTCGTCGGCGAACATGGTGGCGCTGGTGCAGGCTTCGACCTCGCTGCCGATCATGCTTTTCTCGCTTGTCTCTGGCGCGCTTGCCGACAATTTCGACCGGCGGCGGATCATGCTGGTGGCGCAGTGTTTCATGCTCTTCGTCTCGGCGCTCTTGACGATCTGTGCCTATGTCGGGCTGATCACGCCCTGGCTGCTCCTGCTCTTCACCTTCCTCATCGGCTGCGGCACGGCGCTCAACAACCCGTCCTGGCAGGCGTCGGTCGGCGACATGGTTCCGCGCGAAGACCTGCCGGCAGCGGTCGCGCTCAACAGCATGGGCTTCAACATCACCCGAAGCGTCGGCCCGGCGATCGGCGGCGCCATCGTCGCGGCGCTCGGTGCGGCGGCTGCCTTCTTCGCCAATACGCTCAGCTATTTCGCCATCCTCTTTGCGCTGGTGCGCTGGCGTCGCGAGGTGCCGACGAGCACGTTGCCGCGCGAGACGCTGGGGCGCGCCATTTCGGCTGGCCTGCGCTACGTCGCGATGTCGCCGAACATCGGCAAGGTTCTCTTGCGCGGCTTCCTTTTCGGCCTTTCGGCGAGCGCCATCCTCGCTCTTTTGCCGCTCGTCGCCCGCGACCTCGTTCAGGGTGGGCCGCTCACCTACGGTCTGATGCTCGGCGCCTTCGGCCTTGGCGCGATCGGCGGGGCGCTGCTCTCCGCCCGCCTGCGCGAGAAGCTTTCGAGCGAGGCGATCGTGCGCATCGCCTTCACCGGCTTTGCCGCCAGCGCCGCGATCACGGCCTGGAGCACCTATGCCTGGCTGAGCTGTCTCGTGCTGCTCATCTCCGGCGCCTGTTGGGTGCTGGCGCTGTCGCTGTTCAACACCACGGTGCAGCTGTCGACGCCGCGCTGGGTGGTTGGCCGGGCCCTTTCGCTCTACCAGACCATGACCTTCGGCGGCATTGCCGGCGGCAGCTGGCTCTGGGGTACGGCCGCCGAGCAATATGGCGCGGCCAACGCGTTGATGGGCTCCTGTCTGCTGATGTTCGCCGGCGTCGTGGTCGGTTTTCGCCTGCCCTTGCCGGAATTCACCTCGCTCAACCTCGATCCGCTGAACCGCTTCAACGAGCCGCCGCTCGAACTGGACCTGAAACCGCGCAGCGGCCCGATCGTCATCATGATCGACTACGAGATCGCCGACGACGATATCCCGGAATTCCTGACGACGATGGCGGAACGGCGGCGCATCCGCATCCGTGACGGCGCCGGACACTGGGCGCTGATGCGCGACCTCGAAAACCCGACCACCTGGACCGAGACCTACCACGTGCCGACCTGGGTTGAATATGTGCGTCACAACCAGCGGCGCACCCAGGCGGACGCGGCCGTCGGCGACAGGCTGACGGCGCTGCATAGCGGCAAAGCACCCCCGCGCGTGCACCGGATGATCGAGCGCCAGACGATCGTGCCGACCCATTACGAGCGCTACAAGCGCCAGGTGAATGTGGACATGCACTAGCTTGTGCCGGCCCTCGCGCCGATCTCGACCATGCAACGAAAAAGGCCCCGGTGACGGGGCCTTTTCTTTTCGGCAGTCGGCGCACCAGCGCCTCCGGCTGCAATTGGCTCTACCGCAGCTTCGCCTTCAGCGAAGCATCGGGGAAGCAGGTGGCGGCAAGGCCGCTCTTTGCCTGCCAGTCGCCGAGCGAACGGCGCGTCTTGTAGCCGGGGAGACCATCGACCTTGCCGACGTCGTAACCCTTGGCAACCAGCGCCTTCTGCATCTTCAGAACGTCCGAGCGCAGCATGTTGCCGACGTCGCCCCAGGTGCCGCGGAACGCGCCGCCGCCCGTCGCAATGCGGTCGGCGAGGTTGCCGATGAAGAGCGCGTAGAGGTCGGAGTTGTTGTATTCCTTGAGCACGTAGAAATTCGGCGTGACGATAAACTCCGGCCCATGGCGACCAGCGGGCACCAGCATCATCGAAGATGCGGACAATTCGTGCGACGGAAAGGCCTTGCCGGAAATCCTGACGATCCCCTTGTTCGCCCAACTCGACAGGGGCTGGGCGAGGTCCGGCCCTTCCTGCGCACAGGAGACGGCTTCGGGAATCGATACTTCGAAGCCCCAGTCACGCTCGCGCTGCCAGCCCTTCTTGACCAGATAATTGGCGATCGACGCCAGGCTGTCTGGCACCGAATTCCAGATGTCGCGGCGGCCGTCGCCATCGAAATCGACGGCATATTGCAGGAAGCTCGACGGCATGAACTGCGGCTGACCCATCGCGCCGGCCCAGGAGCCGCGCATCGCCGCCTCGTCGACATCGCCGCTGTCGAGAATGTGCAGTGCCGCGATCAGCTCGCGGCGAAACAGGTCTGGCCGCGTCGACATAAACGCCTTGGTCGCGAGCACATCGACCACCGGATAGGGGATCTTGGCGCGGCCGAAGCCGGATTCGCGGCCCCAGATGGCAACGATCACCGAGCCCGGCACGCCATAGGTGCGCTCGATCTTCTTCAGGGTCGACGCATGGGTGGAAGCCAGGCTGCGGCCGGTGGCGGCGAGCCCCTGCAGACGCTTTTCCGAGAAGTAGTTTCCGGGCGAGGAAAACTCCGCCTGGCTCTGCTTCTGTTCCTTCGGCTTCGGGAAGCCGGGCGGCGCCAGATCCGGCAGGTCCCAGTTGAGCTTCACGTCGGAAAACGCCGCCTTGAAAGATCCGGCGGAAATGCCGGCCTTCTTCGCCTCCGGCCAGAGATCATTCTGCAGCCAGGTACGAAACTGCGCCTCGACATCGGCTTTGGTCGCGGCTTGCGCGAGCCCCAGCCAGCCACAGAGCAGCAAGGTCGTCAGTGAAAGAAGTCTCAGCATAAGGCTTCCCCATCGGTTGGATTGCAGCGTCCGAAATGACGCTCAGATCGACGTGCGGGCGCGAAGGGCAGCCGCCAAGGTGCCTTCGTCGAGATAGTCGAGCTCGCCGCCGACCGGCACGCCATGGGCAAGCCGGGTGATCTTCACCTCCATGCCTTCGAGCTGGTCGGTGATGTAGTGCGCTGTCGTCTGGCCCTCGACGGTGGCATTGACGGCGATGATCAGCTCGCGGACGCCGCCATTGGCGACGCGCTGGACGAGACCCTTTATGTTGAGATCGTCGGGGCCGACGCCGTCGAGCGGCGAGAGCGTGCCGCCGAGCACATGATAGGCGGCGTTCATAGCGCCGGCGCGTTCCAGTGCCCAGAGATCGGACACGTCCTCGACAACGATGAGCACGGAGTGGTCGCGACGCTCGTCCGAACAAACGGTGCAGGGATCGATCGTATCGACATTGCCGCAGCAGGAACAGATGCGGACCTTGCGGTGCGCTTCGCCCATCGCGTCGGCGAGCGGACCCAGCAACTGGTCCTTCTTCTTGACGAGATGCAGGGCGGCGCGGCGCGCCGAACGCGGTCCGAGCCCCGGCACTTTCGCCAGGAGCTGGATGAGTTTTTCGATTTCGGGGCCGGTGACTCGTTTTGCCATGCGGCGCTTTTAGCCCATATCGCGCCGAAACGGAATCGCCTTCGAAGCGCCCGCACGCGAAGCGGCGGGTGTCGACGCGGTACCCGGCGGCTACCACCACCGGCGCGCAAATGCTGCGGGCGGCAGACCGCCCTGCTTCCCGAACCTACTGCCTGGAGACGATCAGAAGGGCAGCTTCATGCCGGGCGGAATCGGCAGGCCGGCGGTCAGTTCGCGGGTCTTTTCCGCCTGCACGGCTTCGGCCTTGTCCTTGGCGTCCTTGTGGGCGGCGACGATCAGGTCTTCGAGGATCTCGACGTCGTCTTCCTTGAACAGCGAGGGATCGATCTTCAGGCTCTTGAGGGTGCCCTTGCCGTCGAGGCGAACGGTGACGAGGCCACCGCCGGAGGTGCCGTCGACTTCGAGCGCGGCGATTTCCGCCTGCATCTTTTCCATCTTGGCCTGCATTTCCTTGACCTTGCCCATCATCCCCATGATGTCGCGCATCGTCGTCTCCTGTCTTTCTGTTTCTGCTCGCAGACGGGACTATTCGATGTCGTCGCCAGGGACGATATCGCCGTCGGCGGATTCGGCTGTGGCCGGAGCCTGGCTCTCGGCCTCTTCTTCAACGGCGCGAATGCGCACGTCGGTGATCTTGGCGCCCGGGAACCGGGCGAGAATGGCGGCGACATCGGGGTCCTGGCGCGCGTCGTTGACGCGCTGCTCCTGCGCCCGCTGTTCCGCCTCGATCAGCGTCGGCTCACCGGCCTCGCGGCTGTAGCTGACGATCCAGTGGATGCCGGTCCATTCCTTGAGCTTGACGGCCACTTCGCCAAGCAGCGTCTTCGGCGCGTCATCCGAGACGTTGACGTCGAGACGTCCGGGCTCGATCCGCACGAGCCGCAGAAAGCCGCGCACCAGCGTCTTCAGCTTGATGTCGCGGTTCTTGGCGCAGAGATCGGCGATGTCGGCGATCGAATTGACCGGCACCGACGGCTGCGGCTTGGCCGCAGGCGCCGCCACCGGGCGTTCTTCGATGCGGCCAATGGCAACCGCCTGGGGCGCCACGTCCGGGACGGCGCGCAGCATGGTCGCGCCATTGCTCGTCGGGCGCTGCACCGGCAGCGGCTGCGATGCCTGCGCCGACACGGACACGGAAGCCTGGGCCTGTGCGCCGCCGCCGTTGCCACCTGAAGGGCCAGGGCGAGCGCCGCCGCCTTCATTGCCGGAAAGTTCCAGCAAGCGCCGCGCGGCCTCTTCAGGCGCCGGCAGATGTGCCGCATGCGCCAGGCGGATCAGCACCATTTCGGCGGCACCCGCCGGGCGCGACGAGCTTTCGGCTTCTGGAATGCCCTTCAGGAGCATCTGCCAGATGCGCGAGAGCGCCGTAACCGCCACGCTCTCGGCAAAGCCGGCACCGCGGGTGCGCTCGATCTCGCTCAAGGACTGGTCGTTGACCGCCTCCGGCACGTATTTCATCCGGGTGACAAGATGGGTGAAATCGGCAAGGTCGGTCAATACGACCGTCGGATTGGCGCCGGCCTCGTATTGTGCGGTGAATTCCTTGAGGGCCGCGGCGACATCGCCTTTGACGACGTGCTCGAAGAGGTCGACGATGCGGGCGCGGTCGGCAAGGCCGAGCATCGAACGCACGGTTTCGACTTCCACAGCGCCGCCGCCATGGGCAATCGCCTGGTCGAGCAGCGACAGGCCGTCGCGCGCCGAGCCTTCGGCAGCGCGGGCCACCATCGCAAGCGCTTCCGGATCGAAGGATACGCCTTCCTTGCCGAGGATCGTCGAAAACAGGCCGACGAGATCGGACGCGCTGATGCGGCGCAGGTCGAAGCGCTGGCAGCGCGACAGCACCGTGATCGGCACTTTTCGGATTTCTGTGGTGGCGAAGATGAACTTCACATGCTCCGGCGGCTCTTCGAGCGTCTTCAGCAGGCCGTTGAAGGCCTGGGTCGAGAGCATGTGCACTTCGTCGATGATGTAGACTTTGTAACGCGCCGAGACCGGGCGGTAACGCACCTGCTCGATGATCTCTCTGATATCGTCGATGCCGGTGTGCGAGGCGGCGTCCATCTCGATGACGTCGACGTGACGACCGTCCATGATCGCCTGGCAATGCTCGCCGGGAACGCGCAGGTCGATCGTTGGCCGGTTGATATCCTGCGTCTTGTAATTGAGCGCGCGAGCGAGGATGCGGGCGGTGGTGGTCTTGCCGACCCCGCGCACCCCGGTAAGCATGTAGGCTTGGGCGATGCGGCCGGTTTCGAACGCGTTGGTGAGCGTGCGCACCATCGGTTCCTGGCCGACCATCAGGTCGGAGAAATCCTTGGGGCGATACTTGCGCGCCAGAACACGGTAGGCGGCTGGTTTCTCAACGGATGAAATGGACGTATCGTCGCTCATCGACCCTGCCGCTGTTCGAACTCTTGTCCCGACAGGACGGAGAAGGTGGGAGGCTGGCACGATGACCCGTGCCGGAGCTCGTTGGGGCTGCTTCCTTCCGGACCTGACCCGGTTGGCGAGTGGCTCGTCCACCACCAACCTCCCGGCTTCCATATCGGCAATATCGAAAGCAAATGCAAGCCAAGCCGTCAAAAAACTGATATCGATATGCAAAACAAGGCGAATCCGCCATTCTCAATAGCCGAGGAGACCCAGTTGACGACCTTCACCCTCGACGAGCGGCTCGAGCGCGACGGCATTCCGATCGCCTCGATCGGGCTTTGCCAGATGCGGCTGATGAACGACCGCCGCTGGCCCTGGCTCGTGCTCATTCCTCAGCGTGAAGGCATTTCTGAGATCTTCGACCTCACCCCGCTCGACCAGACGATGCTGACCTTCGAGACGACCATGGCAGCGACGGCGCTGAAGAAGGTCACGGGCGCCGAGAAAATCAATATCGGCGCATTGGGTAACATCGTCCGGCAGCTTCACGTGCATATCATCGCCCGCAGCGACGGCGACCCGAACTGGCCGGGGCCGGTCTGGGGCTTCGGCAAGGCGGAGCCGTGGGACGAAAAAGAACATCAGGCCTTCGCAGCCCGCATTCTGGAAAACCTCTGAACATGACGAAATCGATCTTTGACCTTCGCAGCCCGCATCCAGAGCCAAGCACCCTCGTCGCCTTCTCGGAGAATCATCTGGATCGCCAGTCGGAGCACCGGGCCGACGATTGCGTCCAGGTGGCACTGAAGCACCCGGGTGCGCATTTCCTGGCCTTCTCCGGACCGAAGCTGATCGTCAAGCATGACGAGAAGATCATCGACCCACTGTTTGCGCCTTATGAGCTCGAAGGTCTCGAACCCGTTCTCGACGAGACGATCCTGCTCGGCTACCTCGCCAACGGCGAGCCCCGGCTGGCCGTGCCGACGGGCCTGACGGACGAGACGATCACCGAGCCCTTCAAGATCGCCGACGGCCGCACCCTCTATCGCCAGCAGATGCTGCCGGAGGAACTGCTCGGCCAGTTCGCGCAAGGCTCGAGCTTGATTACCTGGAATGCCAACAACCGCTTCTGCGGTCGCTGCGCAGGCCCGATGGAAGGCAAGGCCGGCGGCTATCGCCGGGTCTGCACCGCCTGCGGCCATATGGTCTTCCCGCGCACCGACCCTGTCGTCATCATGATGACGATCGACCTTGAGCGCGATCTTTGCCTGCTCGGCCGCAGCCCGCATTTCGCGCCGGGCATGTATTCCTGCCTTGCCGGCTTCGTCGAGCCGGGCGAGACGATCGAAAACGCCGTTCGGCGGGAAACGCTCGAAGAGTCCGGCATCCATATCGGCCGGGTGCGCTACCATGCCTCGCAGCCCTGGCCGATGCCGCACACGCTGATGATCGGCTGTTATGCGGAGGCGAAATCAACCGTCATCAAGCGCGACGAGCACGAGCTGGAAGACGTGCGCTGGTTCACGCGCGATGAAACGATCGCGATGCTCGAAAGGTCGACCGGGGTCGCCGACACCGGCGACGCGCATATTCCGCCGCCGAAGGGCGCGATCGCGCACCAGCTGATGCGTGACTGGCTCGCCTGGGGCGAGCGGACATAAGGCGACGGATACAGGGAGATCGACCGTGTCCCGCTCCGAACGGCTGCTCGACCTTCTGCAGGTGCTCCGGCGCTACCGCCAGCCGGTGAGCGGCCAGCGACTGGCGGAAGAAACCGGCGTCAGCCTCAGAACGCTCTACCGCGATATCGCCAGCCTCCAGGCGCAAGGCGCTGATATCGAGGGCGAGCCGGGGCTCGGTTATGTGCTCAAGCCCGGCTTCATGCTGCCACCGATGATGTTTTCCGCCGAGGAGATCGAAGCCTTGGTGCTCGGCTCGCGCTGGGTCTCCAAGCGCACCGACGACGATCTCGCCGGCGCTGCCGCCAATGCGCTCGCCAAGATTGCCGCGGTGCTGCCGGCCGAACTTCGCGAGGAGCTCGACAGTTCGACCCTGCTCGTCGGGCCGAGCCCGCCGGCCACCAACGGCATCGACATCGCCGCGCTTAGGCGCGCAATCCGCAACGAGCGCAAGGTGGAACTCGACTACGTCGACAATGACGGCAGCGCGACGCAGCGCACCGTCTGGCCCTTTGCCCTCGGCTTCTTTGAGAACGTGCGCATGGTCATGGCCTGGTGCGAGCTGCGCCTGGACTTCCGGCACTTTCGCGCTGACCGCATGCAGAAGATGACGGTGACTGAGGCGCGCTATCCCCGCCGCCGACAGGTGCTGATGAAGGATTGGCGCGCGAGCCAGAACATGTCGGCGTCGAAGCGAGAGACGGTCGGCTCCTGACGGGTGTTGGTGCGCCAATGCTGACAGAAACTGGCAGCGGCCAGTCCTAGCCTGCACCTCCCGCAACAAGGAGGAACAGCATGGCCAAGGCAAATCTCATCGTTCTCTACGTCAAGGACCCGCTCGCAAGCGTGACCTTCTATCGCGCGCTTCTCGCGCAGGAACCAAGCGTCACCTACCAGACCTTCTCGTCCTTCGAGCTGCCGGGTGGCTTCACGCTCGGGCTCTGGGCCGAACATACGGTCGCGCCGGAGCCGGCGGCATCGGGCAGCCGGTCGGAACTGGCCTTCATGGTGGAAGACGAGAGCGCGGTGCGCGCACGTTACGAGGATTGGAAGGGGAAAGGCCTGCCGATTGCGCAGGAATTGACCGAAATGGATTTCGGTCCGACTTTCGTCGCGCTCGATCCGGATGGTCACCGGCTGCGCGTCTGCCTCTACGATTCTTAAGCGAGAGGGTATGCTGCGCGCATCCCACCAGCCTGAAGCGGCGGGATGCGCGAATGGTACGGAATTAGCGGCCGTAAACGGCGGCCTGGATCTGCGAACGGGACAGACCGATGTCGCTCAGTGCGTGATCGTCGAGAGCATTCAGCTCGCGGATCGCACGGCGGGTCTTCGCATATTCCATGATCTTCTGACGGATCTTCATCTTTAACACTCCTTACTTGACGAGCGTCAAATAGGCATTTGCCTAAAATTTGTGTAGCGCCACGATTGCAAACTAGGCATGCGCCAGACGCGTAGCCGGTTAACGAATTTTTGCCACTTTCAGCCCCGTAGGGCGTGGCGAAACCAATGATTCTCTCGGAAAATCACCGCAAACGGTACGCTCAGGACTTAAACGTGATGCTCTGAAAACCTTAGCCAGATGGCAGGATCAGATATGTGCGGCGCGAGAAGACCACAACCGCAGGCTTCATTTTGGTCAGAAATCAGGCGCATTTTCGGCCTTCAGGCGGAGCTGAGGGGCCAAGCAGCGTGCCAGCGATAGTGACTGCCTCACCGCTTTGGGAGGCGGTCGAGGCCTGCCTACGCAGGCCTTTCTCAACAACTTGGCGCCGGAGCGGCCTGTTCAGAGAACGCCGCGCATCGGGTGCGCGTTATAGGTTCCGAGGATGCGGACCTTTTCGGAGAAGAAGCGAAGCTCGTCCATGGCATGGCGCACGCCGACATCATCCGGGTGGCCTTCGATATCCGCATAGAACTGCGTCGCCACGAACCGGCCGCCAAGCTGGTAGCTCTCGAGCTTGGTCATGTTGATGCCGTTGGTGGCGAAACCGCCCATGGCCTTGTAGAGCGCTGCCGGGATGTTGCGGACATTGAAGACGAAGGTGGTGATGATCAGCTCTTCGTCGCTGGTGCGGGCAATGCGCTGCTCTTCCCTGGACAGCACGACGAAGCGGGTGACGTTGCTCTCGGTATCCTCGACGTTCTCGGCGATGATTTCGAGGCCATAGAGATCGGCGGCAAGCCGCGGCGCGAGCGCTGCCATCGAGCGGTCGCCCTTTTCGGAGACGAGCTTTGCCGCGCCCGCCGTATCGCCGGCGACGACTGGCTTCCAGCCGTTGGAGCGCACGATCTTGCGGCACTGGCCGAGCGCATGGATGTGGCTGTGCACGGTGCGGATCTCGTCACGCGTGACACCCGGAAGCACCATCAGCTGAAAACGGATCGGCATGAAATATTCGCCGACGATGTGCAGCCGCGATTCCGGCAGGAGGTGATGGATGTCGGCGACCCGGCCGGCGATCGTGTTCTCGATCGGGATCATCGCCAGATCGGCGTCGCCGTTCTCGACCGCGACGAAGGCATCCTCGAAGGTCTGGCAGGGCAGCGGCTCCATCGACGGGAACATGTCGCGGCAGGCCATGTCGGAATTGGCGCCATAGTCGCCCTGGAAGGAAATCCTGTTGGTCTTGGCGGTCACGGTAGCGTCCTTCTCAGGTTCTGATATCAGTGGGTACGGGCAGACAGGATGCGGCGGGCCTTTTCCAGCTCCACCGGCGTGTCCACACCAAGCGGGACCGAATCGACGATCTCGACATCAATGCGCATGCCGGCTTCGAGCGCACGCAGCTGCTCCAGCGATTCGCGGCGTTCGAGCACGGAGGGCTGAAGCGAGACGAAGCGTTCCAGCGCCTGCCGTCGATAGGCATAGAGCCCGATGTGATGATAGAGCGGGCCTTCGCCATGAGGCGCGGTCGCGCGGGTAAAATAGAGCGCACGCAGGCGCGTGTCGGAAAGCGGCGAACCGACGACCTTGACGATGTTCGGGTTGGTCTTCTCGCTCTCCTCGGTGATCGCCACCGTCAGCGTGGCGATATCGGTGGCAGCATTTTCGAGCGGGTTCAGCGCCGCGCGGATCGATGCCGGCTCGACCGTCGGAAGGTCACCCTGGACGTTGATGACGATTTCGGCTTCGCCGTTCGGATCGGCCTTCCGCAGCGCTTCGTAGATCCGGTCCGAGCCGGACTGGTGGTCGATGCGGGTCATTATCGCTTCGAAGCCGGCCTCGCGCACGACGTCGAAGACCTGCTGGTCGTCAACGGCAACGACGACGCGGCCGACGTCCGCTTCCTGCGCTCGGGTCGCGACCTGGACGATCATCGGCAGGCCGCAAATATCGGCGAGCGGCTTTCCGGGTAGGCGTGTCGAGGCCATGCGCGCCGGAATGAGCACGATGACTTTACCTGAATTTTCGCGATTCATGATCTGGCCTTCAAAAACCCCGCCGAAAGTGTCAATAAGTCTCAGTTAGGGGCCGATAATCACTGTTGCAACGCAGAGCCAAAAGACATAGGTTCCGCGCGATTTCAAGATAGGCCGGGTTTTTGTTTGCGCCGGTGGCAAAGGGAGCGTTTGCAGATGAATTCATATGTGAACATGGGCGTGGGCGCCTTTCTGGGAACGGTCTTCGTTCTGATGTCCGTGTCCATTGCATCGGAAGGCATTTTCCATTCCGAAGCTCCCGAGAAGGAAGGCTTTACGATCGTTGCGGAAGAAGGCACGTCTGAAGCAGGTGCCGGTGGTGCCGCGGAAGTCGAAGTCGACATCAAGCCGCTGCTGCTCAAGGCCGACGCTTCTGCCGGTGAAGCCGTGTTCAAGAAATGCGCAAGCTGTCACACCGCCGACAAGGGCGGCGCAAACAAAGTCGGTCCGAACCTCTGGGGCCTCGTCAACCGTCCGATCGCTTCGCATGAGGGCTTCAGCTACTCGGCCGGCATGAAGACGTTTGCCGAAGGCGGCAAGGTCGTCTGGGACTACGACCACCTCAGCTACTTCATCGAAGCACCGAAGAAGCACGTTCCGGGCACCGCCATGGGCTTTGCCGGCGTCAAGAAGCCCGACGAGCGCGCCAACCTGATCGCCTGGCTGCGCGAGCAGTCCGACGCTCCGGCAGCACTGCCGGACGCATCTGCCGGTTCTGCCGAAGCCGCACCGGCTGCCGGCGAAGCAGCACCGGCTGCTGGCGCCGAAGGTGCAAAGCCGGCCGAAGCGCCGGCAACCGAAGCCAAGCCTGCCGAAGGCCAGCCGGCACCGGCTCAATAAGTTCAGCGGTCGGAAACGATCCCATGCAAAAGGCCCGGCTCGCGCCGGGCCTTTTCGTATTCGGGGATAGGCAGAGATGTTGCGCACGGAACGTTCAGGCGGATCCAAGCCTCCGCGGCGAAACAGTTTGCCGGAGAGGGCGGTAATCACATCAGCAGATAGGCCCAGACCGAAACGCTGATGACGCCGAGCGCGGTCGTCAGCGTGATCGTCGAGGATGCCAGCCCATGGCCGACATTGAAATGGTTGGCGATCAGCCAGGCATTGACACCCGTCGGCACGGCCGACGTCAGCACCAGCGCCGTCGTCCAGTTGTCGTTGAGGCCGAGCAGGTGGCAGCTCGCATAGACGACCGCCGGCATGACGGCGAGCTTCAAGACGCTCGTCACCGACGCGAGCCCGAGATTGCCGGCAAGGCCGTATTTATCCAGCGCCATGCCGATCGAGATCAGCGCCGCGGGTGCTGCCATCGATGCCAGTTGATCGACGACGGTCTTGACCGGACCGCCAAGCGGCTGGCCGATAAGGTGGAAGGCGGCGCCGCAGGCAAGGCCGATCACCAGCGGGTTGCGCACCAGATTGCGGGCGACACCGGCCAAGAGCTGCAGCGGGCTTTGCCCCGGCTTGCCGCCGGCGCGCCGCTCCGCACGCTCCATCAAGAGCGTGCCCGCTATCATCATGACGGGCAGATGCACAGAAAGCAGGATCGAGATCGCAACGATGCCCTCCTCGCCGACGATTCGCGACACCAGCGGCAGGCCGATGAAGACCGTGTTGGCGAAGGCGGAGGAGACGCCAGCGAGAACGCCCATGCGCGCATCCCGCCCGAAGACGAGCGTCGCCGCCACGTGTCCCAACGTCCAGGTCACCGCGACGCCCGAGAAATAGGCGACCCAGAGCGGCCAGGGCGAACCGTCCTTGAAATCCGCTTCCGCAATCGTGCGAAACAGCAGGATGGGCACGGCGACGCGAAAGACGAAATCGCCCAAGGCTTCGCCGACGGCCGGTTTCAGGTAACCCAGGCGCACCAGCAACCAGCCGGCAAGGATCAGGATGAAGATGGGCAGGACGTTCTGGAAGATGTCGGACATGCGCGGGCCCTGGATCACGATGACCTTGGAGCGGATCGATCCAAGATCTTCGGGGTCTGTTCTCATGAGGTAAAGCGGGAGACGGGCGGAAGACCGCAGATGCTTTCCTCTTTCCGCTCCTGGAATGGTCCTGCCAGCAATAACGTTGTTCGCACCCGCGCCGCAAGCGCGCGAGCAGCGGGCACAGGGAGGGGAACATTCCCCGGCCGCAGGCGTTCCGAAACAGCATGAGGAACGAGCCATGCCGACAGAGAAGCCCATTTACGCGAACAAAGACGACGATCCGCATCTCATCGACGATGCGCTCGCCGACAAGGTGCTGCGCTACATCCAGTATGCGGCGATGATCGATACGCGCGAGATCTCGGTGATGGCGCTCGGCGGGATCGTGGTGCTTTCCGGTCATGTGGCGCAGGCATCCGATATCGCCTGCGCCGGCGATGCCGCAGCATCGGTGATCGGCGTCACCAGCGTCGAGAACCGGCTGGCGGTGATGCCGGGCGCGGCCGAGGCTGATAGCTGAGCCAGGAGTTGCCGTCCGGAAATCCCGATGATAGGACATGCCGGCATGAGATTTCGGCTAGCTTGGCGGTATCGCTGGAGAGCCGCCATAGGAGCCGCAGATGAGGACCGACCCGTCAGCAACCAGGTAAGCCGCAACAACGGTTGAATAAGTTGTTGCGGCGTCTGTCGGCTCACATTCAGAAGATTTGATGAAGTGGCAGATCGCCGCCGAATGGTTTTCATTTGCGCGGATGTTTCATCATGCCCGATCGTAATTCCCTCACCTGGTCCTATTCGCTGCCGGCAGCCCTTTTGCTGATGGCGCCCTTCGATATCCTGGCGTCGCTCGCCATGGACATTTACCTGCCCGTCGTGCCCGACATGCCGGCGATCCTCGGCACGTCGCCCGCAGTCGTCCAGCTCACGCTCAGCCTCTACATGCTGCTTTTGGGGCTGGGTCAGCTGCTGTTCGGCCCGCTGTCCGACCGCGTCGGCCGCCGTCCCGTTCTTCTCGGTGGCGCGACGCTATTTGCGCTGGCCTCGCTGGGACTGGCCGCAACCACCTCGGCACCGGTCTTCGTCGCCTTGCGGCTTGTCCAGGCGGCCGGCGCCTCGGCCGCACTGGTCGCGACCTTCGCGACCGTGCGCGACGTTTATGGCGCACGTCCGGAGGGTGTGACCATCTATGGCCTCTTCAGCGCCATGCTCTCCTTCGTGCCGGCGCTCGGGCCGATCGCCGGCGCGCTGATATCAGGCGCTTTCGGATGGCGGGCGATCTTCCTGACGCTTGCCATGCTTGGCCTTGCAGCACTCGGCCAGGCCTTGCCGCGGTGGTCGGAAACCCGGCCTGACGCCGCGGCACCGATGAGGCCGAGGTTCAGGCCCATGCTCGCAAGTGGCGCCTTCTGGACCTATACGCTTGGCTTCAGCACGGCTATGGGCGCGTTTTTCGTGTTCTTCTCCACGGCGCCACGCCTGCTCATCGATCGCGCCGGCTATTCGCAGCTGGGCTTCAGCCTGGCATTCGCCACCGCCGCCGTCGTGATGATCATCGCCACGCGCTTCGCCAGGAGCTTCGTCACCCGCTACGGGACCTCCGGTTGCCTGGCCCGCGGCATGGCCTTGATCATCCTCGGCGGGCTGCTGCTTGGCGCGGGCGAAGCCTCGGCGGTGCCGTCGTTCCAGAGCTTCGTGCTGCCAATGTGGGTGATCGCCTTCGGCATCGTCATGAGCGCCTCGGTCACCGCCAACGGAGCGCTCAAGGCCTTCGATGCCATCGCCGGGACGGCGGTCGCGCTCTACTTCTCGATCCAGAGCCTGATCGTCAGCCTCATTGGCACCGGCGCCGTTCTCCTGCTTGGCGGTGATACGGCCTGGCCGCTCGTCGGCTATTGCCTCGGCATGGCGACGATCACGCTGCTGGCGCTGGCGTCTCTCAACCGGCTCGAAAATCGATAGCCTTGCCCCTCCCGGAGCGGTCGCCTGCTCCGGGAGGTCTTCAACAGGAAAGGCGGCAACATGCCCCTTGACCTCGCCCCTGGGGCTGGCCCCAGACTACCTTCATGACCGATTCCTACTTCCTCGCAGGCCGCTTCGGCGCCGCCACACGATTGTCGCCGAAAGCACTCAGGCTTTATGCCGAGCAGGGCCTGCTGGTGCCTGCCCATGTCGATCCCGCGACCGGTTACCGCTATTACGCCGCCACGCAGGCAAGCCGCGCCAGGCTGATTGCCCGGCTGCGGCAGCTGGGCCTGCCGATCGCCCGGATCGCACGGCTGATCGATCTTCAGCCCGACGTTCGCCTCACGGAGCTGCGCGCCTGGCTGGAGGTGCAGAGCAAACGACTCGAGGATCAGCGCGAGCTGGTGGAGGCAATCATCCGGCAATCGAGCGGCGGCGACGATCCGCTGGTCAGGGCCGTTGCCGTGCGCGACGTCGCGCCTTCGAAAATCGTCTATCGCCAGCACCATGTGACGGTGGATGCGCTCGAGGCCTTCACCGAAAGCGCCGAAGCGGAGATCCGCGGCTATCTTGCGCAATCGGGCAAGAGCGACGACGGACCGATGACGCTGCATTTCCACGAGCCGGTCAATCACGACGGCAAGGGTCTCGTCGAGGTGGCGATCGGCTATGACGGCAGCCTCGAACCCACTGGTGATCTGCGCATCCGCCTTCAGCCGGCGGGACGCGAAGCGTTCCTGGCCGTGGCCGAACCGTTCGAAACCTTTCCGGCCGTGCTCCGCGTCTATGACGCGATCGAAGCCTGGTTCGAGCAAAGCGACGATCTCAGCTGCTTCGGCAGCCCTTACGAAATCTATCCCGGCAGCGGCGGTACCCGCTTCGATGTCGCCTACCCCATCGTGCGTTAACCCAATCCCCGCACGCTCCAATCACTCAAGGACCAACCGATGCAGCACTTTTCCTATGTGGGCTCCGGCCCCTATTGCTACGCCAACTCGTTTGCAATGATGTTCGGCGAAGCCGCGCCCTCGACCTCGACCATTGAGCTTGCCACCGGTAGCCCCTTCGGCATGCAGATCGTCGGCGGTACCCTGCCGTTCTTCGACCCCTACGGCTGGGATCCGGAGGCCGGGTTCGACGGCGCGCTGAAGGCGCTCGGCTGGACGTCGCAGGTCAGCAGCGGCGGCGAGCCCGAGGACGCGCTTTCCCGCCTGCGCTCGGCGCTGAAGGATGGTCCCGTCTGGGTCGGCCCGGTGGAGATGGGGCATCTGAGGCACCAGCCCGGCATGACGGGACCGATCGAGGCCGATCACTATGTCGTGGTCCTCGCGATCGACGAGACGCGCGTGCTGATGCACGACCCGCAAGGATATCCCTACGCCTCCCTGCCGCTCCACGATTTCATGACGGCCTGGGGCGCCGAGACGCTGAGCTACGGCGACCCCTACACCATGCGATGGGGATTCTCTCGTGTCGCCGACGTGAGCGAGGTCGAGGCAATCCGCGCCTCGGTGCCGGCCGCGATCCACTGGCTCTCGATGACCACGGACCGGCTGGTGCCGACGGGCAGCCTTGGCAATGCCGACGCAGCCGAAGCGCTCGCCGCTCTGATCGAAGACCATTGCGACAAGAACCTGCGGGCTCACCTCGTGCACTTCGCCGTTCGTGTCGGTGCCCGCCGCGCCGGCGATGCGGCGTCCTGCCTGGCGCGGGCAGGCCTTGCCAAATCCGCCGCCATCGCCGGCGAACAGGCACGGCTGATCGGCGCGCTGCAGTATCCGCTGCTCCTGCGCAGGGATGCCGAGGCGGCCGCAAGCCTACGCCTTCTGGCGCCGACCTACGACCGGCTGTTCACCACCCTGCAAGCCGGGGAGTGATCCCAAAAGCCGCGCAACTCCGGACGAAAAACCGCTTCGCACTTTTCCTGGGAATCCGCTCGCTTGGCTGGCGCAATTCCGGACGGAAAACCGCTTCGCACTTTTCCTGGAATTGCTCTTAGGCAATGAGCTCCGAGAAGCTTTTCGGTCGCGCCGCCTTTGCGTCGCGTACCGTCGCGTAGTGGAGCCCAACGACGCCGTTGTCGTAGTGCTCGCTGCCGATCAGCTGCAGCTCGTTCTTGTCGCGAAGCCGGGCGAACCATGGTTCGCCCGGCGATACGACCGGGTAGACGAAGAAGTGGTAGCGATCGACGAGGCCGAGGCCGATCACCGTCTGCGCCAGGCTCGCGCCGCCGGACAGATGGATATCCCGGCCGGGCTCAGCCTTCAGGTCGGTCAGGTAGCGCGAGAGCGCCGCATCATCAGGAACCACCGCCCGCTCGGCATTGTGCCAGCGGCTGATCGCCTGCTCTTCGGTGCGGGAGAACACGATCTTCCGATAGTCGTGCATGCGCCCTGCCATCACCCGATTGGTCTCGCCGCCCGCCTTGTCGTTCAGCGCGCCCGGCCAATAGCCGACCATCTCCTCATAGGTGGTGTGGCCGACCAGAACCGTGTCGTAGCCTGCGTAAAGGCGGTCAATCGCCCGGTATTGTTCGTCGACCACGGTCCCCATCCAGGCAAGCGGATCGTCGAGGCGGCCATTCAGCGTCGTCATCATCTGCAGCACGATATTGCGCATGGGATCGTCTCCTCAGTGAGTTTGCTCGACGAACCGGGCCAGTTGCCCGGCAACCGTTCCCCAGCCGTCGTGAAAACCCATCTCCTCGTGCATCTTCCGGTCCGCGCCGCTCCGATGCATTACATGGGCAGCGTATTCGGTGCCGGCTGGATGATCGCTGAGGGTGATGATCGCCGTCATGAAGGCGTTTTCCGCCGGCCGCCAACCGGCAACGAGCGTGTCGGTGAAGACGATGCGCGAGAGTTCGTCGACCGCGAGAAAACAGGCGTCGATATGCGGCACGAATGCGCCGCCGCCTTCGCTGATCCGCGTCACGAAACTGCCGCCGGGCCTGAGATCCATGTCGATCACCTTGCATCTTGCCGGCTCAGGAACCCACCATTGCTCAAGCCGAGTGGGATCGCTCCAGGCGCGCCAGACTGTCGCGCGCGGCGCCTTGATGATGCGCGCCATCGTCAGGTCGAGTTCAGGATCGGGAGAGCGGATCATGGTCTTTCCTCCTCGTGTTCAGTGACGAATTTCTCCAGCCGGTCGGCGCGGCCTTCCCAGAGCGCGCGCTGCGCCGAAAGCCAGCTCTCTACCGCGGCGAACTGCGCCTTCTCGATGGCGCAGGTGCGCACCCTGCCCTCCTTGTGCGTGCGGATGAGCCCGCTGCCTTCAAGGTAGTGGATGTGCTTCAAGAAGGACGGCAGGGCCATGTCGAAGGGTCTGGCGAGATCGCTGATGCTCGCCGGACCGCCGCCGAGCCGCGCAAGCACCGCACGGCGGGTGGGATCGGCGAGCGCCTGAAAGATCACGTCCAATCGGTCTGAATACTGTTCCATAAGGCTAAGTATCACGCGTCAATACTTAGCGCAAGAGCTAACTATTCATCCAACGACCGCCCCCAGCGCCACCCAATTTGTCGCATGGCCGTTTTCTTGACCTCAAGCCTGGTTGAGCTTCTACAAACCCCGTCGGTTCAATCGGAAATGGGGGCCGACGTGGCATTGGAAAACCAGATAAGGACTGACAATCCCGGGACTGGAACGGCATCTGCGGGCATCGCCGAGCCCGGCGGCGCCGCAGCATCGAGCGCCGCCTGCTGGCTCGCTGGCCTGGTCGCCATCGCACAGACACCGGCGATTGCGAGCGCGCGCAGGGTCGCCTTTCTCACCGCAAGGCAGGGATGATCCATGTCAGGCCCTATCGCAAGCATTCTCGATTCGCGCGCCTTCGGCATTCTCGCCCGCGTGCTGCTGACGCTCGTCTTCTGGTCAAGCGGCCTTGCCAAGCTCTTCGACTTCAACGCCAACGTCGCGATCATGGAAGGCTTCGGCCTGACGCCGGGATGGCTGTTCAATGACGTTGATCCTGCAGATCGGCGCCTCTCTGCTGATCATCCTCAACCGTTGGGTCTGGCTTGCCGCCGGGGCGCTCGCCGTCTTCACGGTGCTGACGATCCCGATCGCCCATCCTTTCTGGCTGAAGGAAGGCGAAGAGGCCTTCCGCGACATGACCGTCGCGCTGGAGCACGTCTCCGTGATCGGCGGCCTGGCGCTGGTATCGATCCTGTCGCGCAGGCGTTGAACGTCAACAACCGGCGGCTCGGCAGGACCACTCAGCCCTCGCGGCAGCGCGTGTCTGGAACGCATCGAGACCAGGGCAGCGCGGCTGCTCTGGTCTAACACCTCAGCGCTTCCGGGCGACGATGTAGGGGCGGTTGTCGTTGCTCGCCGATGCGTGATTTTCCGCCGACAGAAGCTCGAAGCCGGCGGCGACGATGTGCCGGCTGAGCTCTGCTGCGCTGAAAGTTGCCGCATAGGGCGCCAGTCCGACGGCCCGCATCGCCGGCAACAGCAGGAGCCGGACGAGCGGGTTCATGTCGCCGACGCAGGGCGTCTTGGAGATGAACACTCCCCTGGAGGCAAGCAGGGTATGGATGTTGTCGAGCGTGGCGGGCAGATCGCGCACGAGATGCAGGTAGTTGAAGCCCAGCACCGCATCGAACTGCCCACGTTCGGCCGCAAGCGTTTCGGCCGTCGCGCTGCGAAAGGCGAGGTTCGGAACCAGGTCGACGGCGTACCTCTCCCGGGCAATGGCGATCATCTCGGTCGAAAAATCGGTTGCAAGGTAGTCGCGCACATCGCCCGCCAGCCGAAACGCCGTCGTTCCCGTGCCGCAACCGAGTTCGAGCACGCGGTCATCGGGCAGAAGCAAGGCGCGGGTGCGGTCGAGCGTGTGTTCATAGGCGGCCGGGTCCGCGATCGTTCCCTTGGCGTATCGCCGCGACGTCCGGTCCCAGAAGCGCGCGTCGCTCGCCAAACTCATGCTGCCTCTCCCCAGAACGCAACCGGTCCCCCGCGATGCTCGGAGCCGGTGCCACACCGGCCAGGGAAACCTGCCGAAACCCAACGGCTGCCGATACCAGCGACGGTCCAAGAATAGCGCGGAACCGTCAACATTTGACGGAGAACGGACCCTCAATCGGCAAAGAGCCGCTCTCTCGCAGTTCAAGCCAGGCGAACCCAATCAACGGTTTCAAGCACATAGGGGGCGAAGAGAAAATCGCGGATCGCGGCGATCTCGTCCCGACGCCAATCGAGAACGACGAAATGCGCCGGTTTTTCCATGGGGCCGGCACTGTCGAAAACCAGCATGGCCGGCCGCCCTTCGATTGCGCCGAGCGCGAAACGCCACTTTGTCTCCTGCGCATAGCGGGTGAAATAGCGGCTGATGCCCTCGCGACCCTCCAGCTTCAGCCTGTTGACCAGCTCAAGTTTTACATCGTCGGCCAGCATGGCGCGGATGGCATCGAAGTCGCCGCCCTGAAAGAAGCGCACGAAACTTGCCAGTTTGTGCCGGTTCGCGTCGGACATCAGCGGCAGCCGCATATCCTCCGGGCGTTCGGTCAGGTGCCTGAGCGCCACCCTGGCGCGCTGCAGCGCAGATTTGGCCGCCGCCGGCGTACACTCGGCGATAGCGGCGATTTCCTCGATCGAATGGCCGAGCACATCCTTCAGGATCACCGCGCAGCGCTGAAGTTCCGGCAGTTGCAGGAAAGTTTGAAAGCCGATCGCAACGATGTCCGCCTCGGGCAGCGGGGCGTCTTCCATGTCATCGAGCAGGGGGACGATCTTGTGCCTGGACCGCCGGCGCAGAAAATCCAGACTGGTGTTGTGGGCGATGCGCAGCAGCCAGCCTTCGAGATTGTCCACCACCACGCCATCCGCCCGCGCCTGCACGGCCTTGATCAGCGTGTCCTGCAGCACGTCCTCACCATCCACGGCCGAGCCGGTCATGCGTGCGCAATAGCGGTGCAGCCGCGGCCGGAGTTCCCTCAAGCGATCCTCGAAGTCTTCCGTATTCATGACATCGAGTTCCATGGGGATATCTCCAGGGGCCGGTTCGCACGATAGCGTGGACTGAAGAAAATGTCCGCTGCCTGACCGATCGAAACCGGCTCCGGCAACGGACGGCCGTTCGACATCAGCTGTGATCGCTGAGGACCACCTCACCGATGACCGATTCGAGGCTCGCCAGTTCGAGGATCTGTGGGAAATAGGCCTTCATCCTGACATCGGCGCGCATCGCCTCGACGGCCGCGGGCGTCTCCCATTCCGAATAGATGATGACGCTGGTGCCATCCCTGGCAGCAATCAGCCGGCTCGTCCGCCAGCCGCCGAGCGTGCGGATGACGGTGTCGATGTTGCGCTTCAACAGCGCGATCAACTGCTTCTGCTTGCCGGGTTCGACCTTCAGAACGTTGACGAGAGTGACGGGTGCAGTGGTCATGGTGCTTCTCCTTCGTTGCGGATGCACGAAAGACGAAGCGGAGAGGCGAAACGGATCGCGCGGGCGACGATTTTTTAGCGCCAGGCGATTCGGACGTCGGGGATACTCCCTTGGCAGGGGACCGCCTTCGAGGGACTCGGCAGCGGACCATCCGTTATCGGCCGGTAGCCCGCCGAACAGTGACAGACCGTTAGAGGGCAAAGCCGCTGGAAGCCGCCGCCGGCTCGCCGTCGTCGCGAACCTTCAGGATGGTGTCGATCAGGCCCCATTCCAATGCTTCTTCTGCGGTCATGAAACGGTCCCGGTCCATGGCGCGTTCGAACTCCTCGTAGGTCCGTCCGCAATGTTCCGCATAGAGGCGCGTCATGCGCTGTTTGGTGCGAAGGATCTCCTCGGCATGGATCTGCATGTCGGACGCCTGGCCCTGAAAACCGCCCGATGGCTGGTGCACGAGGATGCTGGCATTGGGCAAGGCGGCCCGTTGGCCCGGCGTGCCGGCCATCAGCAGAAACGAACCCATCGACCGTGCGGTCCCCATGCACAGTGTATGCACCGGTGCCCGGATGTAGCGCATGGTGTCGTACATGGCGAAACCGCTGGTCACCACGCCGCCCGGCGAATTGATATAGAGATGGATGGGCTTCTTCGGGTTTTCCGCTTCGAGAAGAAGCATCTGGGCGCAGACCAGCGCAGAGACCGTGTCGTTCACCTCACCGTTGAGAAAGATGATTCGCTCGCGCAGCAGGCGGGAATAGATGTCGAACGACCGCTCTCCACCGTTCGACTGCTCGACGACCATAGGGACGAGTTGCATCGCTTCGCGCATCGGCGAACTCCATTTATCCAGAGATTGAGGGGAAGCTCGCCGGTCTAGGCGGCGAGCATGAGAGTATCGTTGCTGTTCGCGGCCGTCCTGGTCACGCGACCGCCGCGAACATTCGGCAGTTCGTGGACGATCCGCAGCCGGGTGCCACCCGAACCAATCGGGGCGATCCGGAATGTGACCGTACTTTCGAGAAAGGGAGCTTCGGTTTCGCGCAGCCTGTAGCGGACCTCTTCTCCAGGCACGACGACGGCGCCATGGGGGTCGGCCAATGCCTCTTTCGGTAGCCAGTTCTCGCGAAACGCCGGGATGCTGATTGCGCGCCAGACCTTCTGCGGCGCCTCGTCGAGTTCGTATTCCAGCTCAAGGCTGTTATCGTCCGGGGCGCTGATTTCGCGGTTCATTGGTCCATATCCTTCAGCAAGATCTTCAGAGCTTCGATGCGTGCCGGCCAGTAGGCACGGTATTTCGCGAGCCACTGCGCAATTTGCGCCAGCCCGTCCGGGTCGACTTCGTAGTTTACGAACCGACCTTGCCGCTGCTCCTTCACCAACCCGGCACTCCGCAACACGGAAATGTGCTGGGACATGGCCGGCTGGCTTATGTCCATACCTTCCCGCAAAGCGCTGGCATTCATGCTTCCGTCAGCAAGCTTCTCGAAGATGGCGCGGCGCGTGGGGTCAGCCAGGGCTCGGAATATCTCGTTCTCGATCATGCCAAACACATAAGCACGTACTTATCTCAATAACAAGTGTGCTGTTCAGCAGGAGGAGAAAAGAAAGGACGCGACTTTGCGCGCCAAACGACATTGTCACGGCGCCTCAGATCAATACCCGCCAGTAGATGGGACAAGGGTAGCGCTTAATGCGCATTGGCAATGGAAGCAGAACAAGGGGGAAATGGCGGACAGAGAGGGATTCGAACCCTCGATACGCTTTCACGTATACACGCGTTCCAGGCGTGCGCCTTCAACCACTCGGCCACCTGTCCATCCGTCAGCAGCCGATGGTCAATCCGGCTGGATGGGAAGGGCGGGGCCCTTCGGCGTCAGCCGGCTGATAACCGGCGGACGCGCGTCTATATACCGATGATTTGCCCGGGATCAACTGCTTTCTGACAGATTATTGACATCTTGTGACGCGGGCGGGTTCCCGGTTCCCATTGTGCACTCCGGGCAAGGGGCTTATCTCTTGCGTCAGGGCGTGTCCGATGCGTCCGGCCCGTCTCGGCCACATCCTCCGGCATGCCAGATTGCCGCATATTTTCATTGTCGGGCCTTGTCCGAGGCACGGGCGATCGGAGAAGATGCGGCAGGGCGACGCGCCGAGCCGATGACCGGTGCCAGCCAGCGAATTGAAGGGAATGCCGTCCGATGCGATTTCTACTGAGGCTGGCGAGCGCCGTCGTGTTGTTTGCCGCCGTGCTTGCCGGTGCCGTCGACGCGATCCAGTCGGTCGCAGCATCGGAACTGGTCATGACGTCGCTCGGCGACGACCTGGAAGCGCTTGGCGCCGACACGGCAAGCTGGGTCCAGTTTGCACAACGTTCCGATACCGCACCGACGATCTGGCACGGGATGCTGCATTGGCTGCTGCAACAGCCGGCCTTTGCGGTGCTGGCGCTGATCGCCCTCGTGCTATGGATGGTCGGATACAAGAAGCGGCCGGCGGCCGGACGATTCGCCGCCTGACGCATTGCAGGCGGCCTTCGCATCGAAAGGAGTGTGCTGATGTTCCTGATCGACATGTTCAACAAGAAAACGATCATGCCGGACGCGCAGACGGCGCTGCCGGGCCGTGACGCCGCGATCCCGACGGCCGAGACACATTTCGTTTCCGGCCGGCCGTTGAAAGGCCCCTACCCCGACGGCACCAAGAGCATCCTTCTGGGCATGGGCTGCTTCTGGGGCGCCGAACGATTGCTGTGGAACATCCCCGGCGTCTACGTGACGGCGGTCGGCTATGCCGGCGGGCTGACGCCGAACCCGACCTACCAGGAAACGACGACAGGGCTTACCGGCCATGCCGAAGTGGTCCTGGTCGTCTATCATCCGGAAAAGGTGAAGCTCGCGAGCCTGCTCAGGACCTTCTTCGAGGAACACGACCCGACGCAGGGCATGCGCCAGGGCAACGATATCGGCACCACCTACCGCTCGGCGATCTATGCCTATGACGACGAGCAGTTGGCGCACGCCAAGGCCGCGCGCACCACTTTCCAGACGGCGCTGAAGCACGCCAATCACGGCGGCCGGGTGACGACCGAGATCGGCATGGCGGGACCGTTCTATTTCGCCGAGGACTACCACCAGCAATATCTGGCAAAGAACCCCAGCGGCTATTGCGGCCTGCGCGGCACCGGCGTCAACTGCCCGATCGGCCACTAGACGCATACCCCGCGGATGGCATCCCGCGCGCGGTCGCGATACCCACAACCCTGAGGCCGCGCCGGACCGACCGGGACACCTTGTCGTGATCTCAAAAAATGCAACAGAACCGGTGCCTTACGAGTGCCGGTATCCGTGGCTTCAATTTTTACCATCTGAAAAATTTTGAGTGTTTTTTTGCCGTGACCGTGCAAGGATGCGCCACCCTAGCCCCAAGGAGAAGGGGGTGGGTTCCGCAGACAGGCTTCCGTCAGGGAGCCGGCGGGAGGACCCAATAAGATCAATAGCGACAACAGGGCTGCACGATGAAAAAAACAATTCTCGGTCTTTTTGCCTTTTCGATGATGTCCGCCACGGCACTGGCCGCCGACATCAAGCCGGCGATCATCTACGATCTCGGCGGCAAGTTCGACAAATCCTTCAACGAGGCTGCCTTTAACGGCGCCGAGAAGTTCAAGACGGAATCGGGCGTCGAATACCGCGAGTTCGAAATCGCCAACGATGCCCAGCGCGAACAGGCGCTGCGCCGCTTCGCCAGCGACGGCAACAGCCCGATCGTCATGGCCGGCTTCAACTGGGCGGCTTCGCTCGAGAAGATCGCGCCGGAATATCCGGATATCAAGTTCGCGATCATCGACATGGTCGTCGAGAAGCCGAACGTCAAGTCGGTCGTCTTCAAGGAACAGGAAGGCTCCTACCTCGTCGGCGTTCTCGCCGGTCTCGCTTCCAAGTCGAAGACCGTCAGCTTTGTCGGCGGCATGGACGTTCCGCTGATCCACAAGTTCGCCTGTGGCTACGTTGGCGGCGCCAAGTCGACCGGCGCTGACGTCAAGGTTCTGGAAGCCTACACCGGCACGACGCCGGACGCCTGGAACGACCCGGTCAAGGGCGGCGAAATCGCCAAGTCCCAGATCGACCAGGGCTCGGATGTCGTCTACCACGCAGCCGGCGGCACCGGTGTCGGCGTTCTGCAGGCAGCCGCAGATGCGGGCAAGCTCGGCATCGGCGTCGATAGCAACCAGAACGCCCTGCAGCCGGGCAAGGTCCTGACCTCGATGCTGAAGCGCGTCGACGTCGCCGTCTACGAAGCCTTCACGGCAGCCAAGAACGACAAGTTCGAATTCGGCATTTCCAACCTCGGCCTCAAGGAAGACGGCGTCGGCTACGCGCTCGACGACAACAACAAGGCGCTGATCACGCCGGAGATGCTCGACGCGGTGGAAAAGGTGAAAGCCGAAATCATTGCCGGCAAGGTCCAGGTCCACGACTACATGAGCGACGAGTCCTGCCCTTACTAAGAGCAGCGCTTGCGTCATGAAAAAGGCCGCCGGTTCATTGGACCGGCGGCCATTTTTCTTGTCCTGACGTGAGCGCGGCGATCAGTAATGCGGCGGCTTCGTGATTGCCGGCGCGTCGAGCGACTGCTCTTCGAGCGTCAGGAACCTTTCGGTCAGCCGGTCGAGCTTGGCGCGCGCCTGCTCGACCACCTTCCATTGCTCGGCAAGCTGATCGGAAAGCTCCTCGATGGTCTTGGCCTGATGGGCCACGGTCTCCTCGAGGCGGGTGATCCGTTCGTCGGTGTTGCTCATTCTTGCAAACTCCATGGGCGCGCGGCGCCGTTTGCCGGCAGATTGGCCACAGCCGGCCTTATGTCAAGCAAGGCCTTATGCCTTCGCCGCCACACGCAGCGAGAACCCGGGATCCCTAGCCGAAAGACGCTTGTGTAGGTGCACCATCAGGCCGGCGGCAAAGAGCGGCGTCAAAAGGTTGACGAAGGGCACAGCCAGGAAGCCCGCGAGCAGCAGACCGGCGAGAAAGACGGTCGAGCGGTGCTTTTCCCGGAAGAGCCGCGCTTCCGCCGGCGCGCGATAGCGCATCGCCGCAAACTCGAAGAATTCGCGGCCGAGCAGATAGCCGTTGACCAGGAAGAAGGCGACGAGATTGACGCCCGGAACGAGCAGCAGCACCAGCGCCAGGAGGTTGCCGAGGATCACGACGCCCAGGAACTTCAGTGAGCCGGCAACCGCCTCGCCGAGCGGCAGCGGCCGTCCCGGGGGCTCGTTCGGATAGTCACGCTTCTCGATGACGTCGGCGACGTCGTCGAGGAAGAAGCCGGCGATCAGTGCGGTGACGGGCGCAAGAAGCAGGGCGAGCGCCAAGGCCAGGCCAAGGCTTGCGAAGATGCCGAGCACGAAGGTCAGCCAGCCGGCCCAGACGGGTGTGCCCGGCATCAGCGTGTCGATCCAGGGCAAGGCGAGCCAGATGAACACTTCGCGCACCGCAAACCACAGGGCGACAAGCGCAAGGATCGTCAGGCCCAGCACCTTCCAGAAGACCGATCGGGTCTCGGGTGCAAACAGATTGGCAAGCGACAGTCGCGCCGCGTCCAGGATCATCATCGCTCTCCAGCATGGGCCAAGGTTCGATGGTGCATGTAGGCAGAGGCGCTACCGGCGACAAGATAGTCCCGGCAGGCACCCGTCTTTATGCAAGATTCATGCGCCTCGTCTAAGGGAAGCATGGAAAACGCCGGGAGCGGCGATATTGTAGACATACGGGATGCCGGCAGCAGCGCTCCGCGGAGGATGACATGACAGAACAAAAGACACTCGCCAGCCTTTCAGTGCTGGTGCAGAGCGGCAAGCTGGATCCGGTGGAGCTCGCCAAGGAAACCTATGCGGCGATCGACGCACACGGCGATTACGCCATCTTTGTCGAGCTGACGCCGGAGCGCGCGACGCGGGATGCGGAGGCTGCCTCGAAGCGTCTGAGGGCCGGGCGGTCGCTCGGTCTGCTCGACGGCCTGCCGGTCGCCTGGAAGGACCTGTTCGACACCGCCGGCAACGTTACGACCGCCGGCTCGGCCGTGCTTCGGACGAACGCGCCGGCAACGAGCGACGCGCCTGTGGTCGCCGCCGTTTCCGCCGCCGGCATGGTCAGTGTCGGTCGCACCAACCTTAGTGAATTCGCCTTCTCCGGCCTTGGCCTCAACCCGCACTACGGCACGCCGCGCAACCCGGCGGCCACCGACGTCGAGCGCATTCCCGGCGGCTCGTCGTCGGGCTCGGCGGTCGCGGTTGCGGCCGGACTGGTGCCGGCGGCCATCGGTACCGACACCGGCGGATCTGTCCGCATTCCCGCAGCCTTCACCGGCATCGTCGGCTACAAGGCGACGCGCGGCCGCTATGCGATGAAGGGCATTTTTCCGCTGGCTGAAAGCCTCGATTCGCTCGGGCCACTCTGCCACACGGTACAGGATGCCGTCTGGGTGGACGCCGCCATGCACGGGCTGACGGCGCCGACCGTGCGCCGCGCCGACCTCTCGAGCATCGCGCTGGTGATCCCGGAAACAGTGGTGTTCGACGATGCGGAGCCGGAAGTCGTCGAGGCCTTCGAGGACGCGATCAAGCGGCTCGAGAAGGCGGGCGTTGCCGTCAGCCGCCGCGCTTTTCCATCCTTCTCGGCGGTGTTCGGGCTGATGGCCCGCCACGGCGCCCTGGTGACGGCGGAGGCCTATGCGCTGCACCGCGAGCGTCTGGCCGGGCCGGAGGCCAACGCGATGGATCCACGCGTCGTCGCCCGCACGCGGCTCGGCGAGAAGATCTCCATGCCCGACTACATCGCGCTCCTCGACGCGCGCGACCAGCTGATCCACGAGACGGTCGAAAGTCTGAAGCCGAACGAACTCATCGCCCACCCGACGCTGCCCCATGTCGCCCCGCCGATCGCGCCGCTTCTCGAAGACGACGAGCTGTTCTTCAAGATCAACGGCAAGACGCTGCGCAACACCTCGATCGGCAACTTCCTGGATTTCTGCGGCATCTCCATTCCTTGCGGGCTCGGGGCGGCGGAAATGCCGGTCGGCTTCCAGCTTGCGGCCCCGCATCACCAGGACGACCGGCTGCTTTCGGTGGCGCTTTCGGCCGAGGCGATCATCCGGGGTGAGGCATGATCGTCTGTTTCGATATCGGCGGCTCTGCAATCAAAGGCGCGATCGTGCATTCGCGCGACCGGATCTTTCCGTTGCCGCGCCGAACCACGCCGCTTACCAATTTCCGCCAGTTCGTGCAGGCGCTCGAATCGGTTCTGGACGAAGCGGGCGGACACCCGGACTGCGTGGCGATCTCGATCACCGGCGTGATCGATCCCGAGACGCGGCGCATCAAATGCGCCAACATTCCCTGCATCGACGGGCTCGAACTGGTTGCTGAACTCGAGGCGGCGCTGCATCTGCCGGTGAAGATCGCCAATGACGCCGACTGTTTTGCGCTGGCCGAGGCCGGAGCGGGTGCAGGGCGCGGTCATCGCATCGTCTTTGGTGCCATCCTCGGCACCGGGGTCGGCGGCGGCCTTGTCATCGACGGCCGGCTGATCAATGCCGATGGCGGATTCGCCGGCGAATGGGGCCATGGCCCGGCGATCGCGTCGGAGGCCGGGGATCCACCAATGGCGATTTCCGCCTATGCCTGCGGCTGCGGCCAGAAGCGCTGCGTCGATACCGTCGGCGGCGCCCGCGGGCTGGAACGGCTGCACCAGACGGCCCATGGCAAGACGCTTTCGAGCCACGAGATCATCGAGGCCTGGAAGGTTGGCGACGCCGAGGCGAAACGCACGGTCGACCTGCTCGTCGATCTCGTCAGCTCACCGCTGGCGCTCGTCATCAACATCACGGGTGCGACGATCGTGCCCGTCGGCGGCGGCCTTTCCAATGCCGAGGAACTGCTCGCCGAGATCGACAAGGCGGTGCGTAGCCGGATTCTGCGGCGGTTCGACCGGCCGTTGGTTGTGCGCGGCGAATGCCGGATCGAGCCCGGCCTCATCGGCGCGGCGCTGCTCGGGCTTTCAGGAGACAAGGCATGAGCGACATCAAACTCGAAGTCTGCGTCGACGATGCCGACGGGCTTTACGCGGCCATCGAAGGCGGCGCCGACCGGATCGAGCTTTGCGCCGCCCTTTCCGTCGGTGGCCTCACGCCCAATCCCGGCCTTATGGCGCTGGCTGGCCCGCCACGAGTGCCCGTCTACGCGATGATCCGGCCGCGGCCCGGCGACTTCATTTTCTCAACCGCTGACCTCGACGCGATGCGCCGCGATATCGACGCGGTGCGGGATGCCGGTCTGGCCGGCGTCGTGCTCGGCGCCTCGCTTGCCGATGGCCGGCTCGACACGTCGATGCTCACCAAGCTCAGCGGCCATGCGGCCGGACTCGGCATGACGCTGCACCGGGCCTTCGACCTCGTCCCGGATTTCGCCGAGGCGATGGAAATCGCAGTCGACCTTGGCTTCGAGCGCATTCTCACCTCAGGCGGGGCCAGGAGCGCGCCGCAGGCGATCGACCGCCTTAGCGAAATCATCGGCCTTGCCAAGGCCAGGCTGTCGATCATGCCGGGATCCGGCGTCACGCTGAAGACGGTCGACGCTCTGCTCGATCACCTCACGGTCAGCGAGGTGCACTCCTCCTGCTCGATTAGTGAGCCGGCTCAGGATCCACGCTTGGTCGATATGGGGTTCGTTTCTTCCGATCGGCGCCGCACCGATCCGGAGACGGTGCGGGCGATGAAGGTGAAGCTTGCGGCCCGCAGCCCGCGCTGATCGGCGCCTTTCCTTCCCTCATAGGAAAGACCCGGAGAGCGGAGCGCTTTCCGGGTCTTCTTGTCAAATCTTCTCGTAAGCGGCAATCAGGCTGCGTAGACCTGGTCGCCGCCAATCCAGGTGGAGCCCATGCCGAGTTCAGGCGTGAGCAACACGAAATCGGCGTCCGCTCCGGGCTTCAGCCGTCCCTTGTGAGTGGCAAGCCCCATGGCATCGGCCGGATAGGCGGACGCCATGCGAAGGGCTTCCTCGACCGGGAGGCCAAGCTTCTCGTGCACGAAGCGCACCGAAGACAGCATGTCGATGTCGGCGCCGGCAAGCGTGCCGTCGGCAAGCGTCAAGCGGCCACCTTCGCGCAGGATTTCGCGGCCATTGAGCTGGAAGCTCTTCATGTCGGTGCCGATCGGCGACATCGCGTCCGTGACGAGAAAGATCTGGCCCGGCCCCACCTTGGCGCGCAGCGCCACGCCCATCGACGCCGGCTCGACGTGATAGCCGTCGGCAATCAGGCCCGCATGCAGCGTGCCGGTGGCAAGCGCAGCACCGACCACGCCCGGCTCGCGATGGCCGAGACCGCTCATGGCATTGAAGAGGTGAGTGACGGTACGTGCACCCGCCTTGGCGTAGGCGACCGCAGTTTCATAGCCGACATCCGTGTGGCCGAGGCTGACGACGGCACCGGCATCGGCGAGCGCCTTTACCTGCTCCCTCGTGGCGTTTTCCGGCGCCACAGTCACCATCAGGACACCGAGCGCCTTGGCGCAATCGAGCATTTCGGCGAGATCGGCATCGTCCATCGACCGGATCAGTTTCGGATCATGAGCACCCTTGCGCGCGACCGAAAGATGCGGGCCTTCGAGATGCAGCCCGAGGAAACCGGGCACACCGGCCGCCTTTGCCTCAAGGCCGGCCTTGATGGTGGCGCTTCGGATTTCGCGCGTATCGGTGATCAGCGTCGGCAGAAGCGCCGTGGTGCCGAACTTGGCATGGGCCGAGCAGATCTGCCGGATGCCTTCGACGGTCGGCTCCTCGTTCAGAAGCGCACCACCGCCGCCGTTGACCTGCAGGTCGATGAAACCCGGCACCAGCAGCATGCCGTGGGCATCGATCCGTTCGGCGCCGGCGGGAATGTCGGCCGACGCCACGATCGCCTTGACGCGACCAGCTTCGATGACGAGGGCGCAGCCGTCGTGCCATTCGACGCCGTCGAACAGGCGGGCGCCGGTGATTGCCTTCCTCTCGCTCATCTCGTCTCCGTTACCTTCTTGAGGCTTGCCGGCGCATCGGGATTGAGACCGCGCGAACGCGACCAGGCCTCGACGAAACCGTAGAACGGCAGGATCAGCGTCAGCGCGTCGGTGATCGGGTGACCGGTCTCGACGAACGGCAGGCGCTTGGCCTTGGCGGCGAGGTTCGAGGTAGCATGAACCACCGCGCCCTTTTCCGCCATACCGTCGGCAATGCCGGCAACCGACGTCTCGGCCGCATCACGGGCTGCAAGCGTCAGCACCGGGAACTTGGCGCCGACGAGCGCCACCGGTCCGTGCAGCACTTCGGCCGCCGAATAGGCTTCCGCATGCATGCCGGAGGTTTCCTTGAACTTCAGCGCCGCTTCGCTGGCGATGGCGAGCGCCGGGCCGCGGCCAAGCACATAGAGCGATTCGGCTTCGCCGAGATCGTCGGCAAAGGCCTGCCAGTCGAGCTTCACGGCCTTGGCAAACTGGTTCGGCAGGTCGGCGACCGCGCGCTGAAGTGCAGCGTCGCCGGTCCATTCGCCGAGCACGGCAAGGCCGGCGACGATCGAATTGACGTATGACTTCGTGGCGGCAACGGCGATTTCCGGACCGGCCAAGATGTCGAGCGGGTTGGTGCAGGCCTCTGAAATCGGCGACGGCAGCGTGTTGGTGAGCGCGATCGAGACCGCGCCGGCATCGGTCGCAGCCTTTGCCATGGCGACGATATCCGGGCTCTTGCCCGACTGCGAAATCGCGATCGCCGCGGCACCGCCGAGCTTCAGCTTGGCACCGTAGATCGAGGCGAGCGACGGGCCGAGCGAAGCGACGGGCACGCCGGCTTGCAGCTCGATCGCATATTTGAGGAACAGCGCCGCATGGTCGGAGGAGCCGCGGGCGATAGTGACGAGGAAGGCCGGATCCTTGGCGCGCAGTGCGGCGCCGGCCGCCTTGAGCTGGTCGGCGGAGCGTTCCAGCAGACGCTGGGCGGCTTCGGGGATCTCGTCGATTTCTCGGCGCATATTGGTCTGCATGGTCAATTCCCTTTCTTGGCGGAGCCGTCGCTTTTAGGATTCCGACAGCGTCAGTTCCGCGACAAAGTCATAGGCATCGCCCCGGTAGAGCGAGCGGGTGAATTCGACGACGCGTCCCGATGCGAGATAGGAGACACGTTCGATGGAAAGGCCGGCCGAACCGACGGCAACGCCGAGCATCGAGGCATCCGGATCCTTGATGTTGCAGGCGGAGATGCGCTGCACGGCGCGAACCGGTCGCGAGCGGGTCTTGTCGAGCGCAGTATAGAGCGACGAGGTGACGGCCTGCGGGTCCGGCAGGAACTCCGCCGAAATGCTGGCGCGCTCGATGGCAAGCGGCATGTCGTCGGCGATGCGCAGGCGCCCGAGGCGAGCAACCAGCGCGTCGGCCGGAAGGCCGAGCGCCATCATTTCATCCGGAGAGGGGTGAAACAGGCCGCGCTCCAGCCAGCGGGCGTGGGTGTTCAGGCCGCGGCGCGCCATGTCTTCCGTGAACGAGGTTAGCCGCGAGAGCGACTGCTGCACCTTGGAGACCGGCTTGACGACGAAGGTGCCGGAGCCGTGGCGGCGAACCAGCAGGCCGTCGCGCACGAGATCGTCCACCGCCTTGCGCACGGTGACGCGGCTGATGTTGGCGTAGTCGGCAAGATCACGCTCGGGCGGCAGAGCGTCGCCGTGGTTCAACTTGCCCGACTGGATCGCGTCTTCGAGCGATTGCCGAAGCTTGAGATAGAGCGGCCCCGACCCTCCGGACTGCAGACCCTCGAGCGGCAGAATGGAAGCGAGCTGGTGCGTCATGCGCCTGCCCTCGCCTGGGTGCCGAAACGCTGGGCGGCAACGGCGACCGATCCGGTCAGCGCGTCGGCTTCCGCCTCGACGAGCAGGGCCTGATGCCGATCGGCAAGCCAGGGGCGATAGAGCGGCGCCAATCCGCCAAGAAGGCACAATCTTTCGCAGCCTCTTGCAACGACGACATCAAGCGCCTCGTCCACTGTGAGGGCAGCGGCTTTCAGGATGCGCACGGCAACCGGGTCGCCGGCGGCGGCGCCTTCGAAAACACGCGGCGCATAGCGGCCGAATTCCCCGGGCTTGGCGAGGCGGGCGAAATCGACGACGTCGCGCGCCTCGTTGTTGAATTCGGCAAGGACGCTGTCGGTGACCGCCGAGGCTTCATGAATATTGTCGAAGGCAAGCAGGCTTTCCTGCAGAAGCGCATGGCCGATGCGTGCACCGCTGCCATGGTCGCCGATGGTGAAGCCCCAGCCGCCGACATAGCTGACGGTTTCGCCCTGGCGAAGGATATAGATGCTGCCGGTACCGAGAATGGCGACCGCACCGTCACGATTGCCGAGCGCGCCCTGAAGGGCAATCAAGCCATCGGATTCGATATCGGCTGCGGCGAACGGCAGGCGGCGCTTCACATAATGCACGGCGTCGCCGACATTGTGCCCGGCGACACCGACGATCGCCTTGGCAGCGGTTATGCCCTGGGGATCAAGGCCCGCTTCTATAAAGGCGGCGCGTGCGGCCTCACCGATATTGGCAAGCGCGGTTTCCGGGTCTGTCAGGATATTGGCCGCACCCGCTTTGCCGCGCCCGAGAATGCGCCCGTCCGCCGATGCCACGGCAGCCCGGCAGCTCGTTCCGCCGCCATCGATTCCGATCAGGTAATTTGTCATGAGCACCTCCGCCCATTGAGGATACCAAAAAAATACCAATAACCAAGCCTGAATCCGTCTGCAGTTTCGTTTTCGTTGCAATACGTTGAAATTCAAGGGCTAATTTAGCTGTTTAGTTTTTTAAGATGTCAAAACTTAAATTCTGCTGGACAATTGGTATTTTTTTGGCATTAATTTGACCAAGAGGAGATACAACCCATGCCGTCAGCCAAGACCGAAGAGCGCCACGACAACGCCAAGGGCCTGGATCTTATGCATCCGGCGCTGGCGCTCCGGCTGCTCGCGTCCGGCCAGCAGGCGGCCGCCAAGGCCGTCGACGCGGCGATCGAGTCGATTGCGGCTGCCGCATCGCTCGCGGCCGAATCCCTCGCATCCGGCCGGCGTCTCGCCTATGCGGGCGCTGGCAGTTCCGGCCTGATGGCCATGGCCGATGCGCTCGAACTGCCCGGCACCTACGGCATTCCCCAGGACCAGATCGTCGTTCTGCTTGCCGGCGGCACCGCCAGCCTGAGCGACCTTGCGGGCGGCTATGAAGACGACATGGACCTTGCCCGCAACGACGTCCGCAAGGCCGGCATCGGCGCGGGCGACTGCCTTGTTTCCGTTTCCGCCAGCGGCTCCACCCCTTACGCGCTCGCCGCGGCCGACGAGGCCCGCAAGCTGGGCGCCAAGGTGATCGCTGTCGCCAACAATCCTGGTGCGGCGCTGTTCAAGGACGCCGACGTTTCGATCCTTCTGCAGACGCCCCCGGAAGTGGTTTCCGGTTCGACGCGCATGGGCGCCGGTACCGCGCAGAAGATCGCCTTCAACATGTTCTCGACGCTGGTCGGCATTCAACTCGGGCACGTCCTCGACGGCCACATGGTCAACCTGCGCGCCGACAATATCAAGCTGCACGGCCGCGCAATCCGCATCGTTACCGACATTACCGGCATCAGCGCTGGCGAGGCCGGCCGGCTGATCAACATGGCCTCCGGCTCGGTCAAGGTCGCAATCCTTCTCGCCTCTGGCGCGAAGGACGTTGCGGTCGCGGAGGCGGCACTGAAAGAGGCCAGACAGAACCTGCGCCGGGCGATCGATATCGTCACGGCCTGACATAAGCCTGGGATTCAAACCGCGCCAAAACGGCGCAACATAAGAGGGAGAAGCTGAATGACCCGTACGACTATCAAGGGCCTGCTGCTTGCGTCGAGCATTCTCGGCACGGCCGGGCTGGCGCACGCCGAGGACGTGACGCTGACCATCGAAAGCTGGCGCAACGACGACCTGGCGATCTGGCAGGAAAAGCTGATCCCGGCCTTCGAAGCCAAGAACCCGGGCATCAAGGTCAAGTTCGCCCCGATGGCACCGACCGAATACAATGCCGCGCTCAACGCCAAGCTCGACGCCGGCTCCGCAGGCGACCTCGTCACCTGCCGTCCGTTCGACGTCTCGCTCGAACTTTACAACAAGAAGCACCTCGCCGACCTGACGAGCCTGCCGGGCATGGAAAACTTCTCGCCGGTCGCCAAGTCCGCCTGGACCACCGATGACGGCAAGGCCACCTTCTGCGTGCCTATGGCATCGGTCATCCACGGCTTCATCTACAACAAGGACGCCTTCGACCAGCTCGGCATCCAGATCCCGACGACGGAAGCGGAATTCTTCGCTGCCCTCGACAAGATCAAGGCCGACGGTAACTACATCCCGATGGCGATGGGCACCAAGGATCTCTGGGAAGCCGCAACCATGGGCTACCAGAACATCGGCCCGAACTACTGGAAGGGTGAGGAAGGCCGCGCCGCGCTGATCAAGGGCGAGCAGAAGCTGACCGATGAGCCGTGGGTCGAGCCCTACCGCGTTCTTGCCAAGTGGAAGGATTATCTCGGCGACGGCTTCGAAGCCCAGACCTATCCGGACAGCCAGAACCTGTTCACCCTCGGCCGTGCCGCCATCTATCCGGCCGGCTCGTGGGAGATCGGCCTGTTCAACACCCAGGCTCAGTTCAAGATGGGCGCCTTCCCGCCGCCGGTCAAAAACGCTGGCGACACCTGCTACATTTCGGACCACAACGACATCGGTATCGGCCTCAATGCCAAGAGCGCACATGCCGAGCAGGCCAAGACCTTCCTGACCTGGGTTGCTTCGCCTGAGTTCGCCGACATCTACGCCAACGCACTGCCGGGCTTCTTCAGCCTCAACTCGACCCCGGTGAAGATGACCGATCCGCTCGCCCAGGAATTCGTCTCCTGGCGCGAAAAGTGCAAGCCGACGATCCGCTCGACCTACCAGATCCTGGCACGCGGCACCCCGAGCCTGGAAAATGAGACCTGGGTCGAATCGGCCAACGTGATCAACGGCACGGATACGCCTGAGGTTGCCGCCGAGAAGCTGCAGAAGGGCCTCGACGCCTGGTACAAGCCGGCGAAGTAAGACGTAAGCGCAACAGGTTCCCTCCCCTTCTTGGGGAGGGTCGGCCCTACGGCGCCGCACGTCCTGGACGTGCATAGAGCACCTTTAGCCGGATGGATTTAAGGATGCCGTAGGGACCGGGCGGGGCGACATGCCGAATGACGGCACTCCCCCAGCCGAAGCGTCACCGGCCTCCCACAGTGGGAGGCCACCGACGCAGTCGTTTGCAAAAGAACGCGATAGACTTAACCTTCGTCATGAGCCCTCGATAAAGGGGCAGACGGCATGCGGCGCGACCGGCCGCGTGGCGCCGGTGCGCATCATGATTGTCTGGGGACCGGTCTTCTAGAAACGGATGGATCCATGAGTGACGCTCTTTCAGTGCAAGAGGGACAGCCGACCGCAAGGCGGCCGAAACGCTGGCACATCCTCGTCTTCCTGCTGCCGGCCTTCCTGGTCTATTCGGCGGTGATGATCCTGCCGTTGATCGAGACGCTCAGGCTTTCGCTGTTCAACACGGTCGACGGCCAGTCGACCTTTGTCGGACTTGCGAATTTCCAGACGCTGTTTGGCGAAGAGCGCTGGGCGCACGACTTCTGGAATGCGCTGAAGAACAACGTCATCTTCTTCATCATCCACATGTGCGTGCAGAACCCTATCGGCGTTGCGCTCGCCGCCATGTTGTCGATCCCGAAGCTGCGCTTCGTCACCTTTTACCGCACGGCGATCTTCCTGCCGACGCTGCTTTCCTTCGTGATCGTCGGCTTCATCTGGAAGCTGATCCTGTCGCCGATCTGGGGCGTGGCACCCGGCATGCTCGACCTCGTCGGCCTGAAGTCGCTGTTTGCCCCCTGGCTCGGCAAGCCGGGCTCGGCGCTCATCACCGTGTCGCTGATCTCGGTCTGGCAATATGTCGGCATCCCGATGATGCTGATCTATGCCGCCCTGCTCAACATACCGGATGAGGTGATCGAGGCTGCCGAATGCGACGGCGTCACCGGCTGGAGCCAGTTCTGGAAGATCAAGCTGCCGCTGATCCTGCCCGCCATCGGCATCATCTCGATCCTGACCTTCGTCGGCAACTTCAACGCCTTCGACCTGGTCTACACGGTGCAGGGCGCGCTTGCCGGTCCTGACGGCTCGACCGACATTCTCGGTACGCTGCTCTACCGCACCTTCTTCGGTTTCCAGCTGCAGCTCGGCGACCGCTCGATGGGCGCGACGATCGCCACGGTGATGTTCCTCATCATCCTCGCCGGCGTCTCGCTCTACCTCTTCGTCATTCAGCGCCGCATGCGCCGCTACCAGTTCTGAGGAGACCGGAGATGTCGAAAGCACGCGATTCATTTCTCCGCACCGGCTTCGTGCATGCAGCGCTCATCGCCTACACGCTCATCTCGCTGTTTCCGGTGTTCCTGACGATCATCAACTCGTTCAAGGATCGCAACGCGATCTTTCGGGCGCCGCTGACGATCCCGACGCCGCAGACCTTCAGCCTGATCGGCTATCAGACCGTCCTCGGCCAGGGCGACTTCGCCACCTATTTCCAGAACAGCTTCATCGTCACGATCGTCTCGATCGCGTTGGTTCTGCTCTTCGGGGCGATGGCCGCCTTCGCGCTGTCGGAATACCGCTTCCGTGGCAACACGCTGATGGGCCTTTATCTCGCGATCGGCATCATGATCCCGATCCGTCTCGGCACCGTCGCCATTCTGCAGGGCATGGTCGCTGCCAACCTCGTCAACACGCTGACGGCACTGATCCTCGTCTATACAGCCCAAGGCCTGCCGCTCGCGATCTTCATTCTCTCGGAGTTCATGCGCACGGTCTCGGATGACTTGAAGAACGCCGGGCGCATCGACGGGCTGTCGGAATATTCGATCTTCTTCCGCCTGGTTCTGCCGCTCGTCCGTCCGGCCATGGCAACCGTCGCGGTCTTCACGATGATCCCGATCTGGAACGATCTCTGGTTCCCACTGATCCTCGCGCCGGCGGAAACCACCAAGACCGTGACGCTCGGCTCGCAGATCTTCATCGGCCAGTTCGTCACCAACTGGAACGCGGTTCTGGCGGCGCTGTCGCTCGCCATCCTTCCGGTTCTCGTCCTCTACGTCATCTTCTCGCGGCAACTGATCCGCGGCATCACGGCAGGAGCAGTCAAGTGAGTGCAAGCAGCAAACCGGTCCGGGTCCTCGTCGCGGGGCTCGGCAACATGGGGCGCAGCCATGCGCTCGCCTATCACAACAATCCCGGCTTCGAGATCGTCGGCCTCGTCAACCGCTCGAAGGTGCCGCTGCCGGAGGAACTGAGCGGCTACACGATCCATCCGGACTTCAAGACGGCCCTGGCCGAATTGAAGCCCGAGCTCTGCTCGATCTGCACCTATTCGGACAGCCATGCGGACTTTGCGGTCATGGCGTTCGAGGCCGGCGCCGACGTCTTCGTCGAAAAGCCGCTCGCAACCACCGTCGCCGACGCCCAGCGCGTCGTCGCGGCTGCGAAGAAGCACGGCCGCAAGCTGGTGATCGGCTACATCCTGCGCCATCACCCCTCGTGGATCCGGCTGATCGCCGAAGCGCGCAAGCTCGGCGGTCCGTATGTCTTCCGCATGAACCTGAACCAGCAGTCCAGCGGACCGACCTGGGAGACGCACAAGTCGCTGATGAAGACGACGTCGCCGATCGTCGATTGCGGCGTGCACTATGTCGACGTCATGTGCCAGATCACCGATGCCAAGCCGGTGGAAGTGCGCGGCATGGGGCTCCGTCTCTCCGACGAGATCGCGCCCGACATGTACAATTACGGTCACCTGCAGGTGATCTTCGAGGATGGTTCGGCCGGCTGGTATGAAGCCGGCTGGGGGCCGATGATCTCGGAAACCGCCTTTTTCGTGAAGGACGTGATGTCGCCGAAGGGATCGGTGTCGATCGTCATGGACCAGAATGCCAAGTCCGACGACATCGACATGCACACCAAAACCGCGGTGATCCGGCTGCACAATGCCGAAACCGGTCCCGATGGCCGTTTCCTGAAAGCCGACGAGGACCTGAAGATGGACGGCGAGCCCGGCCACCAGGAACTCTGCGACCGCGAGCAGGCCTATGTGCTGAAGGCCATTCGCGAAAACATCGACCTCGACCGTCACATGAACGACGCCGTGCAGTCGCTACGCATCTGCCTTGCCGCAGACGAAAGCGTGCGCACCGGCAGACCAGTCAAACTTTAAAGGGGGCAACCAGGTGGGATCGCTTCAACTCAAATCCATCCGCAAGGCCTACGGTAGCCATGAGGTGCTGAAGGGCATCGACCTCGAGGTGAAGGACGGCGAGTTCGTCATCTTCGTCGGCCCGTCGGGCTGCGGCAAGTCGACCTTGCTGCGCACCATCGCCGGTCTCGAGGACGCGACCTCCGGTAGCGTGCAGATCGACGGCACGGAAGTCGGCCACGTGGCGCCCGCCAAGCGCGGCATCGCCATGGTGTTCCAGTCCTACGCGCTCTATCCGCACCTGTCGGTGAAGGACAATATGGGCCTTGGCCTGAAACAGGCCGGCGCTCCGAAGGCGGAGATCGAGGACAAGGTCGGCAAGGCAGCGAACATGCTGTCGCTCGATCCCTACCTCGCCCGTCGCCCGGCCGAGCTTTCGGGCGGCCAGCGTCAGCGCGTCGCGATCGGCCGCGCGATCGTGCGCGAACCGAAGCTCTTCCTGTTCGACGAGCCGCTTTCGAACCTCGACGCGGCGCTGCGCGTCAACACCCGGCTTGAGATTGCCCGGCTGCATCGAAGCCTGAAGGCAACGATGATCTACGTGACCCACGACCAGGTGGAGGCGATGACGCTCGCCGACAAGATCGTCGTCCTCAACGCCGGCCAGATCGAACAGATCGGCTCGCCGATGGATCTCTACAATCGCCCGGCCAACGTCTTCGTCGCTGGCTTCATCGGCTCGCCGCAGATGAACTTCATCGAAGGCGCCCGGCTCGGCGATGTCAAAGCCAAGACGATCGGCATCCGCCCGGAGCACATGGCGCTTTCACGCGAGAGCGGCGACTGGAAGGGCAAGGTGGTGCATGTCGAGCACCTCGGCGCCGACACCATCGTCTATATCGATTCCGAGCAGGTCGGCACCATCACCGTCCGCCTCTTCGGCGAACATCGCTACGCGCCTGACGACATCGTCTATGCGACGCCGACGGTCGGTGCCATGCACCGTTTCGGCGACGACGACCGCGTCCTCGCCTGATCCGTTTTGAGGCTAAGGCCTCATCACAGCTGCGTGAAAACCAGCCGCCACGGGACTAACCCCTTGTGGCGGCTGATTTATTTTTTGAATGGCCGTGCTGAATGACTCTGTTGCGCTGCAAAGCAATTTAACATACATTTGTGTTTGTATATTAGCTTTCCGGTATTTTCCCCAAGCAATACCGGTCTCGCTCCCCTTCACTTCCGGACCGCACGGGCACCTTGCGAGATGCACCTGTCGCCTGCGGTCACCGAATATGGACATCGCTATGCGCATGAACCGACCGACACTGGCCGCCGCCTTGGCAACTGTGATTCTTCTTTCCGGCTGCCAGAAAGAGGAAGCACAACAGGGCGCCGCCGCATTCCCACCGTCCGCCGTCGCGGTCTTCACGACCAAGACCGAAACCCTGCCGATCACCAACGAGCTTCCGGGCCGCATCGCCGCGACCCGTGTCGCCGAGGTCCGTCCGCGCGTTTCCGGCATTGTCGTCGAACGCGTCTTCCAGCAGGGCTCCAAGGTCAATGCCGGTGACGTGCTCTACCGCATCGATCCCGCGCCCTTCCGCGTCCAGGTCGAAAAGGCAGAGGCAACGCTTCGGCGCGCCCAATCCATTCGCCAGCAGGCCCAGCAGAAGGCCGATCGCCAGGAGCAGCTGAAGAAGGCGAACGTCGTCGCCGCGCAGCAGCTGGAAGATGCGGCTGCGCTGCTAGCTACCGCCGACGCCGATGTCGCGATCGCCGAAGCCGGCCTCGCTGCGGCCAAGCTCGACCTGCAATATGCCGACGTGACGGCACCGATCAGCGGCCGCATCGGCCGTGCGCTGATCACCGAAGGCGCGCTCGTCAGCACCAACAGCTCGGAAAATCTCGCGACGATCCAGCAGCTCGACCCGCTCTACGCCGACTTCACCCAGTCGGCGACCGACCTCATCCGCCTGCGCAAGGCGCTCGAGGACGGCCAGATGATGAACGGCGACGGCGAGGAAGCCGAAGTCCAGCTCGTGCTCGACGACGGCACCACCTATGAGCACAAGGGCAAGCTCCTGTTCTCGGAAGCCGCCGTCGACGCGACGACCGGCCAGGTGACCCTGCGCGGCGAATTCCCGAACCCCGACAACGACCTGCTTCCCGGCATGTATGTTCGCGTACTTGTGCAGCAGGGCGTCGAGAAGGACGCGATCACCGTTCCACAGCAGGCCGTCCAGCGCAACAACGCCGGCCAGTCGCAGGTTTATGTCGTCGGCGCCGACAACAAGGTCGAGTTCCGCAACGTGACCCTCGGCCGCACGATCGGCACCCGCTGGCAGGTGACCTCCGGCATCAAGGCCGGCGAAAAGGTCATCGTCGAAGGCTTCCAGAAGATCGGCCCCGGTGCTCCCGTCGAGCCGACGGACTGGAACCCGGACGCCAAGCCGACTGCCGAAGCAGCGCAGACGACGGCCGCTGCCGACGAAAAGCCTGCCGAAGCTACAAAGTGAGTTTGATTGATGCCTAGTTTTTTCATCGACAGGCCTATTTTTGCCTGGGTGGTGGCGATCTTCATCATGGTCGCCGGCGTCATTGCGATTCCGCTTCTGCCGGTATCGCAATATCCTGACGTCGCGCCGCCGCAGATCTCCATCAACACGAGCTACCCCGGCGCCTCGTCGCAAGACACCTATCAGAGCGTCACGCGACTGATCGAAGACGAGCTGAACGGCGTCGAAGGCCTGCTCTATTTCGAGTCGACCTCCAGCGCCTCCGGCTCGGTCGAAATCAGCGCCACCTTTGCACCGGGCACCGATCCGGGACAGGCGGCCGTCGACATCCAGAACCGCGTTCGCCGCGTCGAACCGCGCCTGCCCGATTCGGTCAAGCGCCAGGGCGTCCAGGTCGATGAAGCCGGCTCCGGCTTCCTGATGATCGTGGCGCTCACCTCGACCGACGGCTCGATGGACGCCATCGGTCTCGGCGACTATCTAAGCCGCAACGTGCTTAGCGAAATTCAGCGCGTGCCCGGCGTCGGCCGTGCGCAGCTGTTTGCCACGGAACGCTCGATGCGCGTCTGGCTCGATCCGGACAAGATGCTGGGTCTGAACCTGACGGCTGCGGACGCGACCAATGCGATCACGGCGCAGAACGCCCAGATCGCTTCGGGCTCGATCGGCGCACAGCCGAACCCGATCACCCAGCAGATCAGCGCGCCCGTCGTCGTCAAGGGTCAGCTCGAAAGCGCCGAAGAGTTCGGTGCGATCGTGCTTCGCGCCAATCCGGACGGCTCCTCCGTCCGCCTGCGCGACGTTGCCCGCATCGAGATCGGTGGCGAAAGCTACGCCTTCTCGACGCGCCTGAACGGCAAGCCGTCGGCGGCTATCGCCGTCCAGCTTTCGCCGAGCGGCAACGCCATGTCGACCTCGGCCGCGATCAAGGAACGCATGGACGAACTGGCGAAGTTCTTCCCGCAGGGCCTCGAATATTCGGTTCCCTACGACACCTCGCCCTTCGTCGCCGTTTCCATCGAGAAGGTGCTTTCCACGCTGGTCGAAGCGGTCGCGCTCGTGTTCATCGTGATGTTCCTGTTCCTGCAGAACATCCGCTACACCATCATCCCGACGCTCGTCGTGCCGGTGGCGCTCCTCGGCACCTGCGCGGTCATGCTGGCGATGGGCTTCTCGATCAACGTTCTGACCATGTTCGGCATGGTGCTGGCGATCGGCATTCTCGTCGACGATGCGATCATCGTCGTCGAAAACGTCGAACGCATCATGTCCGAGGAAGGGGCAACGCCGAAAGAAGCCACCCGTAAGGCGATGAAGCAGATCACCGGCGCCGTCATCGGCATCACGCTGGTTCTCGCCTCGGTGTTCATTCCGATGGCCTTCTTCCCGGGCGCGGTCGGTGTGATCTATCGCCAGTTCTCGCTGACGATGGTCGTCTCGATCCTGTTCTCCGCACTTCTCGCTTTGTCGCTGACACCGGCGCTCTGCGCGAGCTTCCTGAAGCAGGTTCCGAAGGGTCATCATCACGCCAAGCGTGGCTTCTTCGGCTGGTTCAACCGCTCGTTCGACAAGACGTCGCACGGCTATAGCGGCATCGTGAAGCGCCTGGTCCACCGGACCGGCCGCTACATGATCGTCTATGTCGCGGTGCTCGCCGGTCTCGGCTGGCTGTTCATGAAGCTGCCGTCGTCGTTCCTTCCGGACGAAGACCAGGGCTTCGTGATCGTCATGATGCAGCTGCCGTCGGAAGCAACGGGCAACCGCACGACCGAGGTGGTGGAGCAGGCCGAGAAGATCTTCGGCCAGGAAACGGCAGTCGAACGCATCATCGCGATCAACGGCTTCTCCTTCTTCGGTACCGGCCAGAACGCAGCGCTCGCCTTCGTGACGCTGAAGGACTGGAAGGAACGTGACGCCGACAACGCCGCACAGTCGATCGCCATGCGGGCGACGATGGCGATGAGCCAGATCAAGGATGCGATCAGCTTCGCGCTGTCGCCGCCGGCGATCCAGGGCCTCGGCACCACCGGCGGCTTCTCGTTCCGCCTGCAGGACCGTGGCGGTCTCGGCCAGGCGGCGCTGTCGCAGGCCCGCGACCAGCTGCTCGGCATGGCTGCTGAGAGCAAGGTGCTCTCCGGCGTCCGCTTCGAGGGCATGCCCGATGCGGCTCAGGTCAGCGTCACGATCGATCGCGAGAAGGCCAACACCTTCGGTGTGACCTTCGCCGATATCAACTCGACGATCTCGACCAACCTCGGCTCGTCCTACGTCAACGACTTCCCCAATGCCGGACGCATGCAGCGCGTGACTGTGCAGGCGGACGAAGGTCAGCGCATGCAGACCGCCGACCTCCTGAACCTCAACGTCCGCAACGCCAATGGCGGCATGGTGCCCCTGTCGGCCTTCGCGACGGTGGAGTGGGTCAAGGCGTCGACCCAGACGATCGGCTACAACGGCTACCCGTCGGTCCGTATCAGCGGCGAAGCCGCCCACGGCTACTCCTCGGGTGACGCGATCGCCGAGATGCAACGGCTGGCAGGCCAGTTGCCTGCAGGCTTCGGTTACGAATGGACCGGCCAGTCGCTGCAGGAAATCCAGTCCGGCACCCAGGCGCCTCTCTTGATCGCGCTGTCGTGCCTTCTGGTGTTCCTGTGCCTTGCAGCTCTCTATGAGAGCTGGTCGATCCCGGTGGCGGTGATCATGGTCGTTCCGCTCGGCGTCATCGGTTCGGTGCTCGCCGTAATGATGCGCGACATGCCGAACGACGTCTACTTCAAGGTCGGCCTGATCGCGATCATCGGTCTCTCGGCCAAGAACGCGATCCTGATCATCGAGTTCGCCAAGGAACTGCGTGAGCAGGGCAAGTCGCTGATCGACGCGACCCTGGAGGCGGCACATCTTCGCTTCCGGCCGATCCTGATGACGTCGCTGGCCTTCACGCTCGGCGTTCTGCCGCTGGCAATCGCCACGGGTGCCAGCTCCGGCAGCCAGCGCGCCATCGGCACGGGCGTCATGGGCGGGATGATCTCGGCAACGGTGCTCGCCATCTTCTTCGTTCCTGTCTTCTTCGTGTTCGTCACGAAGCTCTTCAGCCGAAAGAAGGTGGAGAACACACCGACAGCCGCAGAAAACCCGACACCCGCCGAATAAAACAAGACTGGACGGCCCGCCTCTGGCGGGCCGTCGCATGAGGAGGAATGAATGCGCCGAACAAAGGCCGATGCAGAAGCAACAAGACAGAAGATCCTGAGCGCCGCCGAGCGCGTCTTCTACGAAAAGGGCGTCTCGAACACGACGCTCGAAGAAATAGCCAAGGCCGCCGGCGTGACCCGTGGCGCCATCTACTGGCACTTTGCCAACAAGACCGACCTGTTCCTCGCGCTGCACGACGCTGTGCCCTTGCCGCAGGAAGACATGGTCGCCCGCGAGATCGAAGCGGAAGCTGCCGATACACTCTCCATCCTCGAAGGTGCCATGGGCGACTGGCTGGATGTTCTGGCCGCCGACGAGCAGCGCCAGCGCATTCTGACGATCATGCTGCGCACCAATTACGACGGCGACCTGGGCGAGGTCCTCGCCCGCCAGAAGGAACTCGACGAGCACCACAATGTCGTGCTCGAACTCGCTTTTTCCCGCGCGCTTGCCAAGGGGCAGATGCACGAGACCTGGACCCCCGCCTCCGCGACGCGGACCCTGCATTGGATGATGCTCGGGCTCTGTACGGAATGGCTGCTGTTCGGCCGCACCTTCGATCTGACGGCCGAGGGACGCGAGGGTCTGAGCCGGCTCTTTGCCAGCTTCCGCGCGCCGGCCGTTACCGCGACCGCCGTCGTAGCCCGCCTGTAACAGCTGTAGCCGGCACCCCTGTGAGTACCGGCTACATGAAGCGCCTTCCGGAACCCTCTAGCTGAACACGACCGTCTTGTGACCGTTGAGCATGACGCGCCGCTCCAGGTGCAGCTTGACGGCGCGCGCCAGCACCCGGCTTTCGATATCGCGGCCGGTGGCGACGAAATCTTCCGCCGTCAAGGCATGGCTGACGCGTTCGGTTTCCTGTTCGATGATCGGGCCTTCGTCGAGGTCCGGCGTGACGTAGTGCGCCGTCGCCCCGATCAGCTTCACGCCACGCTCATGCGCCTGATGATAGGGCTTGGCGCCCTTGAAGCTCGGCAGGAACGAATGGTGGATGTTGATCGCCTTGCCGTAGAGGCGCTTCGACAGATTGTCGGAAAACACCTGCATGTAGCGGGCAAGGATGACGAGATCGGCGCCGGTCTCCTGGACCAGTCGCAGAAGCCTTTCCTCCTGCTCGGCCTTGTTGTCCTTCGATACCGACCAACAGTGATAGGCGAGCCCTTCGGCTTCAGCCGTACGCCGGCTGTCTTCGTGGTTGGAGACGATGGCGACGACCTCCGCGTTCAACCAGCCGACGCGGATCTGGTAAAGCAGGTGCAGGAGCGCATGGTCGAACTTGGAGACGAGGACCAGGATCTTCGGCTTGACCGCAGCATCCGCAAGCGTGGTCCGCATCTGGAAACGCTCGACGGCCGGGTGAAGCGCCCGCTCGACATCACCAGCCTGAACGCTCGCTGCAACCTGGAAGGCGATGCGCATGAAGAAGCTGTTGGTCTTGGTATCCCAGAACTGGTTGCTCTCGGCGATGTTTGCGCCAAGGGCGGCAAGCTCCGTGGTGACGGCGGCGACAATGCCGGGTTTGTCGTCGCAGGACAGGACAAGAATGAAGGTCTTCGGCGCCATGATCTCCTCCGATTGCAGCCGTTTCGGATGAGGCTCGAGCCCCTTCCCAAAGGCTGCCTATGAGGAGTTGAACGCGCCGGCAATCGTTCCGGCTGCGACGACTGACGCTTTCTATCATCCTGATGGAAAGGCGCCCGGGAGCATGGAATGCCCCCGGGCGCTGCAAGATTCGTCGCATCCGGCTTTTGAGGTTTTCTGAGAGGTTTCCATCAAAAACCCGGTGTGCACCGACTAGATCAGTGCGCCTCGTCCCAGTTGGTCGCCGCGCGCGCATCGACCTTCAGCGGCACCTTCATGTCGAGCGCCGGCATGGCGGCGTTCTCCATCACCGAGACCACGACCGGAATGGTGTTTTCGACCTCGGCGTCCTCGACCTCGAAGATCAGTTCGTCGTGCACCTGCAGCAGCATGCGGGCCGAAAGCTTCGCCTCGGCCAGCGCCGGCTCCATCTTCACCATGGCGCGGCGGATGATGTCGGCGGCCGAGCCCTGGATCGGCGCGTTGATCGCGGCGCGCTCGTTGAAGGCACGGTGCGACGGGATCGACGAGCGGATGTCCGGATAGTGGGCGCGGCGACCGAAGATCGTCTCGACGTAGCCGTGCTCGCGGGCAAACACCTTGGTGCCCTCCATGTAGTCGCGGATGCCGGGGAAACGCTCGAAATAGCGCTTGATGTAGTCGCTGGCTTCGGAGCGCTCGATCGACAGCTGGTTGGCAAGGCCGAAGGCGGAGATGCCGTAGATGATACCGAAGTTAATCGCCTTGGCGCGCCGGCGGATTTCGCTCGGCATGCCCTCGACCGGAACGCCGAACATTTCCGATGCGGTCATCGCATGAATGTCGACGCCATCGGCAAAGGCCTGGCGAAGCTGCGGAATGTCCGCAACATGGGCAAGCACGCGCAGTTCGATCTGGCTGTAGTCGGCCGAGACGAGCTTGTGGCCGGGCGTTGCGATGAAGGCGGTGCGGATCTTGCGGCCTTCGGCGGTGCGCACCGGAATGTTCTGCAGGTTCGGATCGGACGACGACAGGCGGCCGGTGGTCGTGGCGGCAAGCGCGTAGGACGTATGCACGCGCTTCGTCTCCGGATGGACGAAGCCCGGAAGCGCATCGGTATAGGTGGACTTGAGCTTGGTCAGCTGTCGCCAGTCGACGATCTTGCGCGGCAGTTCGTGGCCTTCGGCTGCCAGGTCTTCCAGAACCTGTGCCGAGGTCGACCATTGCCCGGTCTTGGTCTTCGAGCCGCCGGCAAAGCCCATCTTGCCGAAGAGGATATCGCCGAGCTGCTTCGGCGAACCGATGGTGAAGGTTTCGCCAGCGAGCTTGTAGATCTCGTCCTCGAGCCCGGCTGCGCCCTGGGCGAGCTCGCCCGAAAGCCGCGAGAGGATCTGGCGGTCGACGGTGATGCCGCGGTCTTCCATGCGTGCCAGAACGGCAACCAGGGGCCGCTCCAGCCGCTCATAGACGCGCATCAGCCCCTTGGCGGCCAATCGGGCCTTCAGGATATGCCAGAGCCTGAGCGTGACGTCCGCATCCTCAGCCGCGTAGGCGGTTGCCCGGTCGATATCGACGAAGTCGAAGGTCACCGAGGATTTGCCGGTTCCGGTGATGTCCTTGTAGGCGATCGGCTTGTGGTTCAGCCAGCGCTCAGACAGCGAGTCCATGCCATGGGTGCCGTTGCCGGCATCGACGACGTAGGACATCAGCATCGTGTCGTCGAAGCTTTCGACGGTGATGCCGTGCCGCTTCATCACGAGGTAATCGTATTTCAGGTTCTGGGCGACCTTGAGGACCGAAGGGTCCTCCAGCAGGCGCTTCAGCCGGCTCAAGGCTTCTGCGACCGGGATCTGGTTTTCGGCGAGCCCGCCGCCGAGCAAGTCGCCGACGCCGGTCTTGTGGATCAGCGGCACATAGGCCGCCCGGATCGAGGCGCCGGTCGGGTCAGCCTTGTGGTCGGCGATCGCCAGCGAGAAGCCGACGAGGTCGGCCTGCATTGCATCGAGCGAGGTCGTTTCCGTGTCGAAGCCGACGACACCGGCTTCGCGCGCGTCCGATATCCACCGGTCGAGAGTGGCGATGTCGCGGATCGTCACATAGGCGCTCTGATCCATCGGCGCCTTGTCGAAGATTTCAGCGCGTGCCGCAGCGAGCGCCTCGGGCGTCGCGTCCGCGCCATTCGCTTCGCCGGCACGCGACAGGACGGCGGCGGCTTGTGCGGCCTCGCCACGGGCGGCAGCCGCGGTGGAGGAGCCCTCGCTGACCTTTTCCGCCCCATCTCCCTTGTCGAGATCAGGGCCGCGCGCCTCGGCGCCCCATTCTACCGGCACCAAGGCTGCTTCAACGGCATCGGCGTCCGTACCGGTCGCGGCGGCGACGCGACGCGTCAGCGTTGTGAATTCCATCGCCTTCAGGAAGGCGATCAGCTTCGGACCGTTCTGCGGCTCGAGGCTCAGCTCTTCGAGCGGAACGTCGAGCGGCGTGTCGGTCTTGAGTTCGACGAGCTGGCGCGACAGACGAGCGAGATCGGCATTGGCGATGATGTTCTCGCGGCGCTTGGCCTGCTTGATCTCGCCGGCGCGGGCCAGCAGCGTTTCGAGATCGCCGTACTCCTCGAGCAGCTGTGCCGCCGTCTTCGGGCCGATGCCGGGAATACCGGGGACGTTGTCGGTGGAGTCACCGGTCATCGCCTGCAGGTCGATCATCTTTTCCGGCGGCACGCCCCATTTCTCGATCACTTCCGGGATCGAGATCTGCTTGTCCTTCATACTGTCGTACATCGACACGTTCGAGGTCACGAGCTGCATCAGGTCCTTGTCGGACGAGACGATGGTGACGCCGGCGCCGGCGGCTTCTGCAAGCCGGGCGTAGGTGGCGATCAGGTCGTCGGCCTCATAGCCTTCCTTCTCGATGCAGGGCAGGTTGAAGGCGCGGGTCGCGTGACGGATCAGCCCGAACTGCGGGATCAGATCTTCCGGCGGCGCCGTGCGGTTCGCCTTGTACTGATCGTAGAGCGCGTTGCGGAAGGTCTTCGACGAATAGTCGAAGATGACCGCGAAATGGGTCGGCGTGACGCCGACCGAGGTGTCGCGCGCATCAGTGAGCAGCTTCCACAACATGTTGCAGAAACCCGATACCGCGTTGACCGGAAGGCCATCGGATTTGCGGTTGAGCGGCGGGATGGCGTGGAACGCCCGGAAGATGAATCCGGAGCCGTCGACGAGGAAGAGATGATCACCGTTTTTCATGGGCAAATGGATAGCGCGGGGCAAGCCAAAGGTCCATTGCGGTTTTCCCGCCAGACACTACATTCTCCACCGGTCGCGGTGGCCGCGATCGCCACCGCGGATTGCGAAAACGGGGGCTGATTTCGCCTTGGGATCGAGCGCCAAAAGGCTTCGCAAGCGCCCGTTCGGCTTCACGCAAACGTTACATATTTGTAATGTCCGATTCAGCCCCGGTATCCTTGAAAAGCCACATTTGAATCCTCAAATCTTACTCAACGGCACCGAGTGATGCCGTCTTCTGGTGATTGGCCTGTCCCCCGCCCGCACCAGATGAGGACAAAGGCCTTATCCCCCTCTCCGGGCCTTTGTCCCGTTTTCAAAAGACCGTCACGGCGCCGCCTCCGCACCGTGACGGTTTTTTGTTTCTGCCGTCCGATCACCTCCGCTCAAATCCCGGTGAGACCCGACGGTCTCAAGGTCCATCGCCTGCATTGTAACTTGTCTTCATGGCGGTTCGGGCGTACCGATAGGCATGGCCTTCAATCGTATGGAATCTGCGACCTACCTGGCCAGCCTGCTGGCTAAGAGCTTTTCGCGCGCGCTGCACGAGCGCGGCCAGAAGCTTGGTTTCGCGCCCGGTCAGTTTCCCATCCTGCTCGAGCTTTGGGCCGAGGAAGGCCTGACGCAGAAACAACTGCTCGATCGCCTCGACATCGAACAGGCGACGATGGCAAACACGCTCTCGCGCATGGAGCGCGACGGGCTCATCCTCCGCCGCAAGCATCCGCAGGACAAGCGCTCGCAGCAGATCTACCTCACCGAAAAGGCAAAGGAGATGGAGGCGGCCGCCAAGGAGGCAGCGCTTTCCGCCGACCAGTCGCTGCTTGCCGGCCTCAGGAATTTCGAACGCGAACTGATGCTCGAATATATGCGCATGGCGCTCGCGAGCGTGGCACGCAGCGACAGTCGCGCCTGACGCACCACCCCCTTATGATCATTCCATCAAAAAATTTGGCTTAAAGCGGGCGTTCGCCCGTTCTAAAGCGGGGGCAGACGCGTCGATCCGGGCGCCCCGGCGCTCACCTTGCCGACGCGCCAGGCTCTCCGTTCACCGTTACCTGAGACCTCTGCCCAAAATCGCTCAAATCGATTTCGCTTTGGCGGCACATGCAGTAGGTTCCGGCGAAACTTGAAGCAAGGATATGCATGATGGCTGACATCACCCCCGTTCTCGAACGCGCAGACGCCAACCTGCCAAGGAGCCTCGACCGGCTGTTCGACCTCGTTCGGATCAAGTCGATCTCGACCGACCCGGCCTTCAAGGCGGAATGCCGCAAGGCGGCCGAATGGCTGGTGGCCGAACTCAACAGCCTCGGCTTCACCGCATCGGTGCGCGACACCCCCGGCCATCCGATGGTCGTCGCCCACCATGACGGCGCCAAGCCCGATGCGCCGCATGTGCTGTTCTATGGCCACTATGACGTTCAGCCGGTCGATCCGCTGAACCTCTGGGACACGGATCCGTTCGAGCCCGGCATCAAGGAAATCGAACCCGGCCGCAAGGTGATCACCGGCCGTGGCACGGCTGACGACAAGGGCCAGCTCCTGACCTTCGTCGAGGCGGTGCGCGCCTACAAGGACGTGCATGGCGCCCTGCCCTGCCGCGTCACCATCCTGTTCGAAGGCGAAGAGGAATCCGGCTCGCCGTCGCTGAAGCCCTTCCTCGAAGCCAATGCCGCCGAACTCAAGGCCGACTATGCGCTGGTCTGCGACACCAGCATGTGGGACCGCGATACGCCGGCGATCTCCGCTGGCCTGCGCGGCCTCGTCGGCGAAGAAGTCATCGTCCGGGCTGCCGACCGCGACCTGCATTCCGGTTATTTCGGTGGTGCTGCCGCCAACCCGATCCGCATCCTCACCACCATTCTCGCCGGCCTTCATGACGAAAACAGCCGCGTGACGCTGCCAGGCTTCTACGACGGTGTCGAAGAGACCCCGGCCCAGATCAAGGCGGCCTGGGAAACGCTCGGCCAGACGGCAGAGAAGTTCCTCGGCGAAATCGGCCTTTCGATCCCGTCGGGTGAAAAGAACCGCTCGGTGCTGGAACTGACCTGGGCGCGGCCGACCGCGGAAGTCAACGGCATCACCGGCGGCTATACCGGCGAAGGCTTCAAGACGGTGATTGCGGCCGAGGCCTCAGCCAAGGTTTCCTTCCGCCTGGTCGGCAACCAGAACCCGGAAAAGATCCGCGAAGCCTTCCGCGCTTATGTGCGCTCCAAGGTTCCGGCCGACTGCTCGGTCGAGTTCCATGCCCATGGCGGTTCGCCAGCGATCCATCTTCCATACGAATCGCCGCTGCTCAACACGGCGAAGGTGGCCCTGTCCGACGAGTGGCCGAAGCCGGCCGTCATCATCGGCATGGGCGGCTCGATCCCGATCGTCGGCGACTTCCAGAAGATGCTCGGCATGGAATCGCTGCTCGTCGGCTTCGGTCTTTCCGACGACCGCATCCATTCGCCGAACGAGAAGTACGAGCTGCAGTCCTATCACAAGGGCATCCGCTCTTGGATCCGTATCCTCGACGCGCTCGCCGCCTGATGATCGGTGCGGGACGGGGCTGCGATTTTCTGCGCGCATCCCGCCCGAGCCACTTGACCCCGGAAGCCGTGGCGGAGCTCTCCGCCACGGCTTCTTCGTTTTGGTTGCGTGGCTGGAGATGATGCAGCCCTCGCGCGCAAGCGCTCCATCGACGCGCATGCATCGCTGCCTGATCGATGGGATGTCCACGCTTTACCGTTTCCCCTTCACTGTTTCCCGGCGGTTTCTCCGTTGTCGGCGGGCCGTCAATCCTTGACCTCCGGGGTCTCAGGTGCTTCCTTTTTGTGAAACAAATCACAAAGGGAAATCGGATCGTTGGCAAGGGTAAGGACCGAAGCGTCGCGCTGCGGGCGTGACGTTATGACAAAGCGGCTCAGAAAACTGAACGTCTCCGCTCGGAGAAACCCTCCGGCCGCTGCAACGGAAGTGTCCTTGAAACAACCCCGCCACGCCCTCGCATCCATCGCGGCACCGGCATGAAGCGGCTGCAGACCTATTTCTGGCCCGTTGTCGGCCTTCTCGCGATCCTGTTTTCGGTGAACGCGCTCTATCATGAGCTGCGCGGCCTGTCGTTCGACGAGTTTCTCGCAAGCTTCAATGCGATTTCGCTGAGGAGCTGGCTTCTGGCGATCGGCTCGACGCTCCTCGCCTATGCGGCTCTGGCGGCCTACGACCGACTTGCGCTCGACCACCTCGGCCACCGCATTTCGCTCTGGTTCATCACGCTCTGCTCGTTCACGACCTACGCGCTGTCGCACAATCTCGGCGCCTCGGTGTTCTCCGGCGCGGTCGTGCGCTACCGCGCCTACCGCTCCAAGGGGCTTTCCCCGGGCGAAGTCGGCGTTCTCGTCGCCTTCTGCTCCTTCACCTTCACGCTCGGGACCTTGGTTCTATCGGCCGTCGTGCTTCTGGTACGGCCCGACATCATCGAGCGTTTTGCCGAATTCCTGCCGGTCGAAATGTCGCTCACAACCGGCGTGCTCATCCTCATCGTCATCGGGCTCTATGTCATCGGCAGTCTCGTCGGGCTGCCGTCGTTCCGCACGCGCTGGTTCCAGCTGCACTACCCGAAGCCGAAGATCGTTTTCCGGCAGCTGGTGATCGCTCCGGTGGAGCTGATCGGCGCCGCCGGGATCATCTATTTCGCCCTGCCGGAAGCGGGAAATCCGGGCTATATCGTCATTCTCGGGATCTTCCTTGCGTCCTTTTCGGCAGCCCTTCTGTCGCATGCGCCCGGCGGGCTTGGCGTACTCGAGCTGATTTTCATCGCCGCCTTGCCGGAAATGGACCCGGCTGCCGTGCTTGCGGCGCTTGCGATCTTCCGGCTGCTTTACCTCGTCATCCCGTTCGTGCTTGCGCTGATCGTGATCCTGGTGTTCGAGCGGGCGCGTTTCGTGGCGGAGCGCCAGCCGCCAAAGGGAAGCGACCTCCCCTAGGCGAAGGGACCGCGTCCATCACGGATATCAGGGCGCGTTGCAGACAGTGGGCAGCGCCTGCTCGAGCGGCCCCTTCACCTCGTGCAGGCGCGCCGCTTCGATCTGGTAGGGTGTAAACGGCGGCACCTGCAGCGACGGATTGATGATGCGGGCGACATAGCAGCCGGCGAAGAACCGTACCCGCCCCCGCTTCTCGATCGATTTCACCGCGACGGGAACGGCGGAATAGATGCTGCCCGCCCCGGCCTCCGTCTTCACCTTGCCTACCTTGATCTCGACAGACACCGTGCGCTCATAGCCGCGGGTGAACGCCTTGAAGCCGCCGACGGGTTTCGATTCGCCGAAATAACCATAGGCGCGGGCATATTCCTTGCGGTTGACGGCGTTGTAGAGCGAGCGGACGAGCGCGGCCCCATCGGACCGGTCATCGACATAGGCGACGCTGTCCTGCGCCAGAGCTTCGCCATTCAGGGCTGCAAATGCGCCGAGGGCGAAGACGGTGGATCGAAGCTTCATGGCAGTCCTCCTTTGTCGTGCGGGCAGCCGAACACAACAATGAGGCGAAGCCATAGCAGGATTCGCGAGTGGATCGATAACGACATAGGACAGCCACCGGCCGGCGCGGCACCGGCGATCCGTTTGACCTCAGTAAATTTGGGAGGCGGTGGGCGGCGTCACGCCGATGAGCAGAAAGCCGCGGGCATAAGCGCAAAATGAAAAGAGCCCCGTGTGGGAGGAGGTACACGGGGCTCTCGAACTTGATCGGCAGCTGGGAGGAGGAGTGCCGCCGATCCGCATCGGGCGCCGCGGGAGGAGGTGCAGCGCTTCGATAAGTCGTACAATAATTATGCGCCGCAACAATTTCAAGACATAATTTTGCACTGCACAAAATCGTGAAGGAAAGGCAGGGCCAAAAGCATCGTCCCTGACGTCGGATCGCGGATGGTGCATCCGGAGGACCACCGCGACCGATAACCTCATAGAAACCACAACTATTGATGGCAGGTTCCTTTTGTTCAGCTTTTTCGACATACATCTACGTGTAAACCAAGAATAAATTTTCACTCAGTAATTGCAGGCGCTCAAATGAAATTGCTGCTCCAGATTCCGACCGCCCTCATCGTTGTCCTGATCCTTGCGACCTGGCTTGCCAGCCTCCGTCTCGTGGTGCTGCCGCCCGGCTCCCTCAAGCTCAAAGCGATGACGGCCCTCGTTTATCAGGGACATGGCTTCCGTCTGATCGACAGCCCGCTCGGCATGTGCGGCCGTCGGGCCCACCCGGCCGCCGACTGCGAGGAGGTGGCCATGAACCATCTGAGCAAGCGGGTGCTGCTGCGGATGCCTTTCAACCAATGGCTCTACGATTTCACCGATCCCTATCCGGTGAGCCCCACGGCATCGGTCGAAGAGACTCCGCTTCGAAACGCCATCCAGTGAGAACCGGCGAGCACAGGCTCGGACTTGGAGGTGCCTGCGCGCCTCACCGTCAAGGTTTTGAACCATCAGGCTTTTTCACAACGACTTTCTTAACCACCCCTTAAATTGCCGCATTTAAAGTTCACCCGGTCGCCGTGGCGGATGGGCGTGGGACGCCGTTACCGCCGTCGAAATCGATTGGCCGCAACGATAGCGCCAAGGGCCACCGCTGGGCGGTGAGGGATAGATCAAACGGCATGGCAGCAAGCGGCAGGTCAGGACAGCGGATCGAGCCCTCGTTCGGCGGAAACGAGGACGATGACGACGACGATTTTCGCGTCGAGGCCAGCGACCGCGTGACCACGAGCCGCAAGGCGCCACGCGGCAAATCTTCCGGCCAGACCAACAGGAGCAACGGCAAGAAGAAGCCAGCCGGCAAGCGCGGCGGCGGCCGTCGCGGCTCCGGTGGCGGTGGCTTAGTCGGCCTTGTCCGCACCCTGTTCTACTGGTGCATCGTGCTCGGCATCTGGGGCGCGATGGGCGTCGGCGGCCTGGTGCTCTACTATGGCGCGCGCATGCCGAGCGCCGAAAGCTGGTCGATCCCCGATCGCCCGCCGAACGTGAAGATCCTTGCCGTCAGCGGCGACATCATCGCCAACCGCGGCACCACGGGCGGCGAAGCGCTTTCGCTCGAAAACATGTCGCCCTATATCCCGCAGGCAGTCATCGCCATCGAAGACCGGCGCTTCTACTCCCATTTCGGCATCGACCCCTTAGGTCTGGCCCGCGCCATGCTGACGAACGTCACTACGGGCCGCATGGTCCAGGGCGGCTCGACGCTGACGCAGCAGCTCGCCAAGAACCTGTTCCTGTCGCCGGAGCGCACGCTGGAGCGCAAGGTGCAGGAAGTCTTGCTCGCCTTCTGGCTCGAGCAGAAATATTCCAAGGACCAGATCCTGGCGATGTATCTCAACCGGGTGTTCTTCGGCTCCAACGCCTATGGCGTCGAAGCGGCCTCGCGGCGCTACTTCAACAAGTCGGCACGCGACGTCAACCTCGGCGAGGCGGCCCTGCTCGCGGGCTTGCTCAAGGCCCCTTCGCGGCTCTCGCCGGCGCGTGATCCGAAGGCGGCGGAAGAGCGCGCCCAGATCGTGCTGGGCGCGATGCGCGAGGAAGGCTTCGTCACCGACAGCGAGATCAAGACGGCGATGTCGCAAACGCCGACCAAGGCCAAGAGCTACTGGTCGGGCGCCGAGCATTATGTCGCCGACATGGTGATGGACCAGCTTCCGGGCATGATCGGCGAGATCAAGGAAGACCTGGTCATCGACACGACGATCGACCTCAATCTCGAGAAGAAGGCCGAGGAAGTGATTGCCGCGACGCTGGACGCCGACGGCAAGAAGCTCGACGCCTCGCAGGCCGCCCTCGTCTCGGTCGACGGCACCGGCGCCATCCGGGCGCTCGTCGGCGGCAAGGACTATGCCGAGAGCCAGTTCGACCGCGCCTCCAAGGCCAAGCGCCAGCCGGGCTCGGCCTTCAAGCCCTTCGTTTATGCCGCGGCCATGGAGATCGGCCGCACGCCGATGTCGATCCGCAACGACGGTCCGGTTCGGATCGGCAACTGGACGCCGGAGAATTACGACCAGAAATATCGCGGCGAGGTGACGCTTGCCGATGCGCTCGCCAACTCGCTGAACACGATCGCAGCCCAGCTGGTCATGGAGGTCGGTCCTTCCAACGTCGTCAAGGTCGCGCACCGCCTCGGTATCGATTCCGAGATGCAGGCAAACGCCTCGATCGCGCTCGGGACGTCGGAAGTGAGCCTCGTCGAACTGACGTCGGCCTATGCCCCCTTCATGAATGGCGGCTTCAAGGCGACGCCGCACGTGATCCGCCGCATTTCCAAGGCGGACGGAACGGTGCTCTACGAAAACACCTACGACAACCCGCCGCGCGTGCTCGATCCGGCGATCGTCAGCGAGATGAACCAGATGCTGCTGCGGGTGCTGACCAAGGGCACTGGCAAGAAGGCGCAACTGAAAGGCTGGGAAGCGGCCGGCAAGACCGGCACGACGCAGTCCTTCCGCGACGCGCTGTTCGTCGGCTACACCTCGAATCTCACGACCGGCGTCTGGTTCGGCAACGACGACGGCAAGTCGATGAAGAAGGTCACCGGCGGCGGCCTGCCGGCCAAGGCCTGGCACGATTTCATGATGGCGGCCCACGAAGGGCTTTCGCCCTCGCCGCTGTTCGGGACGACCGGCGTGCAGCCGGTCTTCGACGACAGCACCGCGCCGCCCCCCGGCGACCTGATGTCCGGCGACCCGGAAGCCTTCCCGGAAGCACCCGTCGGCGTCGATGGCGGCGTCGCGGTCGGGCAACGTCCGGTCGACCAGGGCGGCGCCCCGTGGGGCGGCCAGACGGCGGACCAGGGCAACGGCGGCCTGGTACCGCCGGCCGATGTCGGCCAGACGACCGGGGCCACGCGCCGCACCACGCTTTTCGATATTCTGACCGGCGGCTGAGCCGCCCGTGAACCTCGATTTGACAGGGGATCCGGCCTGTAGGCAGGCTGCGGCCGATGGCCCATTTCGGGCTAGACAAATCCCGGGCTTGCTTTTGCCCCCAAACGCCCCGCAGAATGCCTTGCAGTCCGAAACGCCGGTCCTTATATACGCCGCATCGGCGCAGTCTAAGCTGCGAAGAAATCCAAAGACCATCCCGTTAGGGGCTGTCTCACGAATGCCTGACCGGGTTCCGACAGTCCGCTGCAAGGAGAGAACGACATGGCTAAAGTTATTGGTATTGACCTGGGAACGACCAACTCCTGCGTCGCCGTCATGGACGGTAAAGACGCGAAGGTGATCGAAAATGCCGAGGGTGCGCGCACGACCCCCTCGATGGTGGCATTCAGCGAAGACGGCGAGCGTCTCGTTGGCCAGCCGGCCAAGCGCCAGGCTGTCACCAATCCGGAAAACACGCTTTTTGCGATCAAGCGCCTGATCGGCCGGACCTTCCAGGACCCGACCACGCAAAAAGACAAGGACATGGTTCCTTACAAGATTACCAAGGCCGACAATGGCGACGCCTGGGTCGAAGCGCACGGCACGGATTACTCCCCGTCGCAGATCTCCGCCATGATCCTTCAGAAGATGAAGGAAACGGCCGAATCCTACCTCGGTGAAAAGGTCGAGAAGGCCGTCATCACCGTACCGGCCTACTTCAACGACGCCCAGCGCCAGGCAACCAAGGATGCCGGCAAGATCGCCGGTCTCGAAGTTCTGCGCATCATCAACGAGCCGACCGCGGCAGCGCTCGCCTACGGCCTCGACAAGAAGGACGGCAAGACGATCGCCGTTTACGACTTGGGTGGTGGTACCTTCGATATCTCGGTTCTCGAAATCGGCGACGGCGTCTTCGAAGTGAAGTCGACCAACGGCGACACCTTCCTCGGTGGCGAAGACTTCGACATGCGTCTCGTCCAGTACCTCGCCGGCGAGTTCAAGAAGGAACAGGGCATCGACCTGAAGAACGACAAGCTCGCTCTTCAGCGCCTGAAGGAAGCCGCTGAAAAGGCTAAGATCGAGCTGTCCTCGTCGCAGCAGACCGAAATCAACCTGCCCTTCATCACGGCTGACGCTTCCGGTCCGAAGCACCTGACGATGAAGCTGACCCGCGCCAAGTTCGAAGCGCTTGTCGACGACCTGATCCAGCGCACCGTCGCGCCGTGCAAGGCAGCCCTCAAGGATGCTGGCGTCTCGGCTGCCGAGATCGACGAAGTCGTTCTCGTCGGTGGCATGAGCCGCATGCCGAAGGTGCAGGAAACCGTCAAGCAGCTGTTCGGCAAGGAGCCGCACAAGGGCGTGAACCCGGATGAAGTGGTCGCCATGGGCGCCGCCATCCAGGCCGGCGTTCTGCAGGGCGACGTCAAGGACGTTCTCCTGCTCGACGTCACCCCGCTGTCGCTCGGCATCGAAACGCTCGGTGGCGTCTTCACCCGCCTGATCGAACGCAACACGACGATCCCGACCAAGAAGTCGCAGACCTTCTCGACCGCCGACGACAACCAGTCGGCCGTGACGATCCGCGTCTCCCAGGGCGAGCGTGAAATGGCTGCAGACAACAAGCTGCTCGGCCAGTTCGACCTCGTCGGCATTCCGCCGGCACCGCGCGGCATGCCGCAGATCGAAGTGACCTTCGACATCGATGCCAACGGCATCGTGCAGGTTTCGGCCAAGGACAAAGGCACCGGCAAGGAACACCAGATCCGCATCCAGGCATCTGGCGGCCTCTCCGACGCCGACATCGAAAAGATGGTCAAGGACGCCGAAGCCAACGCTGAAGTCGACAAGAAGCGTCGCGAAGGCGTGGAAGCCAAGAACCAGGCCGAAAGCCTGATCCACTCCAGCGAGAAGTCGCTGAAGGATTACGGCGACAAGGTTTCGGAAACGGACCGCAAGGCGATCTCCGACGCGATTGCCGCGCTGAAGACCGCCGTCGAAGCCTCCGAGCCGGACGCCGAAGACATCAAGGCCAAGACCAACACGCTCATGGAAGTTTCCATGAAACTCGGCCAGGCGATCTACGAAGCGCAGCAGACGGAAGCCGCTCATGCGGATGCCGCCGCCGACGCTGCCCGTGACGGCGATGTCGTCGATGCCGACTACGAAGAAGTCAACGACGAAGACGATCGCAAGCGTTCGGCCTAAGTCGCCCTTCAAACAGACGGAAAAGCCCGGGTTCGCCCGGGCTTTTTTGTTGCCGGTCTCGCCCGTCAGGGCCTGCAATATCGGCGATCGGCACTGTGACTTGCCGCAAACGTACCTTTTCCGACAAAAAACCGTATCTACCGCCGTTCGGGCTATGGTATCGCGCTTCAAGGTTTACTAAATCGGTGGCAAGGTAAACGGGCAGCCGCCGAGCCATCGCGCTGGCTTGCCAACAGGATAATCTTCTACGAATGAAACGTGATCTCTACGAAACGCTTGGTGTTGCCAAGAACGCCGACGAAAAGGAGCTGAAGAGCGCCTTCCGCAAGCTCGCGATGAAGTATCATCCGGACAAGAACCCCGGCGACGCGGCAGCGGAGAAGACCTTCAAGGAAATCAACGAAGCCTACGAGATGCTCAAGGACCCGCAGAAGCGGGCGGCCTATGACCGCTACGGTCATGCGGCTTTCGAGCAGGGCGGCATGGGCAACGGCTTCGGCGGCGGTGGCGCCGGCGGTTTCTCCGACATCTTCGAAGACATCTTCGGCGAGATGATGGGCGGCGGGCGCCAGCGGCGCTCATCGGGCGGCCGCGAGCGCGGCGCCGATCTTCGCTACAACATGGAGATCTCGCTCGAGGAAGCCTTCGGCGGCAAAACGGCGCAGATCCGCGTTCCGACCTCGATCACCTGCGACGTCTGCACCGGCTCCGGCGCCAAGCCGGGCACCAGCCCCAAGACCTGCGGCACCTGCCACGGCTCCGGCCGCGTGCGCGCCGCTCAAGGCTTCTTCTCGATCGAACGCACCTGCCCCACCTGCGGCGGGCGCGGTCAGACGATCACCGACCCCTGCGGCAAGTGCCACGGCCAGGGCCGGGTCACCGAAGAGCGCACCCTCTCGGTCAACATTCCGGCCGGCATCGAGGACGGTACGCGCATCCGCCTTTCGGGCGAAGGCGAAGCCGGCCTTCGCGGCGGACCGTCGGGCGACCTCTACATCTTCCTTTCGGTCAGGCCGCATGAGTTCTACCAGCGCGACGGCGCCGATCTCTATTGCAGCGTGCCGATCTCGATGACGACGGCTGCCCTTGGCGGCAAGTTCGACGTGACGACACTCGACGGCACCAAGTCGCGCGTCACGGTTCCCGAGGGCACCCAGGCCGGCAAGCAGTTCCGCTTGAAGGGCAAGGGCATGCCGGTGCTGCGCTCGGCGCAATCGGGCGACCTCTACATCCAGATCCAGATCGAAACGCCGCAGAAGCTGACCAAGCGCCAGCGCGAACTGCTGCAGGAATTCGAGGAGATCTCCTCCAAGGACAACAATCCGGAATCGACCGGCTTCTTTGCCCGGATGAAGGATTTCTTCGATACGCTGAGCGACTAAGGCTTCAAGCCCGACGACTTCTGCAGTGCCGCGCGCCGGAAACGGTTGCGCGGCGCTTCTATTTCAGAGCAAGGCCATGAGCTGCCACAGCCCGGCCAAAACGAGCGCTGCCCCAGCGATGCGAGACAGGATCCTGCCGCCGGGCACGACCTTCTCCGCTAGAACGAAGATGGCGATCGCGGCGATCCACAGCACGTTCATCACCCCGCCGACGAACAGCAGCGCCATCAGCGCCCAGCAGCAGCCGACGCAATAGAGCCCGTGCCGCACACCGAGGCCGAAGGCACCGCCCGCTTCCCGACGAAAGCCGCCGTGGGACTGGATGAAAAGCAGCGGCGCCTGGCATTGGCTGAGACAGCGATCCTTGAGCGGCGTGAACTGGAACAGGCCGACAGCAGTCAGAACGATGCCGCTGAGGACCGCACTGGCGCTTGCAAGCGCCGGCGTGAGCAACAGGGCGCGATCGAGCAGCCATTGCCCGAGAACGGCGACGAGCGCGAACAGGATCCACGCCGACAGATAGCCGGCGGCAAAGAAACCGGTGGCGGCAAAGGGCTTGCCCTGTTGGGCGGCCTTGCGGCCGACACGGGCATAGAGCAGGATCATCGGCGTCGCCGACGGCACCATCATGCCGACCATCATTACGGCCCACATGACGAGGGCATAGGCGAAGGTCGTGGCGGACCAGGGAGCGGCAACCGCGCCCGCCATCGATGCCATGGCGCCCTGCTGTGCCCCCATGGTCATGGGTTTGTCCGCCGGCATGTCCATGGGCATATCCATGTCCATGCCGGAGCCCATATCCATGCTGGCTGAAGGAGCCGGGGGACCAGCCATGTCCATGGCCGACGCCAGCCACAGGATGTAGAGCCAGCTGATCGCCGTCAGGGTGACCAGCGCCGCCACGACGATGACGCGGTCACGTCTAAGCAGGGTTTCGAGCGCCGTGTCTCCCATCGGCGTCAGTGGATCACGCCGCTTTCGGTCAAATGCATCCGGGCGAAATGGGCATGCGAATCCGCAAGCGCCAAAGTCAGCGGCCCTTTCGTATCGGCCCATCCGCGCCCGACTTCGCAAATGTCGTATTCGAAGCCATGGGGGAGATTGATGCGCGCCTGATGGGCGGCGCCGGTCACGGGATTGAGGATCGGCTCGCCGCGTGCGGCGATCCAGCCCGGCACGTTCAGCCGCGCCGTTCGGGCGCCAACATCAACCTCGAAATCGATCTCGGCAAAGACCGGATCGTGCATGGTTTCGAAGGTGGTTGCGAAGACCTGGAAGAAGGTCGCGCCGGGTTCCGTATCCTCGCCACTCATAATGCGCAGCAGCGCGCCGCGCTGTTCGTCCGATGCGCGGCTGTCGACGATCGGCACCACCTGCCCCCTGCCCTCATGGATCGCGCCCGGCCAGGCGGCGATCAGGCCGCCGCGAAGCCCATCGAGCCGCGTGTCGCCGTGATAGCCTTCCTCGATCTCGAAGGCGCCGACAGCGCTGCAATGGCCTTGGGTCGGCAGAGCGTTGAACTGGCAGGGGCAGCCATAGGCGCAATTGCAATGAATGAACTCACGCCCCTTCATCATCCATCTGACACTCGTCATCGTCTCCTCCTGAGATCTGATCGGTGTTCGTCTCGCGGTTCCCCGCAAACGGATGCCTTTTATTAGAATAGAAAAATATACTCTTCTCCGCCGCCGATGCCAACGGCAGGCGATGGGCAAAGGCGGGAACACGACAGCGCCGTGGGTCGGTCGGACCCGCGGCGCTTGGATGATCAGGTTTCGAGCTCTTTATCGGTGTGCGTCCTAGAGCGTCGCCATGCCGCCATCGACGATCAGTTCGGCACCGACGGTAAAAGTGGCTTCGTCCGAAGCGAGGAAGACCACGGCCTTGGCGATCTCGCTCGCATCGCCGAAACGGCCAAGCGGGATCTGCGCGGCGATCGCATCAACCACTTGCTTGTTTTGTTCGGGCGTCGGGGCGTGGCCGTCATGAAGCGGCGTGCGGATTGGGCCGGGGCTGACGGCATTGACCCGGATGCCGCGGCCGACGAGTTCGCCGGAGAGCGTGCGGGCCAGCGACAGCAGGCCCGCCTTGGTCAACGCATAGACGCTGGAGGTCGGCATGCCGATATGGGCGTTGATCGAGGTGTTGAGCACGACCGAGGCGCGCTTGGAGAACACGGGCAGCAGTGCCTGGATCAGGAAGTACGGGCCCTTGACGTTGATGGCGATCGACCGGTCGAAGCTCGCCTCGTCCCACTCTTCGATCGGCTGCAGCTTGGCGATGCCGGCATTGATGAACAGGATGTCGAGCGTGCCGAAGGCGGCACGGATCTTTTCGGCAACGGCCGCCTGGCCGGCGACATTGCCGGCATCGGCCTCGATGATGAGCGCAGCCTCGCCAAGGACGGATCGGGCTTCGGCGATGTTCTTCGGATTGGTGCCGGTGACGGCAACGCGTGCGCCTTCGGCAATGAACTGGCGGGCGGTTTCGAGACCGATGCCGCTGGTGCCGCCGGTGATGAGTGCCGTCTTGTTCTCCAAACGTGACATGATGAAATCCTCTTGCTGGGTTGAGAAGGAGGCCGGTTCAATTGGCCGTCCTTCGATGCCCACAGATATGGCGGAAAACGGTCGTTCGGATTAGTCTCCCAATCGTGGAACTCGAATTCGGAAAAGCCGAACGATGATGAAGATCGAAGGAATAGCTGCCTTTGTCGCCGTGGCCGAAGCCGGCTCGATCAGCGAGGCGGCACGTCGCCTGCGGCTGTCGAAATCCGTCGTCAGCGAAAGAGTGGCAGAACTGGAGCGCGGGCTCAACGCCACGCTTCTCCACCGCACCACACGCAAGCTGACGCTCACCGAGGATGGCATCGCGTTTCGCGAGCGCGCCATCCGGATTGTCAGCGAAGTGCAGGCGGCCGCCAGCGATCTTGCCGAACGCCGCGGGCTGCTGACGGGACCGCTTCGGTTCGCGGCCCCCGTCAGCTTCGGCCGAAGGCATCTCGGCCCGGCGCTCTATCCGTTCCTGGCCCAACACCCGGAGATCGAGCTGACGCTTGACCTCGACGACCGACGGGTCGATGCCGCCTCCGAAGGCTACGACGCGATCGTGCGCCATGGCGCGATCGCCGACTCGCGGCTGGTCGTGTGGAAACTTGCGAGAAGCCGGCGCCTGCTGGTCGCCGCGCCCGACTATCTCGACCGGCACGGCACGCCCGCGTCGCTCGCCGAACTCGAGGGCCATCGCGGCATCTTCTACACCAACCGGGGTGCTGCCGACTGGCGCTTCGAAGGACCTGGCGGTGCGACAGTCGTACGGGCGCGCCTGGCGCTTGGCATGAACAATGGCGACATGTTGCACGATGCCGCCGTCGCCGGGCTCGGCATCGCGCTGTTGCCCGCCTTCATCGCCGGTCCGGCCGTGCGCGAGGGGCAACTGAACGAGATCGACGTCGGGCTCAGCCCGGAGCCGGAGTTCATCTACATGGCGCATCCAGAGGGCCGGCGCGCCTCCACCAAGCTCAGAGCCATCGCCCAGCACCTGAAGGAAGCCTTCGGCGATCCGCCCTATTGGGATCCGTGACGGCTCCGCAATCCCGGCACAATCGTTGCGGGCGACGGTATCGCGCCGATCGCCGATCAAGTCTTGACCAAGGCTTGACCGAAACCGGCTGGCATCATCAGCGCATCCCCTGACAACCGAAAATTGGATTCCTATCTTTCATGCGGAACCGCTTTCTGAACTGGATCGTCCTCATGGCGCTTGGCACCAACGCTCACGCAAGTCCGCTTCCCGCTCCCACCGACGCAGAAATTCAGGAGATCCTGGCCGACCGGATCGACAAGCAGCAGCAGTCGATCGGCATCGTCGTCGGTATCATCGATGCCAATGGCCGGCGCATCATCGCCCACGGCCATCCGGCCAAAGGTGACCCGCGCCCCGTCGACGGGCAGACCGTGTTCGAGATCGGCTCGGTCACCAAGGTCTTTACCGCGCTGCTGCTGGCCGATGCGATGGAGAAAGGCACACTCAGCCTCGGCACACCCGTCGCCACGCTTCTTCCCGAGAGCGTGATCATGCCCGAGGACAAGCAGACGCCGATCACGCTCGGCGACCTCGCAACGCACATGTCCGGCCTGCCGCGATTGCCCAGCAATCTGGTGCCGGCCGACATGAGCAATCCCTATGCCGGCTACGACGCGGCGAAGCTCTATGCTTTCCTCTCCAGTCACAAGCCGCAGCGCCGCCCCGGCGTCGAGCATGAATACTCCAATCTCGGCGCCGGGCTTCTCGGCCACGCGATCGCCTTGAAGGCCGGAGTCTCCTATGAAGACCTCGTCATCAGCCGTATCGCCGTTCCCCTCGGCATGAAGGACACGGCGATCACGCAGCAGCCCGACTGGGCCGAACGCCGGGCAACGGGCCACGATGCGGCCATGGAGCCGGTGAGCGATTGGGATCTCGACGCGCTGCAGGGTGCAGGCGCCCTGCGCTCGACCGTCGACGATCTCCTGCTTTTCCTTGAGGCGGCCATGGGAAAGACAGCATCGCCGCTCGCTCCCGCCTTCAGCACGCTGCTGTCGACCCGACAACCGCTCGGCAACGGCGATCGCGACCAGCAGGCGCTCGGCTGGGTCGTCTCCGGCAAGGGCGACGAGCAGTTCATCTGGCACAATGGCGGAACCGGCGGCTACAGATCCTTCGTCGGCTACCGTCCGTCGACGGGTGTCGGCGTGGTCGCCCTGTCGAATGCGTCGACCGACGTCGGCGTCGACGACATCGGCCGCCATCTGCTCAATCGCAACGCGCCGCTTGCGCCGCCGATCGTCAAGCGCACGGCCATAGTGATCGACCCGGCGCGCTATGATGTCTATGTCGGCACCTACAGGCTGGCGCCCGACTTCGAACTCACGATCTTTCGGGATGGCGATAGCCTGTTTGCCCAGGCGACCGGGCAGGACCGGCTCGAAATCCTTCCGGAGGCCGAGCACCGCTTCTTTACGAAGCTCATCGATGCCCAGATCAGCTTCACGCTCAAAGGCGACCGAGCCGAAAGCCTGACCTTGCACCAGGGTGGGCAGAGCAGCCCTGCGCCTCGGGTCTCGAAATGACGGGCGTCTCCCGCCTGCTTATGAAGGCGGGAGACGATTTCCAGATCGATCAGAACAGCAGATCGATGGTGAAGTAGGCGAGCGCCGAAATCGCCGCTGCGGCGGGCATGGTGATGAACCAGGCAATGACGATATTGCCGGCAAGCCCCCAGCGCACGGCCGAAACGCGACGCGCAGCACCAACGCCGATGATCGCTCCGGTGATGGTGTGCGTCGTCGAGACCGGGATGCCGAGCCAGGTGGCGGCAAAGAGCGTGATCGCTCCGCCGGTCTCGGCGCAGAAGCCCTGCATCGGATTGAGCCTGGTAATCTTCGAGCCCATGGTGTGGACGATGCGCCAACCGCCGAACAGCGTGCCGAGCGCGATCGCCGCCTGGCAGGTGATCACCACCCAGAACGGCACATAGAACTCCGAGCCGAGATAGCCTTGCGAGTAGAGCAGCACCGCGATGATGCCCATGGTCTTCTGCGCGTCGTTGCCGCCATGGCCGAGCGAATAGAGCGAGGCCGAGACGAACTGCATGACGCGGAAGGTGCGGTCGACGGCAAAGGGCGTCTGGCGCACGAAGATCCACGAAACGATCAGCACCAGCATGAGCGCCAGGAAAAAGCCGATCGCCGGCGACATGAAGATGGCGCCCACGGTCTTCAAAAGGCCGGTCCAGACGATCGAACTGAAACCGGTGCTCGCAAGACCGGCGCCGACGAGGCCGCCGATCAGCGCGTGCGACGAACTCGACGGGATGCCGAAGAGCCAGGTGACGATGTTCCAGACGATCGCGCCGATCAGCGCCGAGAAGATCACCAGCGGCGTGACGATGCCGGGATCGATGATGCCCTTGCCCAGCGTCTCGGCTACGTGCAGGCCGAAGAACAGGAAGGCGATGAAGTTGAAGAAGGCCGCCCACATGACGGCATATTGCGGCCGGAGCACCCGTGTCGAGACGATCGTCGCGATCGAGTTGGCTGCGTCGTGCAGACCGTTCAGGAAGTCGAAGAACAGCGCGATGCCGATCAGCCCGACGAGCAACGGAAAGGCGAGCGTCGCATCCATCAGACGTTCTCGATCACGATGCCGCTGATTTCATTGGCGACGTCCTCGAAGCGGTCGACGACCTTTTCGAGCTCGCCATAGATCTCGCTGCCGATGATGTAGGCCATCGGGTTGCTGGCGCCGTGGCGGCGGAACAGGTCCTTGAGGCCCTGTTCGTGCAGTTCGTCGGAGCGGCCCTCGATGCGGGTGACCTCTTCGGCGATCGCGATCAGGCGGTCGTGATTGGCGCCGATCCTATCGAGCAGCGGAATGGCCTCGGCGATCAGGTGCGCGGCCTTGACGACCGTGGTGCCCATTTCGCGCATGCCGGGATCGAAGCTCTTCTGTTCGTAAAGGCGGATCGTCTTGACGGTCTTGTGCATCATGTCGATGGCATCATCCATCGACTGGATCAGATCCTTGATGTCGCCGCGGTCGAAGGGCGTGATAAAGGACCGGCGCACGGCCAGCAGCACCTCGGCGGTGATGTGGTCCGCCTCATCCTCGAGCGCGACGATCCGGTCGCAGTGTCTTTCCAGATCGCCGCCGCCAGCGAGAACCTTGTCGAGCGCATCGGCAGCACCGACGACGGTGCGCGAATGTTTTGCGAAGAGGTCGAAGAAGCGATCCTCGCGGGGAAGAAGTTTGCGGAACCAAGCCAGCATCACACGTATATCCATCTGTGGATTGTCATGCGGCTGTCATATTTCACTAGGTCCTTTATGAAAAGCACCGAATCAAAGGGGTTTGTCGCCTTTCCCCTGTCGATATCGGCCTATCTTGCACGATATGGCGACGCGCCCCATTTCGCCTTGCCTTGGCAGGCGCTTTCGTCCTAGCTGCGCCCAACGTCGAATCCGGACTGCCGATGCCAAACAAGGTCTTTCTCAACCGCCTGAAGCTTACGGAGTTCCGCAACTATGCGGCCCTCTCGCTTGAGCTCGATCAGCGCCATGTGGTGCTGACGGGGGAGAACGGCGCCGGCAAGACCAACCTCATGGAAGCCGTCTCTTTCCTTTCGCCCGGCCGCGGCCTCAGGCGCGCAGCCTATGCGGACGTGACCCGGGTCGGTGCCGGCGACGGGTTCTCGGTCTTTGCGGAAGTCGAGGGCATGGAGGGAACCGTCGAGATCGGCACCGGGACTGCCGGCGTCACGGAAGGGCAATCCCGGCGGCTGCGGCTGAATGGAACACCGGCAGCGACCGTCGACGAACTGACCGATCACCTGCGCGTCCTCTGGCTGACGCCATCGATGGATGGGCTCTTTACCGGGCCTTCGGCCGACCGGCGGCGTTTCCTCGATCGTCTTGTGCTGTCGCTCGATCCGGAGCATGGCCGTCGCGCCAGCGAATTCGACCGGGCGATGCGCAGCCGCAACCGGCTGCTCGGTGAATTCCGCCCGGACCCTTCCTGGCTGACGGCGATCGAAAAGGAAATGGCCGGTCTCGGCGTCTCCATGGCGCTGGCGCGGCAGGAAATGCTCGGTCTGTTGACGGCGCTGGTCGAGCGCACTGTCGATGAAAGCGTCTTTCCGTCGGCACGCCTGGCGTTGTCGGGCTTTCTCGACGACGAGGGCCATCGTCCGGCCTATGATCTGGAAGAACAATATCTGACGATGCTGCGTGATGGGCGTCCGCGCGACGCCGCGGCGGGACGCACGCTCGACGGGCCGCACCGGAGCGACCTGCTCGTGCGTCACCGCGAGAAGGACATGGAGGCAGCACGCTGCTCGACCGGGGAGCAGAAGGCGCTGCTCGTCGGCCTGGTGCTGGCGCATGCGCGCCTCGTCGGCGACATGACCGGCCACGCGCCGATCCTGCTGCTCGACGAGATCGCCGCCCATCTCGACGTCAACCGGCGCGCCGCTCTGTTCGATCTCGTCGACGGCCTTGGCGGCCAGGCCTTCATGACCGGGACGGACCAAGCGATGTTCGAGGCGCTGTGCGAACGCGGCCGCTTTCTGACGGTTTCGCACGGCAGTGTTACGGGATAAGCAGAGGTCACCGAGGAGGATTTTGCCATGACCGGTGAGGACAAGCTCGACCAATCGGAGATCACCCGCTACGCCCGCCATATCGTGCTGCCGGAGATCGGGGGTGCCGGGCAACAAAGGCTGAAGGCGGCCCGTGTGCTGGTGATCGGGGCCGGCGGGCTCGGCGCTCCAGTGCTCGTCTATCTTGCCGCCGCCGGCATCGGCCGGATCGGCATCGTCGACGACGATGCGGTCGCGCTTTCCAACCTGCAGCGGCAGATCATACACCGCACTGAAGACATCGACCGCGCCAAGGTCGAGCGGGCCGCCGAGGCGATCACCGCCCTCAACCCGCATGTCGGCGTCGACGAACACAGGCTCAGGCTCAACCCCGACAATGCCGAGGCGCTTTTCCGGCAATATGACCTGGTGATCGACGGCTCGGACAATTTCGATACGCGCTATCTCGCCGCCGATACGGCGGCAGCGGTCGGCATTCCGCTGGTGACCGGCGCCGTCGGCCGCTTCGACGGATCGCTGACAGTGCTGATGCCCTACAGCGCCGGCGCCGATGGACGGCCGAACCCATCCTATCGCGATCTCTTTCCCGAGCCGCCGCCGGCCGGTGTCGTGCCCTCCTGCGCGGAGGCCGGCATCGTCGGCGCGCTGACTGGCGTCATCGGCACCTTGCAGGCGATGGAGGCAATCAAGGTGATCGCCGGCTTCGGCGAACCGCTGGTCGGACGGCTGCTGATGTATGACGCACTGACGGCACAGTTCAACACCATCCGCTATCGCCGCAGAGCATAGGCCGACCATGGTGCAGATCTTTCGCATCGACGAAGCATTCGACCGCTACGAGGAACTGCTGGCGCTGATCCTTGGCGCCTTCTCCTACATGGACGGGCGGATCGACCCGCCGTCGTCGGCGCATGCATTGAACATCGAGTTGCTCCGGCAGAAGATCGTTGACGAGATTGCCTTCGGCGTCCGCGACGGCGAAAGGCTCGTCGGCTGCATCTTCTGCAAGCCGGAGGACGATTGTCTCTATATCGGCAAGCTTGCCGTCGCGCCTGAGACGCAAGGAAAGGGTATCGGTCGGCTGCTGCTCGCCGAAGCGGAGGCGACGGCGCGTGCGCTGAAGCTGCCGGCGCTGAGGCTCCTCACCCGCATCGAACTCATCGACAATCACCGCGCCTTTGCCGCCTGGGGCTTCGTCCAGAGCGGCACGATGTGCCATCCCGGTTTTACCCGGCCGACGGCGATCGAGATGCGCAAGACACTTTAGCTTCCGGGCTTGAGCGAACCGAATGGACGGCCGCACGGCGTTTCGCGTTCAGTCGCGGCCCGGAAGCACGCGGTCCGGTGGTCGGTGGCCATCGAAGAAGGTGCGGATGTTAATCACCACCTTCTCGCCCATGTCGATGCGGCCCTCAAGCGTCGCCGAGCTCATATGCGGCAGAAGCACGACCTTGCCCTCACCGGCAAGCTTGATCAGCTTCGGATTGACGGCCGGCTCGTTCTCGAAGACGTCGAGGCCGGCGCCAGCGATCTTGCCTTCGCGCAGCGACTTGATCAGCGCCGTCTCGTCGATGATGCCGCCGCGGGCGGTGTTGACGATGTAGCTGTCCGGTCGCATCAGCGCCAATCGCCGTGCCGAGAGCAGGTGGTAGGTCGCCGGCGTCGACGGGCAGTTGACCGAGACGATATCGACGCGGGCAAGCATCTGGTCGAGGCTGTCCCAATAGGTCGCCTCCAGCATCTCTTCGGTTTCCGCCTTCACCCGGTGGCGGTTGTGGTAGTGGATCGAAAGGCCGAAGGCCTTGGCGCGGCGGGCGACAGCGGTGCCGATCCGGCCCATGCCGACGATGCCGATGCGCTTGCCGGCAATGCGCCGGCCGAGCATCCAGGTCGGCGACCAGCCAGCCCATTCACCCTTGCGATCGGTCAGGATCTGCGCACCTTCGGCAAGCCGGCGCGGCACGGCGAGGATCAGCGCCATCGCCATGTCCGCGGTGTCTTCGGTCAACACGTTCGGCGTGTTGGTCACGGTGATACCCTTGCGGGCCGCAGCATCGACATCGATGTTGTCGACGCCGTTGGAAAAGCTTGCGATCAGCTTCAGCTGCGGGCCGGCCTGCTCGATCAGCGCCGCATCGATGCGATCGGTCACCGTCGGCACCAGCACGTCGGCGCGTTTCACCGCGGCAACGAGTTCCGGCTGGCTGCGCGGCGTGTCGTCGATGTTCAGCTCCGCATCGAAGAGCTCGCGCATGCGCGTCTCGACGATGTCAGGCAATTTGCGGGTGATGTAGACCGTGGGCTTCTTCTTGCTTGTCATTGCTGCGACGGGCCTTGTTGACGGGTCCTTAACCAAGTTGGGCGATACTTTCTCCCTGTAGCCGCAATTTCTACCAGACCCCACCGGGAAGACAAACAAAACTCGCGTCGTCGTCCCCGCGATTTCCGCCCGACCCACGGGCCTCAAGTGAACTGCGCCTGCAAAAGCTAGTGCCACGGAAAATGGGCTTCGTCATGCGTCACGTCATTTCCAGATTCTCGCTCTCGTTGATCGCCGCCTGCCTTGGCGCCGCGATCATGACGTCAGCGGCTTACGCTCAGGCCGCCAAGGGCGCCAGCGGGCTGCCGCTGCCGCGCTTCGTCAGCCTGAAGTCCAAGAGCGTCAATCTGCGGATCGGCCCGAGCGTCGATTACGCAGTCGCCTTCCGCTACATGAAGCCGGGCGTGCCGGTCGAGATCATTCAGGAATACGACAACTGGCGCCGCATCCGCGACGCCGACGGCACCGAAGGCTGGGTGAACCAGGCGCTGCTTTCCGGCGACCGCACAGCCGTTGCAGCCCCCTGGATGCGCGGCAAGGGCGAAGGCGTCTTCGTCAACATGCGCCGCGACGCGCAGGGCAATTCCCCGATCGTCGCCCGCATGGAGCCCGGTGTCATCGTGAAAGTCGGCGAGTGCAATGGCGACTGGTGCCATGCCGAAGCGCAAGGCGTCGAAGGCTGGATCGCCCAAGGCGAAATCTGGGGCGCCTATCCGGGCGAGGCCTTCAAGTAAGGCCGCGCCCGTCTTTAACCAAAAATCAATTCGGTCGGATCAGGCGAGACCAGCCTGTTTGGCGGCCGTTTCCAGCGAGACCATCGGCCGCGGCCCGATCTGGCCGATGACGATGCCGGCCGCGAGATTGCCGAGCTTGCTGCAGTCTTCGAGCGAGCGCCCGCTCGTGTAGCCGTGAAGGAAGCCGGCGGCATAGAGGTCGCCGGCGCCGGTCGTATCGACAACCTGGGCGATCGGCGTTGCGGTGACCCGAACGCGTTCGTCGCCGCGCACGACAACCGAACCCTCTTCGCTGAGCGTTACCGCCGCAAGCTTGCAATCCTTCGAGAGCTTCTCCAGCGCCAGATCGAAATCCTCGGTCTCGTAGAGCGCCAGCGCCTCCTGCTTGTTGGCAAAGACGATGTCGACCGTGCCGGAGCGCATGAGTTCCAGGAACTCGTCGCGATAGCGGTGAACGCAGAAGCTGTCCGACAGCGTGATCGCGGTCTCGCGGCCATTCGCATGGGCGATCCGTGCGGTTTCGCGGATAGCATCCTTGGCGCGCGGCGGATCCCAGAGATAACCTTCGAAATAGGTGACCTTGGCCTCAGCGACGACGTCGGCTTCGACGTCCTCGGGGCCAAGCTCGACGCAGGCGCCGAGATAGGTATTCATCGACCGTTCGCCATCCTCGGTGACGAAGATCATCGAGCGCGCCGTCGGCGGCACGGTTTCGAGCGGCTTCGTCTGGAAATAGACGCCCTGGGCACGGATGTCGTGGGCGAAGATCTCGCCGAGCTGGTCGCTTGCGGTCTTGCCGAAATAGGCAGCGCGGCCGCCGAGGCTGGCAACGCCCGCAGCCGTATTGCCGGCGCTGCCGCCGGAGGCTTCGACCGCCGGGCCCATGCGCGAGTACAGCAACTCGGCTCGCTCGGCATCGATGAGGTTCATGGCGCCCTTTATGATGCCGTTTTCATTGAGAAAAGCATCGTCGCAGCGCGCGATGATATCAACGATGGCGTTGCCGATCGTCAGCACGTCGTATTTTGTCATGAACCTCGTCCGGTCTCCGTGATGGCCGGTGTTCGTTAATACCGGTTTTCCGGCCATTTGGAAGACAAAAGACGCGTGCAGGCGGCTTCACGCCGTAGGAAGCGCGCTTTCCTCATAGGCGGCGGCGAATTCGGCGCTCGGCGGAATGGGCTTGATGATATCGATCAGCACGCCATTCGGGTCGGCAGTGATGAAATGGCGCTGGCCGAAATCCTCGTCGCGCAAGGTTTTGAGGATCGGCAGGCCGGCAGCAAGCGCCTGCGCATAGATCGCATCCGGATTATCGACCTCGAAGTTCAAAAGCAGACCGCGCGTCGGCGCACGCGCCTCCTCGGGGATCGTCTCGTGGCGGTAATCGAGCACGGCCAACGTCACATGCTCGTCCTCGACCGATTGAAGATGCACATACCAGTCGCTGGTGAAGAGCGCCTGGAAACGGAAGTGATCGACATAGAAGGCGGCGGTGGCGGCAACGTCGGCCGTCATGATGACCGGGTAATAGCTCGTCGATTTCATGGCTTTTCCTCGCTCCGGCAATATCATACAATCTGTATGTTTCTTCAATTAACATACAGGCTGCATGTATGCAACAGGAAATCTCCCGACGCTCCAATCGCGAGCGCTCCGACACGACGCGCGCCGCGATCCTCGATGCCGCCCGCGGCCTCTTCGTCACCAGGGGCTACGCCGACACCTCGACGCCGGACATCGTCGCGGCCGCCGGCCTGACCCGCGGCGCGCTCTATCACCACTTCGAAGACAAGAAGGCGTTGTTTCGCGCGGTGGCGGAACGGGAAGCAATTGCTGTGGCGACGTCGATCGAGCAGGCGACGTCAGGCGACCTTTCGGCCCGCCAGGCACTGAAGGTCGGCGCCCGCGCCTATTTCGACGCCATGCGCGAGCCGGGGCGTATCCGCCTGCTCTTGCTTGATGGACCTGCCGTCCTCGGTAAGCTGGAGATGATGGCGATCGACGCGGCCAACGCGCAGAGAACGCTCGAGGAAGGGATTGCCGAGGCAATGGCTCCGGCCACCGTTTCTGCCGAAAGGTTGTCGGCCATGGCTTCGCTGCTTTCAGCTGCTTTCGATCGCGCGGCGCTCGACATAGCCGATGGCGCGTCGAGCGAGGTCTATGCGGAAACGATCGGCACGCTGATCGACCGGATGGTGTCGCCGTAAGGATCAGCGTTTACGGCAGGCGTCAGCTTGCGGCGGAGATCATCTGCGGCGGCAATTCGACGAGCGACGCCGGGATGTCGCAGGTCTTTTCCGGCGACTTGCAGATATCGGCGATGACGCAGCGCTCGCACTCAGGCTTGCGCGCCTTGCAGCAGTAGCGCCCGTGCAAGATCAGCCAGTGATGGGCGTGGTAGAGATACTCGTCGGGGATGATCTTTATCAGCTTGTCTTCCACCTCGTCCGGGGTCTTGCCCGGCGCCAGACAGATCCTGTTGGCGATGCGCAGGATGTGGGTGTCGACGGCGATCGTCGACTGGCCGAAGGCCATGGAGAGCACGACATTGGCGGTCTTGCGCCCGACGCCCGGCAGAGTCACCAGCTCTTCGCGTGTGCGCGGCACCTCGCCGCCGAAGTCGCGGATCAGCTTTTCGCTCAGCGCGATGACGTTCTTCGCCTTGTTGCGATAGAGGCCGATGGTCTTGATGTAGTCCCGGACTTTTTCTTCGCCGAGCGCCAGCATCTTTTCCGGCGTATCGGCGATGGCAAAGAGCGCACGCGTCGCCTTGTTGACGCCGGCATCGGTCGCCTGCGCCGAGAGCGCCACGGCGACGACCAGCGTGAAGGGATTGACGTGCTCGAGCTCGCCCTTCGGCTCCGGCCGCTGGATCGAGAAGCGACGGAAGATCTCCTTGAGCTCGTCCTGGCTATAGAGGCTCTTCACCCGCGGCGTGGCGCGGCGGCTCGCCTTCGGTTTTGCAACACCCACGGGCAATTTTGGCTTCACGTTTTTCATGATGCATCTATAGTCAAAGGTCATGATCCATGGCAACGCCACCACCCCATCTGAGGACGCTCCGGTCTTCACCGCCGAGCTCACGCCCTATCGCTCGCTCGGGCGCCGCGGCTTCAAAATGTTCTTCCTGATCGCCGGGCTCCTGAGCCTCGTTCACGGCCTCGTCTTCCTCATCATCGGCGCCTGGCCGGTGGTGTTCTTTTTCGGGCTCGACTACCTGCTGCTGTTCGGCGCCTTCTGGCTGAACAATCGCTCGGGGCTCAGCCGCGAAGAGGTCCGCGTTAGCAGGACGGACGTTTCGGTGCGCAAGTTCACGCCCTCGGGCCAGATCAGCGAGCATCGTTTCAATCCGTTCTGGGCGCGCTTGAATGTCGCCCGGCATCAGGAGATCGGCATCGTCTCGATGACGATCAGCGGCGGTGGCCGCCGAACCGATATCGGCTCGTTCCTCAACCGCGACGACCGCGAGACCTTTGCGCTGGCGCTCTCGGGGGCGCTTGCGACCGTGCGCCGCCGCTGACGCCTGGCGCTGGTAATCGCGGCACCCGGCGATCGCGTGTTTTCAAGTTTCGGGTGGTTGACGGGGCCAGCAAATGGTTACCTGTGGCAAGACAGGAGAAGAGCCATGAACATTGCGACATCCGTACCCACCGACATCACGCCGAAAGGCACCGACTATGATACGGTCAGCCGCGTGATCGAAATGCTCACCGAGGACTATCGCGACCAGCCGTCGCTCGAATCCGTGGCACAGCGCCTGAAGCAGTCGCCGACGCAGCTCCAAAAGGTCTTCACCCGCTGGGCCGGGCTTTCGCCGAAGGCCTTCCTGCAGGCCGTCACGCTCGACCACGCCAAGCGCCTGCTGCGCCAGGAAGACATGCCGCTGCTGGAAACCAGCATCGAAGTGGGCCTGTCAGGACCGAGCCGGCTGCACGACCTGTTCGTCACCCACGAGGCGATGTCGCCGGGCGAATGGAAGGCGCGCGGCGAAGGGCTGACAATCCGCTTCGGCTATCACCCCTCGCTCTTCGGCACGGCGCTGGTGATGATCACCGAGCGCGGCCTCGCCGGCCTTGCCTTCAACGATGCCGGCGGCGAGCAGGCAAGCTTCGAGGACATGGCGCAACGCTGGCCGAACGCCCGCTACATCGAGGACAGCGCGGCGACGTCCCAATACGCCGCGCGCATCTTCGATCCTTCGCGCTGGCGGCAGGACGAGCCGCTGCGCATCTTCCTCATCGGCTCCGACTTCCAGATCCGGGTCTGGCAGGCGCTGCTCAAGATCCCGCTCGGCTGCGCCACCACCTATTCGAACATCGCCGGCAACATCGGCCAGCCGACGGCATCGCGCGCTGTGGGTGCTGCGGTCGGGCGCAACCCGATCTCGTTCGTGGTTCCGTGCCACCGCGCGCTTGGCAAAAGCGGCGATCTCACCGGCTATCACTGGGGCCTGACGCGCAAACGCGCCATCCTCGGCTGGGAAGCCGGCAAGGCGGCCGACGGCACGATCTGATTACAGGCTTCCCAGCATCATCACAGACGCAAAAAGGGGCGCCCAGCGCCCCTTTTTCATTCTCCGTCTGTCAGCGCTCAGTGGGCGCCGGACATGTCGCCGAGCACTTCCTTGGAAGCGACGGTCGAATTGGCGTTGAGCTTGTAGACCATCGGCACGCCGGTCGCGAGGTTGAGCTTCAGGATCTGTTCCTTGCTCAGGCGATCGAGCACCATGACCAGCGAGCGCAGCGAGTTGCCGTGTGCAGCGACCAGGACCTTCTGGCCCGACAGCACGCGCGGCAGGATCTCGGTCAGGTAATAGGGCCAGACGCGTGCGCCGGTGTCGCGCAGGCTCTCGCCGCCCGGAGGCGGAATGTCGTAGGAGCGGCGCCAGATATGCACCTGCTCTTCGCCCCACTTCTCGCGGGCGTCATCCTTGTTAAGGCCCGACAGGTCGCCGTAGTCGCGTTCGTTCAGCGCCTGGTCGCGGATCGTTTCGAGCGAGGACTGGCCGACGGCGTCGAGCACGAACTGGCACGTGCGCTGGGCGCGGATGAGATCCGAAGTGAACGCGATGTCGAACTTGATGCCGTAGTCGGCAAGCGCCTTGCCGCCGGCCTTGGCTTCCTCGACGCCGAGTTCCGTCAGGTCCGGATCACGCCAGCCGGTGAACAGGTTCTTCAGGTTCCAGTCGCTCTGGCCATGCCGGACGAGGACGAGAGTACCGCTCATGTCGAATTCCCCTTGAGACTTGAGAGTGGAAAGGTCAGTTGAGCCCGAGAACGTCGAGCATCGAATAGAAGCCGGGTTTCTGGCCGCGGGCCCAGAGTGCAGCGGTGACGGCGCCGCGCGCGAAGATCGAACGGTCCGTGGCGCTGTGCGAGAGCGTCACCTGCTCGCCTTCGCCGGCAAGAATGACCGAGTGGTCGCCGATGACCGAGCCGCCGCGCAGCGTCGCAAAACCGATCGTGCCAGCCGGACGCGGACCCGTATGACCGTCACGCACGCGCACGGAGTGGTCGGCAAGGGCGATATCGCGCCCCTTCGCCGCCGCCGCGCCGAGAAGCAGGGCCGTGCCCGAGGGCGCATCTACCTTGTGCTTGTGGTGCATTTCGAGGATTTCGATGTCCCAGTCGGCCGAACCCAGCGCCCGCGCCGCCTTCTCCGTCAACACACCGAGCAGGTTGACGCCGAGGCTCATATTGCCCGACTTGACGATACGGGCGTGGCGGGCGGCAGCGCGGATCTTCGCCTCGTCGTCGGACGAGCAGCCGGTGGTGCCGATCACATGGACGATGCGGGCCTGGGCGGCGAGCCCGGCAAACTCGACGGTGCCAGCCGGCGCCGTGAAATCAAGGACGCCTTCTGCTTCGACGAAGGCTTCGAGCGGCTGGTCGGTCACCGGCACGCCGATCGGGCCGAGGCCGGAGAGCTCGCCCGCATCGCGGCCAATGAAGGGGGAACCCGGGCGCTCGATGGCCGCATGCAGGCGAACGCCATCCATCGCGTGAACCGTCCTGATCAGCGTCTGACCCATACGGCCGGCCGCACCCACCACCACGAGCTTCATATCGTTTGCGCCCATCGGTGATTTCCTTCTTGTCCGCTAGTGAATTTCGGCGTCGGCCGGCGCTTCGGGCGCCTCGCCTTCAGGCGACTGCTCTTCCGAAGACTGGCCCTGGAGATTGTGGAGGCGAGCGTAGAGACCGTCCGGCCGCCGTGCAAGATCGACATGGGTGCCTTCCTCGACGACGGAGCCATCCTTCATGACGATGATCTTGTCGGCGTTGACGACGGTCGAAAGTCTATGCGCGATCACGATCACCGTCCGGCCATCCATCGCGTGGTCGAGCGCCTTCTGCACGGCGGCTTCCGATTCGGTATCCAGTGCGGAGGTAGCCTCGTCGAGCAGAAGGATCGGGGCGTTGCGCACAAGCGCACGTGCGATCGACAGACGCTGGCGCTGACCGCCCGACAGCGTCATGCCGTTCTCGCCGACCGGCGTATCGTAGCCCTGCGGCTGCGCCAAGATGAACTCATGGGCGTAGGCAAGCCGTGCGGCGTCCTCCACCTCGGCATCCGTTGCGTCGATGCGGCCGTAGCGGATGTTGTCGCGGATCGAGCCTTCGAAGAGATAGGGCTGCTGCGACACATAGGCGATGCCCTGGCGCAGCGACTGCTTGGTGACGTCGGCGATGTCCTGCCCGTCGATAAGGATCTGGCCGGATGCCGGATCGTAGAACCGTGGAATGAGGCTGATGACCGTGGACTTGCCGGCACCCGAGGGGCCGACCAGCGCGGTCGTCTTGCCGCCCTCGGCCACGAAGCTGACGCCCTTCAGCACCTCGTCGCCATTGGGATAGCGGAAGCGCACGTCACGCAGTTCGACAGCGGCATTCGTAAACGCCAGTTCCTTGGCATCGGCCTTGTCGCGCTGGTGCGGCACGGTGTCGAGGATCTCGTAGACCATACGGGCGTTGACGGCGGCGCGTTCGAGCGAGACCTGAAGGCGCGCCAGGCGGCGGGCCGGATCATAGGCCATGAGCAGGGCCACGACGAAGGCGAAGAATGCACCGGGCGGCACGTCGGCGTAGATGGCGCGGAAGGCCGAATAGGCAAGCACGGCCGAAATCGCCAGACCCGCGAAGGTTTCGGTCATCGGCGCGGTGCGCTCGCTCAGCCGCGCAATGCGGTTGGCGCGGTTTTCGGCCCGGTCGATGATCGTCTCGACTTTGCCGCGCAGCTCGCCCTCCATGGTGAAGGCCTTGACGATGGTGATGCCCTGAATGGTCTCCTGCATCGCGCCGAGAACACGGCTGTTGACCTCGATCGCCTCGCGCGTGGCCGAGCGCAAGCGCTTGGACACATAGCGCAGGCCCAGGAGCAGAGGAGGCGCTGCGACAAAGACGATGATCGACAGCAGCCAGTCCTTGGCGAACATGACGCCGACCAGGCCGATCAGCGTCAGCAGGTCGCGCGCGATCGAGGTAACGGTCAGATTGAGCACGTCGCGAATGCCGCTGACATTCTGGCTGATCTGGGCTGCGAGCTGCGCCGAGCGGGTCTCGTTGAAATAGCCGACGCTGAGCGCCATCAGATGGGCATAAAGGCGGCGCTGGTAGCGCGCGACGATGTTGTTGCCGATCTTCGAAAGCGCGACGGCCTGGCCATAGGTCGCAAAGCCGCGCAGCACGAAGGCGGCAAGGATTGCGCCGCAGACGAGCAGAACGATGTCCGCCCGCTTGTTGGCGAAGGCCTCGTTGATCACGGTTTCCATGATCGAGGCGGTAAAGCCGGTCGTCGCGGCGACCACGGCCAGGCAACTGATGGCGAAAACATAGCCGCGAATGTGGTCACGACCGTTTTCGGCAATCACCCGCTTGAGGATTCCGCTGATCGTATCGGAGTCGACCGCGTGCTGTTTTTTCTTGCTGGCGCTCAAAAAGCCCGTCTTCCCTGGAACCAATCTGGAGAGCCGGCATCCGGCCCGATCTTTCCCGGCGCTCTATAGTGGTTTGATATCGCTTTGGCGAGTCTTTGCGCGCGCAGCGGGCTCAGCTTCTCCAGCGGCGTCCTTCCGTTGCCACACCGAAATCCCTCGGTGTGCGGGCAAAGGCCGCCAATCCCGAGAGCGCCGCCATCGGGTGAATGACGGCAAAGGTGGGGATCGTCCGCATCAGCGCCGAGTGCGGCGCCTTGTCCTCGAAGGCAGCACGGAAGGGCGACTTCAAGAGCGCCGGCAGGATCTTCTGCGAGATGCCGCCCGCCAGAAAAACGCCGCCACGCGCCATGAAGATCAGCGCCATGTCGCCGGCGACCCGCCCGAGATAGGTCGAGAACAGCGAGATGGTCTCGATCGCCGCCCTGTCGCTGTCGGCCAGTGCGTGCGTCGTTACTTCCGCGGGGTCCGTCAGAACCGGGTCAACGCCATCGGCGGCGCAGACCGCGCGGTAAAGGTTCATGATGCCGCGGCCGCAGAGGATCTGCTCGCCGGCCATGCGGCCTTCGATCGGCTCGAGAAAGGGCCAGATCTGGAAGTCGCGTTCAGTGCGCGGACCGATATCGACATGTCCGCCTTCGCCCGGCACCGGGAACCAGGTGTGCTGGGCAAAGACCAGACCGCCGACGCCAAGGCCCGTTCCCGGACCCAGCACGACGCGGGAGGTCATCGGCCGAATGCTGCCGCCGCCGATCTGCACCAGATCCTCATCCGCCGGAGCGGCGACGGCAAGCGCCTGCGCCTCGAAGTCGTTGATGATGAGCACGTCTTCGAGGCCGAGGCTCGAAAGCATGTCCTTCGGCCGGATCACCCAGCCGGCGTTGGTTAACGGAATTTCGTCGCCCCGAATCGGACCAGCGACCGCCAGGATCGCCGAGCGCGGCTGCACCGAGGTCTTGTCGAGAATGCTCTTCTGCAGCGCCTCCTCGATCGTCTCGAAATCACCGGTCTTGATCGGCGGCAGCTGCTTCGGGTCGGCAAAAGCGTCGATGAGCAGGGCGAAGCGCGCATTGGTGCCGCCGATGTCGCCGATCAGGATCGGAAAAGGAAAGCTGTGTTCACTGGTGCCGGACATCGCAAGATCCATCCTGATCGTCATCTTGGGTTGCTGAACTGTCTATCAGACAGAACGGGATGAGGAAAAGTGCGGGAGGATCTCAGTAGAATCCGCCCGCCGGGAGCCCGCATCATCTGGGGTTCAGGTCGATCAACTGCTCGGCCGTTGCACGATTGAGCGCCATCGGAATGTCGTAGACGATGGCGAGGCGCATCAGCGCCTTGACGTCGACATCGTGCGGCATGGCGGTCAGCGGATCGACGAAGAAGATCAACAGTTGCACTTCGCCGGTGGCGATCATCGCGCCGATCTGCTGGTCGCCGCCGAGGGGGCCGCTTTTCAGCCGGGTGATATCGAGGCTTGGGCAGACGTCGAGGACGCGACCGCCGGTCGTGCCGGTGGCGACGATCCGCCAGTCAGCCAGAACCGTCTCGTGCGCCTTGGCAAAGTCCGCAAGATCGTCCTTCTTCTGATCATGCGCGATCAGCGCAACACATTTCCGATCCGCCATGCCGGGCCTCGCATCAATATTTAAATCGATTTGATTGCCCTATACATGAGCGCCACGGGAATGGGAAGGCTGATGCCTCCCCGCCCCGCTCGTGTGTCCTTAATCCTACTGCAGCGTCGGACGCGCCATTGGTACGGGGATATCGGCCGGAGGGACATCACCGGACGCACCGATCACCTGCTCGATGCTATCGTTCGCTGCGGCCGGCGCGGCAGCCCGGTAGGCCGTGCCAAAAGTGGCGGCGGCTTCCGAGGCCGGCGCCGGGCCGTTCAGGACCAGAGCGCAGGCCTTCGGCAAGTCGGCAAGCGTCGTCACCTTCGGCTTGACGGGCTTTGCGTCCGGCTTCTTCGTCGGCTTCGCCCATGGCTCGTCGGTGAACCACCAGGCCAGCGACTTGTCGCAGCCGTCGCCCGCCGGCACTTCCGCCTGATCCTTGCAGGTCGAAGCGCCGGCGGGGCACTTGATGCGGATGTGGAAGTGATAATCGTGGCCGTAGATCGGTCGGACCTTGCCAAGATTCGTGCGGTCGCCCGCCCAGGTATCGCAAAGCTTCTTCTTGATCGCCGGATTGACGAAGACGCGCTCCACCTGCGGGTAGCTCGCCGCCAGCATGATCAGCTGCGCGTGCTTCGGCGTCCAGATCGAACGGTCGACCGTCAGGAATTTGTTCTTCTGCAACATCGAGGTGGCGGAGATGTCCTCGCGCTCGCGATAGGTGAGCGTGCGTTGCGGCATCGGCGTCAGCCAGATATCGGCATCGAGCCCGATCTGGTGCGAGGCGTGGCCCGACAGCATCGGACCGCCGCGCGGCTGCGAGATATCGCCGAGCAACAGGCCCGGCCAGCCGACCTTGTCGGCGGCATCGTGGGAAAACTGCTCGATCAGCGCGATCATCTGCGGATGGCCCCAGCGGCGGTTGCGCGACAGCCGCATTGCCTGCCAGGTCGGCCCGTCGGTCGGGATGGCGACACCGCCGGCTAGGCACCCCTTCGCATAGAAGCCGTAGGAATTTGCCGCCATCTCGGCAGGCAGGGCCTTGGCGCCGAAAAGCGCCTTGGCCGGCGTTTCGTCCGCCGCGGCGTTGTCCGCGATCAGGAGGCTTGTTCCGAGCAGCAGCGCAAGAAACGCCGAGCCGCAACGTCGAAATGGAGCAATCATTGAATTTCGTCCCGTTTGTCTCGCGCCGAGCGGCGCCGATATGCGGCATGCCTCTCCGGCGAACCCCGATCCTAAGGCCCCGTCTTTGCCTCAGCCTTACGCGTTACAGCTTGTGAATCACCGGGATGTGACTCAAAAATTTGGCCTGATTTGCGGCAGTGCCTGTCATTTGCCCTGATTTCGCCTATGCTCTCGCAAAAGAAGTTTGAAATATAAGGGGTACCGGCTGGATGCCAAACTTCTGCAGGACCGTGAAACCTGGCCTCGCTGCCTCGCTACTGACAGCGGCGTTTCTTCTCCTCCCTCCTGCAGGCAATGCCCAAGAACAGCCCGTCTGGCGCTACGGAACATCGTCAATCGGTGAACTGAAATACAAGCCCGATTTTGCGCGCTTCGACTACGTCAATCCTGACGCTCCCAAGGGTGGAGAGCTGCGCCTGTCGGAGAGCGGTACATTCGATACCTTCAATCCAATTCTCTCCAAGGGCGAGGCGGCGAGCGGCGTAACCTCGCTCGTCTTCGATACGTTGATGAAATCGGCCGAGGACGAGATCACAACCGCCTATGGGCTGCTGGCCGAGGGCGTTTCCTATCCCGACGATATTTCCTCCGCGACGTTTCGCCTGCGCGCCGAGGCCAAGTGGGCTGACGGAAAGCCTGTGACGCCGGAGGACGTGGTTTTTTCGTTCGAAAAAGTGAAGGAACACAATCCGCTTCTGTCCAACTACTACCGCCACGTGGTTTCGGCGGAAAAGACTGGCGACCGCGACGTCACCTTCCGCTTCGACGAGAAGAACAACCACGAAATGCCGAACATCCTCGGCCAGTTCCCCATCGTGCCGAAACACTGGTGGGAAGGCGAGGACGAGAAGGGCAACAAGCGCGACATCAGCCGCACGACGCTGGAGCCGGTGATGGGCTCAGGCCCCTACAAGATTGCGTCGTTCCAGGCCGGCGGCTCGATCCGCTTCGAACGCAGGGACGACTATTGGGGCAAGAGCCTCAACGTCAATGTCGGGCAATATAATTTCGGCGTGATCAGCTATGCCTTCTTCAGCGACAGGAACGTGCAGTTCGAAGCCTTCCGCGCCGGCAACGTCGATTTCTACCAGGACAACAGCGCCAGTCACTGGGCGACCGCCTATGACTTTCCGGCGATGAAGGATGGCCGTGTGGTCCGCGAGGAGATCGAGAATCCGCTGCGCGCAGCCGGCATCATGCAAGCCTTCGTGCCGAACATGCGCCGCGACAAATTCAAGGATCAGCGCGTGCGCGAGGCGCTGAACTACGCCTTCGACTTCGAGGACCTGAACCGCAACCTCGCCTACAACGCCTTCCAGCGTGTCGACAGCTATTTCTGGGGCACCGAGCTTGCCTCCAAGGCTTTGCCGGAAGGACGCGAGAAGGCCATTCTGGAGGAACTGAAGGACAAGGTTCCTCCAGAAGTCTTCACCGCGCCCTACGCGAACCCGGTCAACGGCGACCCGCAGAAGGTGCGCGACAACCTGCGCAAGGCGCTGGCGCTGTTCAAGGAGGCGGGCTACGAACTCAAGGGCAACCGCCTGGTCAACGTAAAGAGCGGCGAGCCCTTCAGCTTCGAATTACTCTTGGCCAACCCGTCGTTCGAGCGCACCGTCACGCCGTTCATCAACAGCGTGAAGAAGATCGGCATCGATGCGCGCATCCGGACCGTCGACGATTCGCAATACACCAACCGCGTCCGAAGCTTCGACTATGACATGATCTACGGCATATGGGCGCAAACACTGGTACCCGGCAACGAGCAGATCGACTACTGGGGTTCGGCTTCGGTCAATCAGCAGGGATCGAGAAACTATGCCGGCATATCCGATCCGGCGATCGACGAACTCATCCGCAGGATCATCTTCGCGCCCAACCGCGACGAACTGGTGGCAACAACACGGGCCCTCGATCGCGTTCTTCTCGCCCATCACTTCGTGGTTCCGCTGTTCTACTCGCGCTCGGTTCGCGTGGCTTACTGGAACCAGCTCGCCCGTCCGCAGGAACTGCCCTACTACGGAATAGGCTTTCCGGACGCGTGGTGGTCGAAAAACGCCTCCCCCAAATGAAGTCCTTGCACTCGAATGGCGTCTCGATTCCAAATGCAAAAAAACGAATCACTGAAACAAGCCCCGATCCGGGCCTGACAGCCGCAAGGAGACACAGGGATTGAGACACCATAGACGGCTTGCCGACGCTTCGCCGGTCCGGGCCACCGCCCACACGTCGATCGAAAGGCCCGCCTGATGGGTGCCTACATCCTGCGCCGCCTGCTTTTGATGATCCCGACGATCTTCGGGATCATGGCGATCTCCTTCATCGTGGTGCAATTCGCGCCCGGCGGCCCGGTCGAGCAGGTGATCTCGGACCTGACCAATGCCGGCGGCTCCGATCGCCTGTCGGGCAGCAGCGGCGACCTGATGCAGGCCGGCGGCGACGAAGGCGGGCGCTATCGCGGCGCTCAAGGGCTTGACCCGGAGTTCATCGCCAAGCTCGAAAAGCAGTTCGGCTTCGACAAGCCGCCGCTCGAACGCTTCGCTACCATGATGTGGAACTATCTCCGCTTCGATTTCGGCGAGAGCTTCTTCCGCAACACCTCGGTGATCGATCTGATCAAGGAGAAGATGCCGGTCTCGATCTCGCTCGGGCTGTGGATCCTTCTATTCTCCTACGCGATCTCCATCCCGCTCGGCATCAAGAAGGCCGTATCCGACGGTTCGGCCTTCGACGTCTGGACCTCGGGCATCATCGTCATCGGCTACGCCGTGCCGAGCTTCCTCTTCGGCATCCTGCTGATCGTCGTCTTTGCCGGCGGCTCGTTCTTCGACTGGTTCCCGCTGCGTGGTATCGTCTCCGACAATTTCTGGGATTTGCCCTGGTGGCAGAAGATCCTCGACTACATCTGGCACATGACACTGCCGCTGATCACGCTGCTGCTCTCGGCCTTTGCGACGACGACGCTGCTCACCAAGAATTCCTTCATCGACGAAATCAAGAAGCAGTATGTAACGACGGCACGGGCCAAGGGCCTGACCGACGGCCAGGTGCTCTATGGCCACGTCTTCCGCAACGCCATGCTGATCATCATCGCCGGCTTCCCCGGCGCCTTCATCTCGGCCTTCTTCACCGGCTCGCTTTTGATCGAATACATCTTCTCGCTCGATGGCCTCGGCCGGCTCGGCTATGATTCGGTCGTCAAGCGCGACTATCCGATCGTCTTTGCCACGCTCTTCATCTTCTCGCTGATGGGCCTGCTCGTCAGCCTGCTGTCGGACCTCATCTACACCTGGGTCGATCCGCGCATCGATTTCGAGCGGAGGGACGTCTGATGGCAAGCCTCGCAACGTCCCCGACCGCTGTGGCGCCGCGTGGCTGGTTGTCGCCGGTCAACCAGCGCCGCTGGCAGAATTTCAAGGCGAACCGACGCGGCTACTGGTCGCTTTGGCTGTTCCTGGCGCTGTTCGGGCTCAGCCTGGTCGGTGAACTGATCGCCAACGACAAGCCGATCATCGCCTCCTACAAGGGCGAGCTTTTGTTCCCTGTCGTCATCGACTATCCGGAGGAAAAGTTCGGCGGCTTCCTGGCCGAGACCGACTATCGCTCCGACTTCATCCGCGACGAGATCGAGGCCAATGGCTGGATGATCTGGCCGCCGGTGCGCTATTCCTACCAGACGGTCAATTCCAACATCCCGCATTCGGCGCCGACCAAGCCGTTCTGGCTGATGGACAAGGAAGAGCGCTGCTCCGCCTACCCTGACAAAACCAACGACCGGAACTGCATCGTCGGAAACCTCAATTGGCTCGGCACCGATGACCAGGCCCGCGACGTCTTTGCGCGCATGATCTACGGCTTCCGCATCTCGGTGCTCTTCGGCCTGACGCTCACCATCGCCTCGGCGGTGATCGGCGTCACCGCCGGCGCCATCCAGGGCTATTTCGGCGGCTGGACCGACCTCCTGATGCAGCGCTTCATCGAGATCTGGTCGTCGATGCCGGTGCTCTACATTCTCCTGATCATCGCCGCGATCCTGCCGCCAGGCTTCTTCATCCTGCTCGGCATCATGCTCTTGTTCTCCTGGGTCGGTTTCGTCGGTGTCGTGCGCGCCGAGTTCCTGCGGGCTCGCAATTTCGAATACGTCAACGCGGCACGCGCGCTCGGCGTCGGCAATGGCACGATCATGTATCGCCACCTCCTGCCGAACGCGATGGTGGCGACGCTGACCTTCCTGCCCTTCATCCTCTCTGGCTCGATCACGACGCTGACTTCGCTCGACTTCCTCGGCTTCGGCATGCCGCCGGGATCGCCCTCGCTCGGCGAGATGATCGCCCAGGGCAAGTCCAACCTGCAGGCGCCCTGGCTGGGGCTGACGGCCTTCTGCGTCATGTCGCTGATGCTGTCGCTGCTGATCTTCGTGGGCGAAGCGACGCGCGATGCCTTCGATCCGAGAAAGACGTTCCGGTGAGCGCGACGATGACAGATCCAATCCTCTCCGTCCGTGACCTTTCCGTCGCCTTTCACCAGGGCGGCAACACCTCCGTTGCCGTCGACCATATCTCCTTCGACATCAGGCGCGGCGAGACCGTGGCGCTTGTCGGCGAATCCGGTTCGGGCAAATCGGTCTCGGCCAACTCGATCCTGAAGCTCTTGCCCTACCCGTCCGCCAGCCACCCGAGCGGCGAAATCGTCTTCAACGGCAAGGACCTGCTGAAAGCCAGCGATGCGGAGCTGCGCCACGCCCGCGGCAACGACATCACCATGATCTTCCAGGAGCCGATGACCTCGCTCAACCCGCTGCATTCGATCGAGCGGCAGATCGGCGAGATCCTCGAACTGCACCAGGGGCTGGAGGGTGCAGCGCGGCGCACGCGCATTCTCGAGCTGCTCAACCAGGTCGGCATCCGCGAGCCGGAGAAGCGGCTGAGCGCCTATCCGCACGAGCTCTCGGGTGGCCAGCGCCAGCGTGTGATGATCGCGATGGCGCTCGCCAACCGACCGGAACTCTTGATCGCCGACGAGCCGACGACCGCACTCGACGTCACCGTGCAGGCACAGATCCTCGAGCTGTTGAAGACGCTCAAGGATGAGCACGGCATGTCGATGCTGTTCATCACCCATGACCTCGGCATCGTGCGCAAGATCGCCGATCGGGTCTGCGTCATGACCAAGGGCAAGATCGTTGAAACGGGACCGACCGCCGAGATCTTTGCCAATCCGCAGCATGCCTACACCCGCCATCTGCTCGCCTCCGAGCCGAAGGGCAATCCGCCGCCGTCTGACGCGTCGAAGCCGATCGTGATGGAAGCCTCTGAGATGAAGGTGTGGTTCCCAATCAAGGCGGGATTCCTGCGCAAGGTGGTCGATCATGTGAAGGCCGTCGACGGCATCGATCTGAAGCTGCGTGCAGGCCAGACACTCGGCGTCGTCGGCGAATCCGGCTCCGGCAAGACGACGCTCGGGCTTGCGTTGACGCGGCTGATCTCGTCGAAGGGTCGCATCGCCTTCATCGGCAAGGACATCGACCGCTACAGCTTCAACGAGATGCGGCCGCTTCGAAACCGGATGCAGATCGTCTTCCAGGATCCCTACGGCTCACTCAGCCCGCGCATGTCGGTGGCCGATATCATCGCCGAGGGCCTGAAAATCCACGAGCGCTCCCTATCCGACAACGAGCGCGACGCCCGCGTCGCGGCGGCGCTCGAAGAAGTGGGCCTCGATCCCGCGACCCGCTGGCGCTATCCGCACGAGTTCTCCGGTGGCCAGCGGCAGCGCATCGCCATTGCCCGCGCCATGGTGCTTAAGCCGCAATTCGTGATGCTCGACGAGCCGACCTCGGCGCTCGACATGAGCGTGCAGGCGCAGGTGGTCGACCTCCTGCGGGACCTGCAGAGCAAACACGACCTCGCCTATCTGTTCATCAGCCACGACCTCAAGGTCGTGCGCGCCCTTGCCAACGAGATGATCGTGATGCGCATGGGCAAGGTGGTTGAGCAGGGCCCGGCCGAACGCATCTTCAATGCCCCGAGCCAGGACTACACGAAGGCGCTGATGGCTGCCGCCTTCAACCTCGAAGCCGTCAACTTGACCGCGATCCGTCAATAGGTGCCCGAATGTCCGCAAAAAGCCCCGTCATCGTCGATCTGAAGTTCATTCCGGAGGAGGTCGAGGCGGCGCTTCGCGGGGCCTTCCCGGATCGCGAGGTGATCAACCGCGCCGATGCCGTGCACCACAACCGCGACCTCTCCGGCATCGACTATGCAGTCGTCTGGAAATCGGCACCGGACCTGTTCGACCGGGCGCCGGATCTCAAGGTGGTGTTCTCCGGCGGCGCCGGCGTCGACCACGTCCTGACCTTGCCGGGCCTTCCCGAAGTGCCGCTCGTGCGCTTCGTCGACCAGACGCTGACGACGCGCATGAGCGAATGGGTGGTCATGCAGTGCCTCATGCACCTGCGCCAGCACCGCACCTACGAGGCGCAGGCGGCGAAACGCGAATGGCGCGACCTGACCCAGCCGGAAGCCGCCGACATCACCGTCGGCATCATGGGCATGGGCGTGCTTGGCCAGGACGCCGCCCGCAAGCTCTCGGCCATGGGCTTCAAGGTCATCGGCTGGTCGCGCAGCAAGCGCGACGTCGCCGGCATCGAGACCTTTGGCGGCAACGAACTCGACAGCTTACTGGCACGCAGCGACTTCCTTGTCGGCCTGCTGCCGCTGACGCCGGACACCCGCGGCATTTTCAACCTGCGCCTGTTTGCAAGGCTCAGCCGTAACGGCCCGTTCGGCGCGCCTGTCTTCATCAATGCCGGCCGCGGCGGTAGCCAGGTCGAAGCGGACATCCTGAAGGCGCTCGACAGCGGCGTGCTCGCTGGTGCCTCGCTCGACGTTTTCGAGCAGGAGCCGCTTGCCCAGGACAGCCGCTTCTGGACCCTGCCCAACGTCTACGTCACACCGCACGTGGCGGCATCCTCCGACGTCAAGGCCCTCTTCCGCCATGTGGAGCAGCAGATCGCCCGCTTCGAAGGCGGACAGGCGCTCGAACACGTCGTCGACAAAGTAGCCGGCTACTGATCCAGCGAAAGCGAGGTGCGACGCTTGCCACGCCGAGCCTCCTGGCAGAGACGCAGCGTCGCATTCTGCGACGTGAACGGGTGTTTTGCCTTCATCGGCTACGATTGCGGAGGCTCGCGCCCCCCTACGCTCCGTTTGCGGGCGCTCAGGGACGGCGGTAGCCCGTCGGCTGCTCATAGAGCCAGCCAATCCGCTCGATCGAGGCCTCCAAGCCCTCTCGCGCAACCGTCATCGTGTGACCGTTGGCGTGGATCAGGGTTTCGTCGTCCTCCATCAGCGCGACGTGCCCTTTCCAGAAGACGAGGTCGCCGCGTGTGAGCTCTTCGCGCCCAATCGGCGTTCCCAACCCCGTCCCCTGCATGTCGGAATCGCGCGGCGCCTGCCTGCCGACCATCATCATCGACAATTGCACAAGGCCGGAGCAATCGATGCCGAAGCCGGAACGCCCGCCCCAGAGATAGGGTGTTTCGACGAAGCGGGCAGCGACCGAGACATAGTCTCCCGGCACGACACTGCCGACCTCGATGCAGTGATTGGCGATGACCGCCTGGCCGCCGTCGAGCAGAAAGTAGCGCGTGCCCCTCGTTTCGCGTTCATCGACAACCGTCAACCGGCTGCCCATCGACAGCGGATAGACCGTCGGGAAACGCAGATCATGGCCGGTATAGACGAAGGTGCGCGGCGCCGTCACGATATGGGTCGGGCTCTTGACCACCGGCGCAAGGCAATATTCCGGAAGATAGCCGACATAGCCGTCGAGATCGGCCTTCACCCAACACCAGCTTTCGTTGGTGTCGAGTACCCGAACGGATTCGCCGAGCAGCAGCTCGGTGTCGGTGCCGCAGGCGAGATCGGGCTTGGCCCGCAGGGGCGCAACCGGAACAGAGATGCGCGCAACGCTTCCCTCGACGTAGCGTTCGGCTTGCACGACACCGCGTAGCCGGCTCTCTGCGAGGTCGGGGCGATAGGCGTTCAGGCGGCGATCGGGCGGTGTCGACATGTCTACTCACTTCAGCTGCTTGCGGCCCTGATCAATGATCAGGTCACCGAATTTTTCAAGATAGAGAGCACCCTCGACTGTCCTTTTGATGACGACGTTGCGGCGATCACGCTCGTCGCGGGTGCGATCGACAAGTCCAAGCGCTCCCATGGTGTCGAGCGCGCGGGTGATGACCGGCTTGGTGACCCCAAGCGTCGCCGCCAATCCACGCACGGTGTGCGGCGGCGGCACGAGGTAGATGTGCAGCAGGATCGCCAGCTGCCGCAAGGTCAGGTCGCGGCTGTCGACGCGAACCTGGGCGAGCGACACCGAATGCCAAAGCCCGAGGGCCTGGGAGGGCGTTAGCTCGATCGGCAATGGCGGCTCCTACGCGTGATACTGATCCGCCACGATAGCGGCGGATCGTTACGCAAGCGTTTCTTTGCCGGTTACGCTGGTTGCGGTTACCTCGTCATCTTCTCGACGTGCTGGTAAAGCGCACGGATTGCCTGCGCCTCCCCGCCAACCGTCGAATGCGGGCGCTCGGACGGAGCCCAGCCGAAGATATCGAAATGGACCCAGCTCTTGGCGTCGGTGACGAAGCGTCGGAGGAAGAGTGCCGCGGTGATCGATCCGGCCATGCCGCCCGCAGGCGCGTTGGTGAGGTCGGCGATGCGGGCCGAGACATCCTTGTCGTAGCCGTTATAGAGCGGCATGCGCCACATCGGATCGTCGACCTCGAGGCTTGCTTCCGTCAGATCGTGGGCCAGATCGGCATCGTCGGTGAAGAAAGGCGGCAGATCCGGGCCGAGCGCGACGCGCGCGGCACCGGTCAGCGTCGCCATGTCGACGAGCAGATCCGTCTTCTCTTCGTCGGCATAGGCGAGCGCGTCGGCAAGGATCAGCCGGCCTTCGGCATCGGTATTGTCGATCTGCACCGTCAGGCCCTTGCGGCTGCGATAGATGTCGCCGGGCCGGAAAGCATTGGCGGAAATAGAGTTTTCGACCACCGGCACGATGACGCGCAGATCCACCTTGAGCTTGGCGTCCATGATCATCAGCGCCAGGCCAAGGACGTTGGCGGCACCGCCCATGTCCTTCTTCATCAGCAGCATGGAGGCCGACGGCTTGATGTCGAGACCGCCGGTATCGAAGCACACGCCCTTGCCGACGAGCGTTACCTTCTTGTGGCCCTTCTTGCCCCAGCGCAGCTCCAGCAGGCGCGGAGCCTCGGCGCTGGCGCGGCCGACGGTGTGAACCAGCGGGAAGTTCTGCGTCAGCAGCGCTTCGCCGGTTATGACCGAAACATCGGCCTTGTAGTGGGCGGCAAGCGCGCGGAACGCGCCTTCGAGCGCTTCCGGTCCCATGTCGTTGGTCGGCGTGTTGATGAGGTCACGGGCGAGGAACACGCCGGCGAGCTGGCGCTTGATGTCGGTCGCGTCCGCATCGGCGGGGATGAGCAGCGTCGGCGGTTCACCCTTGGCGGACTTGTAGCGCTCGAAGCGATAGGAGCCGAGGCCGTAGCCGAGCGCCAGCCGGTTGGCCGTCAGCGGTGCCGTTTCGATATGCCATTTGCCGGCCGGCAGCGCCCGCGCCAGCTTGCCTGCGAGGAACGGCGCTTCCGACGGGTTGCTGCCGAGGCCGAAGAGCGCGCCGCCAAGATGGCCGTCGGCGGACGGGATCAACAGCACCGCGCCGGACTCGGCCGTAAAGCCTGCCTTGCGCGCCCAGTCCAAAGCGATCGGGTCGATCGTCCCCGTCTCGATATGCGCCGGCGTGACGGCGAAGATCGGCAGGGTCTTGCCGGCGCTGGTGTTGAACGGCGAAGGCCGCTCGATGAACTGATAGGGAGCCATGAAAGTCCTCGGCTGACAGAGATGGAATCGCGCCATTAACGCTCTGTTAGGGTTAACAGATTATTGCTGGAGTGAAAGTTGCGCCGGTGTTGTCTGAAGTTCAGGTGCGCGAATGCATGCTGGGGACACACATGGCCAAATATACGACCTCATCCTCGAGACACGCCCGTTTCTTGCAGGGCGCGGCAATCGCGCTGGTGGCGCTTTCGCTTGCCGGCTGCGCCAACCAGCCGAAGAAGGAACTGACGACGGGGTCGATCTCCAGAACGTCAAAACCGGTGCAGTCGATGACCGCGCCTGAGCTTTCGGCCGCTGCCGAAAGCATCGGCCAGGCCTATGAAAAGAACCCCAAGGATCGCGAAGCGGGCCTCAACTATGCCAATCTCCTGCGCATGACCGGCCGCAATGAGCAGGCGCTTGCGGTGATGCAGCAGGTCGCGATCAACCATCCGTCGGACCGCGAAGTGCTCGGCGCCTACGGCAAGGCACAGGCCGCCGCCGGTCAGCTCGAGCAGGCGCTTGCGACAATCGGCCGGGCGCAGACACCCGACCGTCCGGACTGGAAGCTGAAATCGGCCGAGGGCGCAATCCTCGACCAGCTGGGCCGCGCCCAGGAGGCGCGACTACGCTACCGCGAGGCTCTCGACCTCAAGCCGAACGAGCCGTCAGTACTCTCCAATCTCGGCATGTCCTATCTTTTGACCAAGGACCTTCGCACCGCCGAAACCTATCTCAAGTCGGCGGCAAGCCAGCCCGGCGCCGACAGCAGCGTGCGCCAGAACCTCGCGCTCGCCGTCGGCCTTCAGGGCCGCTTCCAGGAAGCCGAGACGATCGCCCGCCAGGAACTTTCCAGCGAGCAGGCGGAAGCGAACGTCGCCTATCTGCGCTCAATGCTGTCGCAGCAGGGCGCATGGAAAGAGCTCGCCAAGGCCGACGACAAGAAGGTCGCCAACTAAGGCGCGCCGCGTTCTTCAGAGACGCTCTTGGCGCCTCTAGCGCTTCCCATCTACCGCTACCGTCATCCGCAAAGTCAGCCGCGCACATTTGCGCGGCATGCCTTTGTCCGCCACCGCGCAAGCGGTTTTCGAACCCATGTTTGTAGAGCGCCGACAGCGGCGCCGCTGCCTAGAATTTGTCGGCGACCTGGATGCCGGCCGGTCCAAGGATGACGGCGACCAGCACCGGCAGGAAGAACAGGATCATCGGCACGGTCAGCTTCGGCGGCAGGGCAGCCGCCTTCTTCTCGGCTGCCGTCATGCGCTGGTCGCGGCTTTCCTGTGCAAGCACGCGCAGAGCCTGGCCGATCGGCGTGCCGTAGCGGTCCGCCTGGATCAGCGCCTGGACCACGGACTTCACCTCTTCGAGGCCGGTGCGCTGCCCGAGATTTTCAAGCGCAACCCGGCGGTCGGGCAGGAACGACAGTTCCGCCGTCGTCAGCACCAGCTCTTCCGCCAGCGGCTGCGACTGCGAGGCCACTTCGTCGGCGACGCGACGCATCCCCAGTTCCATCGACACGCCCGATTCGACGCAGATCAGCAGGAGATCCAGCGCATCCGGCCAGGCCCGACGTATCGATGCCTGGCGCTTGGAGACGGCGTTGGCCACCACGATATTCGGCGCGTAAAAGCCGACATAGGCAAAGCCAATCGCGAAGAACAGCCGTACCATCAGCGGCTTGTCGGCAAAATTGCCGAGCACGAAGATGTAGACGAGCGCGACGATCAGGAACAGGAAGGGCAGGCAGAAGCGCGCGAACAGGAAGGTGTTGAGCGCGTTCTGCGAACGGAAGCCGGCCATTTTCAACCGGTTGACCGTGTTGTCGTCGACGAGCGCCGAGCGCAGGTTGAGCCGCTCGACGACCTGCCGGATGGAGGCGTTGTTCTGCCCCCGCAGGCTTGCCCTGCCGTTTTGAACCTCGGTGGCAAGCCGCGCGCGCTCGCGCGCCCGGATCTGTTCGCGCTCGGTGGCAACGGACTTCATCCGCTTCCCGAGATCGCCGCGATCGAACAGCGGCACGATCAGCGAATAGAAGGTTGCGAGCACGGCGAGCGAAACCAGAATGGCGACGACGACGTTGGGATCGGTCAGGGTCTTGATCAGGTCAGTGCTCATCGACGCCCCTCAGATGTCGAAGTTGATCATGTTGCGCATCACCCAAATGCCGATGCTCATCCAGAACAGGCCGGCACCGATGATCAGATGACCGCGGGGGTCGGTGAAAAGCACCATCATGTAGGCGGGTGATGTCAGGTAGACCAAAAGCGTGACGATGAACGGCAGGGCGCCGATGATGCAGGCCGAGGCCTTGGCTTCCATCGACATGGCGCTGACCTTCGCCCGCATCTTCCTGCGCTCGCGCAGGACCCTGGACAGGTTGCCGAGAGCTTCCGAGAGGTTGCCGCCCGCCTGCGCCTGGATGGCGATCACGATGGCGAAGAAATTCACCTCCGGCAGGGGAATGCTGTTGACCATACGGGCGCAGGCCTCGGTCACGCTCAGGCCCACCTGCTGGGATTCCACCACGCGGCGAAACTCGGTCTTGACCGGCTCCTGGCCGTCGGCGGCGATGAGGCGCAGTGCGTCGTTCAAGGGAAGGCCCGACTTGATGGAGCGGACCATGACTTCGAGCGCGTTCGGGAATTCCTCAAGGAACTTCTTGCAGCGCCGCTTGACCAGGTAGCCGATGAACCAGCGCGGCAGGCCGAGACCGGCGATCATGCCAAAGCCGACGGCAATGGGGAGCCCGGCGCCCAATATCAGCACGACCAGAAAGGCGAAAAAACCGAAGAGCGCGCTGAACAGATAAAAGCGCCCGATGGAGATCGACAGGTCCGCCTGGGTGAGACGCACCTTCATCGAGGGGGTGGCTTTGGCCGAGCGCTCCTGCTGTTTCTTTTCCAGTTCCTTCAGCGAATCCTGGACGGATTTTCGCCGTTTCGACAGTTCGCTCACGCGGTCGCGTGCGGCCTTCATCTTGGCGCGGTCGGTTTCCGCCACGCTGATCTTGCGCACGCGGCCTTCCGCCTTCTTTTCGCTTTCGATGCGCGAGAACAGCAGGCCGTAGGCAAGCGCCGCCGCCGATATGGCGACGAGGGCCGCTAGCGCCAGAACGGTGATGTCTATCCCGAACATCGCAGCTCCTAGCCCTTGTCCATCGCGTCGAGGGTCGCGGCCAGTCGCTTGTCCTCGTTGAAGTAGCGCGCGCGATCCCAGAAGTGCGGCCGGCCGATGCCGGTCGACATATGGCGGCCGATGATCCGCCCGCCGGCGTCTTCGCCATCGATCTCGTAGCGCATCAGGTCCTGGGTGATGATCACGTCGCCTTCCATGCCCACCACCTCGGTGATGTGGGTGATGCGGCGGGAACCATCGCGAAGGCGGGACGCCTGGATGATCACGTCCACCGATCCGGCGATGATCTCGCGCACGGTCTTTGCAGGCAGCGTATAACCGCCAAGCGCGATCATTGATTCCATGCGGCTCAAGCATTCGCGCGGCGTGTTGGCGTGGATGGTTCCCATCGAGCCGTCATGGCCGGTGTTCATCGCCTGCAGCAGGTCGAAGACTTCCGGGCCACGCACTTCGCCGACGATGATGCGTTCGGGGCGCATGCGCAGGCAGTTCTTGATGAGATCGCGCATGGTGATCTCGCCTTCGCCTTCGATGTTCGGTGGCCGGGTTTCGAGGCGCACGACATGCGGCTGCTGCAATTGCAGTTCGGCCGTGTCTTCGCAGGTGATCACGCGCTCATCCGTGTCGATATAGCGTGTCAGGCAATTGAGAAGCGTCGTCTTGCCCGAGCCCGTGCCGCCCGAAATGACGATGTTGCAGCGGACGCGACCGATAATCTGCAGGAGAACGGCGCCCTCTGGCGTGATCGAGCCGAAGCGGACCAGCTGCTCGAGCGTCAGCTTGTCCTTCTTGAACTTGCGGATGGTCAGCGCCGTGCCGTCGATGGCGAGCGGTGGGGCAATGACGTTGACGCGGGACCCGTCCGGCAGGCGGGCGTCGCAGATCGGGCTCGATTCGTCGACGCGGCGGCCGACCTGGCCGACGATGCGCTGGCAGATCGAAAGAAGCTGCGCGTTGTCGCGGAACCGGATTTCCGATTCCTGCACTTTACCGGCGACTTCGATGAAGGTCTGGCCGGCACCGTTGACCATGATGTCGGCGATGTCGTCGCGGGCAAGCAACGGTTCGAGCGGACCGTAACCCAGAACGTCGTTGCAGATATCGTCGAGCAGTTCCTCCTGCTCGGAGATCGACATCGCGAAGTTCTTGATCGTGATGATGTCGTTGACGATATCGCGGATTTCCTCGCGCGCGCTCTCGGTATCGAGCTTGGCGAGCTGCGACAGGTCGATCGTGTCGATCAGCGCGGAGAAGACCTGCGATTTCGTGTCGTAGTAGTCTTCCGTCCGCGCCTGCCGCCGTCTTGCCGGCGGGGCGGGCGTCGGCACTCTGGCGCTGGCGGAGGGCGTATCGGCGAGTACCGGCACGGCGCGCTCGACCACCGGCGCTTGCACCGCAGCCACGATCGGCGGAGGGGCGGAAACCGGGGTGCCGCCGCCTTTGCCGAAGCCTTCGTTTCCGCGCTTGCCAAACATCTGCGTAATCCTACTTCCTATTTCCTGCCGAGCGCTGCAAGCATCTTGCCGAGGCCGCCGCGCCGGGCCTTCTTCATCGTCACGCGGCCGGTCAGAAGATGTGCGAGCTGCGAGAAGGTTTCAGCGGCCGGCGCTTTCTTGTCGATTTCGGCGATCATCCGCCCGCTGTTCGAAGCGTTACCGAACAGAGCCGCGTCGAAGGGAATGATGGCCGCGGCTTCGATTTCCAGCGAATCGCAGAACTCGTTGGCGGCAATCTCCGGCCGCTTCGGCATGCCGACCTGGTTCAGCACCAGGTGGGGCGCCTTGTCGTTGGGGCGCAGCCTCTTCAGGGCGTCGAGCAGGTTCTTGGTGTTGCGCAGGCTGGCAAGATCGGGGATCGCCGTGATCACCACCTCGTCGGCTTCGCCGAGCACGGACCGTGTCCAGTCCGTCCACAGGTGCGGAATGTCGAGAACGGAAACGGGGGCGCTGCGCTGCAGGATCTCGAGGATCGGGTGGAAAGCCCCGGTCTCGAAGTCATAGGCGCGGTCGAGCATCGAAGGTGCCGCCAGCAGCGACAGGTGCTCGGAGCACTTGGTCAGCAGACGGTCGAGAAACACCTCGTCCAGGCGCTCCGGCGCAAAGACCGCCTCGGCAATGCCCTGCGGCGGATCCTGGTCGAAATCGATGTTGGCGGTGCCATAGGGCAAGTCGAGATCGGCGAGAATCGTTTCGGTCGAGAACAGGCTGGAGATGCCCCAGGCACAATTGTGCGCGATCACGGACGATCCGCAGCCGCCCTTCGCACCGATGAAGGCGATGCTTCGCCCCAAGGGTTCGGCATCCGGGTCGACGAAGATCGCCGAAACGGCAGTGAGAATGTCCGGCATCGAAACCGGCGCGACCATGTATTCGGAAATGCCGTTGCGGATGAGTTCGCGGTAGAGCCCGATATCGTTGTGCTTGCCGACGAGGATCACCTTGGTGCTGGGATCGCAGACTTCCGCCAGCGGTGCCAGTTCGGTCAGCAGCGAACGCGGTTCCGTCGCCGTCTCGAGAATGATCAGGTTGGGCGTCGATACGGTCGCGAACATGTTGGCGGCGGCATCGATGCTGCCGCTGTTGATGCGCAGGCTCACCTTCGCCATGCGCCGATCCTGGCCGCACCGCTCCATCAGCCGCAACATCGCGTTGCTTTCGCAAAACGCGTGGATCGAAATCCGCGGCAACGGACGAACCTGCTCCAGATCGCTCATACGCGCATCGAAGGACGGGTCGTCCCCCTCGGTCCCAGTCTCGATCCTGTAATCGATGGTACTCATCTTTTCATCCAGCCGATATCAGTTGAAGGTGATGACCGTGCCGTCCTTCTTCTCGGTTCCACGCCAATCCGTGATCACCTGGCCGCGCTGCTCGGCGTCGATCGGCGACATCTGACGCGGACCGAGGAGGTCCGTCGGGTTGGCAAGCTGGGCCGCCAGGTTCGATTGCGAGGCGCAACCGAAGTTGTAGTAGTTCTTGTTTTCCATGGTGTTGAGGTTCATGTCTTCCGGCCAGGTGCCGCAAGGTCCCGTCTGCGCCGTGATCGCCACATAGCTCAGACGGATAGGGGCCGCGTCGCCATAGGGTCCGGCGTCGTAGCTCGTCTCCAGCAACCTCTTGGCCGGTACGCCGGCATTCACCAGCACCCCGCGGATTTCCCGGCGCATCGCCTGGGCGGCGTGGCTGTTGGCAGCGCCCCGCGGCATCATGATCTGCACGACGCCGCTTGCCGAGTTGCGATAGTCGGCCGCAAAACCGGCGATGACATCGCGCGTGCCCTGAGTAAGACGGCGATCGCCCGAGGCGATCGGGATATCGATGACGCGTTCCCCTTCGGCGAGCACAATCGGATGCCGGGTGCGGTAGTCGTCGGGGATGGAGCCGGTCGCCAGATTGTCCCTCGTGCCGCAACCGGCAAGCAGGGCACCGGCCAGCACCAGGACGGCTGCCCGGCTCGTGCGACGGATGAATGTTCCGGACGGACCTGAGGACATGGCGTTCGGCCTTTCGGAATTCACGTGGAAATCGGTTCGAAGCGTCATGACCCAGCCTATTTGTAGATGAAGCCAACGTTGCCGTGGTAACGGCCTGCCGGAGCGGTCGCTTCCGGCCGTCCGTAAATGCGGTTCACGCGGCCGAGGAAGTAACTGTCGAGATCGTTGGCCGGATTGAAGTTGTCGTCAGGCCGGGAGATCGCGCTTCTGGCAACCGGACGGACCAGATAGGGCGTGGCGATGATGACCAGTTCGGTCTCGTTGCGCACGAAGTCCTTGCTGCGGAACAGCGTGCCGAGGACCGGGATCTTCGAAGCGCCCGGCAGGCCAGACATCGCCTGGCGAATGTTGTCCTGAACCAGGCCGGCGATCACGATCGAACCACCGGACGGCAGTTCGACGCTGGTCGATGCCTCACGCTTGCGGATGCCGAGGAAGGTGTTGCCGGGGATCGCGTTCTTGCCGTTGCCGGTGACGACCGATCCCTCGTAGGTAGGCTCGGAGACATTCGTCTCGATCTTCAGGCTGATGCGCCCGGGGCCGAGGACGACCGGCTTGAAGTTCAGGCGGATACCGTATTCGACATCGTTGACTTCGCGTGTAACCTTTTCCTCGCCGGTCTTGTCATCAGTCGTGACTTCCTGGGTTCCGGGCAGGCGAAACTCGCCGCCGACGTAGAATTTGGCTTCTTGGCCCGAAATCGCCGTCAGGCTTGGCTCAGCCAGCGTCCGCATGACGCCGGCCTGCTCCATCGCGTTGATGTAGCTGGAGATCACCGTGCCGCCGACCGTCTTGTTGATGATCGCGTTCACGCCGACGCCGACCGCATCGCCGAGGTTGGCCGGGTTTCGGAAAGCAATCCCGCTTTCGCCGTCGCCAACACGGCCGTTGAAGCCGAGCTGTTTCAGCACCTGGCGGCTGACCTCGGCCACGGTGACCTTGAGATTGACCTGGTCGTCGCCATCGATGGTCAGGAGATTGACGATCTGCGACACCTGCCGGTCTTCGGCGAAAATATCGGCGTCACCATTGTTGCCCTGGGCCGTGATGTTGCGCGTGGTCGCCTCACCGCCCTGAAGGAAGGCCTTGGCAAGGTCGACGGCACGGGTGGAATCGAGCGGTGTGCGCACGGTGCCGGTCAGCACGATGTTGTCCGAGACGATCTCGACGTTGATATCGGCGTCCGGAATGAAGCGGCGCAGGTTGGACTGAAGGCTGGAGACATCGCGTTCGACCTCGATGTCGAGGGAGACGATCTCCTCGCCATTGGGACCGAAGACGAAGATGTTGGTCTGGCCGACCGACTTGCCGAAGAGGTAGATGCGCCGCGACGTACGGGTCACGGCGTCGGCGAGAGACGGGTCGGCAACGAGGATATCATGCGCGTCTGCAGGCAAATCGACGACTACGGCCTTGTTCAAACCGAGGCTGACCTTCTTCTTCACGCCGGGGCCGCTTTCGACTATGCGGACGACCGAGGACGCGCCGGCAAAAGCTTCCGTCGGCGCCGGCAGATACATGCCGGTAGCCGCCAGGCAGAATGATAGGCCGGCTGCGACAGACGCCCGAAATTTGTTTCCGCTCCGTTTCACCTTATGCCCCGTTCTCACCTGGTTCCTGCTCGTGTCTGTCATTGCTGCGTCTGGCCGACCGTTCCATCGCCCTTGACGATGGAGCCGGACTTGATGACCTGAATGTTCGGTTGGCCGTCACCGCTCAGCAGATAGTCCGCGGCGTCCGTGTCAGACTCCTGCGCATCGGCGACGCTTCGGAGCGCCAGCGAAATACGTTCCGCCATCTGCTGCGCAACCGTCATCACCTTCGACTGGTCGGGCGTAAGTTCCAGCGTGGCCGTGGTTCCAACCACCGCCTTGGTGCCGTCATCCTTTTCCTCGACCTGCTGGTCGATCGCGAGCACACGCACATTGCTGAGCACGGTTTCGGTCAGGTAGAGTTCGCCGTCACCCTTGCGCACCATGATCACGTCGACGCGGTCGTTCGGCAGGATGAAGCCACCGGCACCGGTTGCGACCGTGATTTCGGTCGCAACGGCGCGCTTGCCCGCCGGCAGCAGCGACGACATGATGCGGCTGGACGAATCTGCCACCTTTTCGTGGCGCACGGGTTCGCCGTTGAAGATCGGCAGACGCACGACCGCGCCGCTCAGATCATCGATCGCGGTCGGCTGATTTTCTTCGGTAATGATGCCATCGACCACACCGTCCTTCGGCCAAGCCATCCATTGGATGCTGTCGCCGCCCAGTCGCGATCCGACGGGCAGGCTCTTGCTGGCGACAAGCACGTTGACGGTGGGGGCACGCTCGACGACCGGTTCAGCCATCTGCGGCGCAGGCGCGCCCGTCAGCCTCATCGCCAAAAGACCGGCCATCGCAGCCGAGAGAACGGCCACTGCCAGTATGATGATGCGAACCGGTTTCATGATTGTTTCCGAGCCCCGAAGAAATGCCAGGCTCAGATTGATCAGGAATTGGTGTAATTATGGTTAACGGATTACTTATGAGCGCAGTTAACGAAAGCTGACCAGTCGGCCCAAAGGTCTCTCAAGTCAGCCGCGCGAAGGCCGCCTCCATAAGCGGCGACGAGGGATAGGCGGCAAAGCCCCCAAGCGCGATCGCGATCCCGTAAGGAATTTTCTTGGCCGTGAGCAAAAGCTGCGGGAAAGGAATGCCGCTCGCAAGGAGCGTATCCTCCTGCTGGCGCAACAAAAGCACCGCGAGCGTCAGCACGCCGCCGAAGATCGAGACATAGAGCAGGAAGGCCGTCAACGACGACGTCAGGCCGAACCAGATGGCGCAGGCCGTCAGGAGCTTCGCGTCCCCGCCGCCCATCACGTTCGTCGCAAACAGGGCAAAACATGCGGCAAAGACTGCGGCGGCCGCGAGCACATGCAGGCCGATCTCGGCGAACCCCAAGCCGGACATTGGCGCCACCAGGAAAAAGGCACCAAGCAGGATCACCGAAACACGGTTCGGGATCGTCATCGTCAGCAGGTCGGAAAACGCCGCAAATCCCAGGCAAAAGGGAAAGACTACGAAAATGGCGGCTTCAGTCATATTCACGGCCTCCCGAAATCAGATGCACGCGATCTGAGATCCGATCGCAGTATCCATAGATACCGATGGAGCCGCCCTTTTCGGGGGCGGCTCCATCGTCGATCCGCTACGAAAGCTGGATCATCACAGTTTTCCGGCCGTGCTCGTCGAAACCGTTGTTTCGACCCCGCTGAACGTGGCGTTAATCGCATTGCCGAGCGAACTTGCACCGACAATGAGCGCCACCGAGACGAGGGCGGCAATCATGCCGTATTCGATCGCGGTCGCTCCGGACTCATCCCGCAGCAAGCGGCAGAAAATCGACTTCATCGAAATCCCCTCCGTTCGAGGCGGTCAGCCCGATTACTTTGCTGCGGTCGCGGCAGTCGTCATCTTGGTGCCGAGGCTGCTGAATACGGAATTCAGCTGGTCGCCGAGGGTCGTTGCGCCTGCGATCAGGGCAACGGAGATGAGCGCGGCAATGAGGCCATACTCGATGGCGGTCGCGCCGGACTCGTCCTTCATCAGACGGGCAAAAATCTTCTTCATGATGATTCTCCTACTTCACGTTTGTTGTTCAGCACTTCCGCCAACTGTTGCCGTTGATCGGATGAACCCCAAACTAGTCCTGGCGCATTGCCATCAACTTAAAGAAGGCGGTTACCTGAAGGTTAACGAAGCATCCCTGATTATTGGGTAAACGAACAGAAAACGGCGAAGCCTCCGCAAAGCCTCAATAGGACCGACTTAACGGTTCGTTCACCAAGACCGGTGAGTATGGCATGAACACCACCTAGGGACCCGCCATGACCACGCCATTCGCGACCGGCCGAGCCGCCATATTCGCATTCGCGATCGCCGCCCTCGCCCCATCGGTTGCCGCCGCGGCCGAAAGCGACATGATGCGCGTGTATATGGATCATGCGCGCGTATTGAAGCTCGATCGCCCGGTCAGCAAGGTCATCATCGGCAATGCCGAGGTGGCGGACGCGACGGTTGCGGACGCCCGTACGATCGTCATTACCGGCCGCAACTTCGGAACCACCAACCTGGTCATCCTCGATCAGGACGGAAACGCCATCGTCGACGAGCGGATCCTGGTGTCGATCGACGAAGGTAACACCGTGCGCGTCTATAAACAAACGTCCCGCACCGTGCTCTCCTGCACACCAAATTGCGAGCGTCACGCGGAACGCAAAACCACAGGTAGCACCAATTGATTTTTATGGGTTCGAAGCGCGTGGTTCGTTAAAATGCGCACCATCCCTGAGAACGAAATATCAATGGTTGCTCCATAATCTGCCGCCCGTCTGGCGTAACATGATGGGACGGCGCAATGAACATCGAGCAGGCAACATGGCGGCCGAGCGGGGCCGAAAAAAGGCGAAAAGGCATTTTCAGCCGCTTCCTTCGCAACCGCAAAGGCACGACAAGCATCGAGTTCGCCATTCTCGCGCTTCCCTTCTTCGTGGTGATCTTCGCCTCGCTCGAAACCTTCGCCGCCTTCTACGGCGACCAGCTCCTGGCGAATGCGACGGAGACGATGGCGCGCAAGGTCCGCACCGGTCAGATCACCTTCCAGCAGGGAAAACAGACCGACATGAGCGAGGCTCAGTTCCGCCAGGCGTTCTGCGACGAGATCTCGGTCCTGATGAAGTGCTCGGCCACTGAAGCCGGCCTACCCTCGCAATTCTATCTGGACGTCAGAGCGGTCAGTGATCTCAGCAAGTTTCCCGTGCTGATCCCGCGGAAGGCCGATTCCACCGACATCGACACGACCGGCTTCAAGTTTGCCCCTGGCGGCCCCGGCTCCTTCAACGTGGTTCGCGCCTATTATCGCTGGAGCGTCTTCACGGACCTCGTCAGGCCGTTCATCACCAACCTGCGGCCCGCCGGCTCAAGCATGCCGAAGGACTATCTCATGGTGGCGACCGCCACCTTCCGAAACGAGAGCGAGTGAGGCGCCCCGCGATGCCGTATTCCGCGTTTGAAATCCTGCGCCTCAAGCCGATCACCAAGGCCCTTGGCGCGCTGCGGCGCGACAGAAGCGGCGTCGGTGCGGTCGAATTCGCGATCGTCGCCCCGCTGCTGGTGATGGCCTATCTCGGCGCCTTCGAACTCTCGGTCGGTTTTACAGTTGCCGGCAAGACCGCGCGCGCCGCAAGCGCTACGGCCGACGTCGTCGCGCAGCAGACGGAGGTCAACAAGGCCTTCCTCGCCAACGTGCCGAACATCGCAAAGAGCATCCTGGCGCCCTACGGAAACGCCAACTACACGCTGAAGATCAGCGGCATCGCGGTCACGAACACCAATGAGGGCACGATCCTGTGGTCGCGCGATCAGGCAGGCGGCACGCCCTATGCCGTCAATACCAAGGTCTCCCTGCCCGCCCAGTTCACAGCGACCAACTCCTTCGTCATTCGCACGGAACTGACGGTACCGCACGAACTCCTACTCTATGCGCCCAACCTTCAGGCGACGACAAAGACCATCGATCTCTCCAAGACGGCCTACTTCCACGCACGCCTCTCCCAGCCGATAAAATGCTCGGATTGCTGATCGGACAGACATGCGGCGCAATTGCATTGAGCAACGAGCGGCGCTATCCCTTCGAGATTGCGCGGGTGCCCTAGAGGGCGTGCCTGCGCTTTTCCGGAGGTTTCGGGCCGCGATCGCCGCGCGCCCGCTGTCAGGTGCATCATGGCGCGTGCCTTTCTATTCGTTCTCGATTCCTTTGGCATAGGCGGAGCGCCGGACGCCGAAGCCTTCGGCGATCTCGGTGCCAACACGCTTGGCCATATCGCCGAGTTCTGCGCTATCGGTGCTGCCGACCGGCCCGGATTGCGCGAGGGCCCGCTCAGCCTGCCGAACATGTCCGCGCTTGGCCTGATCCACGCGGCAAAGCTTGCGACCGGCACGATTCCCCAGGGCATGCCGGTGCCCAATCGCGTTTATGGCGCCTATGGCGCGGCGAGCGAAGTATCGCGCGGCAAGGACACGCCCTCCGGTCATTGGGAAATCGCCGGGACACCCGTCATGTTCGACTGGGGCTACTTCTCCGCCGAAGGCGACGCCTTTCCGCCGGAGCTTGTCGAAGCGATCTGCCGCGAGGCCAACATTCCCGGCATTCTCGGCAACTGCCACGCCTCCGGCACCGATATCATCGTCCGCCACGGCGAGGAGCACATGCGCAGTGGCAAGCCGATCTGCTACACTTCGTCGGACTCGGTCTTCCAGATCGCAGCGCACGAGCAGAGTTTTGGCCTCGACCGCCTGCTCGAGCTTTGCCAGATCGTTCGCCGCCTACTCGACCACTACAATATCGGCCGCGTCATCGCCCGCCCCTTCGTCGGCGCGAGCCCGCAGACTTTTGCGCGCACCGGCAACCGGCGCGACTTTTCGGTGCTGCCGCCGGAGCCGACGATCCTCGACCGGCTGGTGGAGGCCGAGCGCACGGTTCACGCCATCGGCAAGATCGGCGACATCTTCGCCCATCAGGGCGTGACCAAGCTGACCAAGGCCGATGGCAACATGGCCCTCTTCGATGCCAGCATTGCAGCCATCGACGAGGCCGAGGACGGAAGCCTGGTCTTCACCAACTTCGTCGATTTCGACATGCTCTACGGGCATCGTCGCGACGTTGCCGGCTATGCGGCTGCCCTCGAGGCCTTCGACGCGCGCCTGCCCGATCTCGACCGGCGCCTGCAGCCGGGCGACATCGTCATCCTGACGGCCGACCATGGCTGCGACCCGACCTGGCGCGGTACCGACCATACGCGCGAGCGCGTGCCGGTGCTGATGTTCGGGCCGTCCCTGCGCAGCCGCTCGCTTGGCATTGCCAATACCTTCACGCATATCGGCGAAACCGTCGCCAAGCATCTCGGCATCGCGCCGGGCCACCATGGGAGAAGCCTCATTTGACCGCACATCTGAAGAAGGCGGAACTGCATTGCCACATCGAGGGTGCGACGCCGCCCGAACTGGCTTTGGCCCAGGCCGAGAAATATGGCGTCGACACCAGCGCAATCATCCGCGACAAGGCCTATGTCTGGGAAGACTTCACCAGCTTCGTGAAATGCTACGACGCCATCGCCTCGCTGTTTAAGACCGAGGAAGACTACGCGCTGCTCGCGGAAGCCTATCTGACCGAACTTGCCGAAGCCGGAACGAGCTATAGCGAAATCATCGTTTCGCCCGACCACGGCAACACGATCGGCCTGGGTGCCCACGCCTATCTCGAAGGTCTTGCCGCCGGCATGGAAGCGGCCCGGCAGAAGACCGGCATCGAATCGCGCATGCTGATCACGGGCATCCGCCATCTCGGCCCGGAATCGGTGATCAAGACGGCCGAATTCGCCGCCAGGCGCGAACACAAGCTCGTCACCGGCTTCAACCTTGCCGGCGAAGAGCGCATGCACAAGGTCGCCGACTTCGCGCGCGCCTTCGACATCGTGCGTGATGCCGGCCTCGGGCTGACGATCCATGCGGGCGAACTCTCGGGCGCCTTCAGCGTTCGCGACGCGCTCGACCACGTGCGCCCGTCGCGCATCAGCCACGGTGTGCGGGCGATCGAAGACGCGGATCTGGTGCGGCGCCTCGCCGATGAGGGTGTGGTGCTCGAGGTTTGCCCCGGCTCCAACATCTCGCTTCAGGTCTTCCCCGATTTCGCGTCGCATCCGCTGCGGGCCCTGCACGAGGCCGGCGTGCGCGTCACGCTCAATTCCGACGACCCGCCGTTCTTCCACACTTCGCTCGCCCAGGAATACGACATCGCCTCCGCGGTGATGGGCTTCAGCGACGATGAGATCAACGGCATGACCAGGACCGCGATCGAAGCCGCCTTTGTCGACGAGGCGACGCGCCAGCGGTTGCTGACGCGGATCTAGGGGTACAGGTCGCGATTTGCCGGCTGGGGATGACGGTCTCCGGTCGGCCAATACCCTTGCGGCGAAGGCGCATTCCATGGAAAAAGGACGGATACAAAAAATCCGGAAAGGTGAGCCATGAACGGCGTTACAGTGATCGATCATCCGCTTGTGCAGCACAAGCTGACCATCATGCGCAAGAAGGAGACCTCGACTGCGGGTTTCCGCCGGCTTCTCCGTGAGATCTCGACGCTGCTCTGCTACGAGGTGACGCGCGATCTCGAGCTGACGATGGAGCGCATCGAAACGCCGCTGCAGGAAATCGACTCGCCGGTCCTCGAAGGCAAGAAGCTTGTCTTCGCCTCGATCCTACGCGCCGGCAACGGGCTGCTGGAAGGCATGCTCGAACTGGTGCCTTCGGCCCGCGTCTCCCATATCGGCGTCTATCGCGACCATGAGACGCTGGAGGCGGTGGAATACTACTTCAAGGCACCGGAGAGCCTGTCAGAGCGCCTGATCATCGTCGTCGATCCGATGCTTGCCACCGGCAATTCCTCGATCGCGGCGATCGACAAGCTGAAGGAGCGCGGCGCCAAGAACATGCGCTTCCTCTGCCTGCTCGCCGCTCCTGAAGGCATCCGCAATTTCCAGAGCGCGCACCCGGACGTGCCGATCTTCACCGCCTCGATCGACAGCCACCTGAACGAACTCGGCTACATCATGCCCGGTCTGGGTGACGCCGGCGACCGCATGTACGGCACCAAGTGATTTTCAGATCCTTAACCAGGATCTGAAATCGATGAGAAAACCGCCGGATCCCGGCGGTTTTTTTATGTCGTCTTAGGCATCACCAGCTCTACTTGCACGAGCATAAGTTAGATTGAGAGGTGATGTCCATGCTCGTCCGTTTGCTGACATTGGCCGGCGCTGCGGCAGTCGCGGCCATCTTGGTCCCGAACCTTGCGACCAGGTTTCTGTCCCACGCAGACAACGGGAAGACCACACAGGAAGCTGCAGCCCCGCCGACGACCACCGCGAAATACGCGATGGGGCGCAGCGTCGTGCTCGACGCCGACGACAGAGGCCATTTCATTGGCACCTTCCGCATCAATGGGCGAACGGAACGCGGACTGGTCGATACCGGCGCCAGTGCGATCATTATCAATTTTTCAACCGCAAGGCGGCTCGGGATTTCGGCGAGCACGCTCGACTTCGCCGCGGCACGTGTCAACACGGCCAATGGCATCGTCGGGGCAGCGCCGGCGGTCCTCAGCCGAATCGAGATCGGAGGCATATCGGTGCGCGACGTTCAGGCGCTGGTGCTTCCGGACAAGGCGCTCTCGGGGACTCTGATCGGCATGACCTTCCTGAACCGGCTGTCCTCTTTCCGTGTCGAGGACGGCGACCTGCATCTCGTCAGGTGATTTTCGCGACGATCGGGGACCTCGTCTCCGGCTCGGCCTCATCGATCGTGTAGAGTGCCAAAAGGCGTCGCCGGGCCGCTTCCGCAGCCTCCTGGTCTGCCGCGTGAACGAAGGCGATGAGATCGCCCTTCTCGACCCGCGTTCCAAGCGGCTTCAGCGCATCGAAACCGACGCGGTGATCGATCCTGTCGTCTGGATGCGAACGCCCGCCGCCGAGCGCGATGACGGCCATGCCCAGTTCCCGCGTCTCGCAGGCGGCGAGATAGCCGGACTGCTCGGCTTCGACCGGCAGAATGACCGGCGCACGTCCGAGATAGGCGCCCGAGCCCTCGATGAAGTCCGCCGGTCCACCCAGCGCATGTACCATCTTCCCGAACCGTTCCAGTGCCGCTCCGCTGGCAAGCACTTTGCGCGCCTGGGCTTCACCCTGTTCGGCATCGCCGGCAGCGCCGCCGGCCACCAACATTTCGGCGGCAAAGGCGAGCACGACGGTTTCAAGCCGCGTTCCCTTCTTCTCGCCTCGAAGGAAAGCCAGGCAATTGTCGATCTCCAGTGCATTGCCGGCCGCGTCTGCCAGGGGCTCGTTCATGTCGGTCAGGAGTGCGGAGGTGCGAACGCCGGCGCCATTGGCAACGTCGACCAACGAGCGCGCCAGGATCTCGGCCTCACGCGCATCGCTCATGAAGGAGCCGTTGCCGAGCTTGACGTCCAGCACCAGCGACTGAAGGCCGGCCGCGAGCTTCTTCGACAGAATCGAGGCCGTGATCAGCGGTACCGAATCGACGGTCGCAGTGACATCGCGGATCGCATAGAGGCGCTTGTCGGCAGGCGCGAGATTAGCGGTCTGGCCGATGATGGCGCAACCGATCTCGTCGACCGTCCTGCGGAAGACACTCGCCGACGGCTGGATATCATAGCCGGGTATGGATTCGAGCTTGTCGAGCGTGCCGCCGGTGTGCCCGAGCCCGCGCCCTGATATCATCGGCACGGCGAGCCCGCAGGCGGCAACGATCGGCGCCAGCATCAGCGAGACGTTGTCGCCGACACCGCCGGTCGAATGTTTGTCGGCTATGGGTCGTCTGATGGTGCTCCAGTCGAGTGTTTCGCCACTATCGCGCATCGCCAATGTCAGCGCGACGGTCTCCTCGCGGCTCATGCCGGAGAACCAGATCGCCATGGCGAAGGCGGCGACCTGCCCTTCGGAGATCGAACCATCCGACAGGCCGCGAACGAAATCCGCGATCTCGGCCGGGGCGAGGTGCTCGCCGTTGCGTTTGCGCCTGATGGTTTCCTGCGGAAGCATCGTCACCCGCACACCGCGTCGGCCGCGATCATGTCGGCGAGGATCGCGGCAAGCCGCTTGCCGCCGATCGGCGCCATGTCCTTCGTCTCGTGATGGCTGATCTCGCCACCGGTCATGCCGGCGCCGAAATTGGTGATCACAGAGGCGGCAACGACGCGGAGGCCGAAGAAGCGCGCGAGGATGACTTCCGGAACCGTGGACATGCCGACCGCATCGGCGCCAAGGATGCGCGCCATGCGGATCTCCGCCGGCGTTTCGAAGCTCGGTCCGGAGAACCACATGTAGACGCCGGCGAGAAGCGGAATGCCGAGGCGCTCGGCGCTCTCCTGCATTCTTTCCGCAAGCTCGGCATCATAGGCATTGGTCATGCCGACGAAGCGATCGTCGCTGTCGACGCCGATCAGCGGGTTGAAGCCCGAATAGTTGATGTGGTCGGATATCCGCATCACCGATCCCGGCGGCAGATCGTCCCGCAGCGATCCGGCGGAATTGGTCAGCACCAGGCATTCGATGCCGAGCGCCCTAAGGGTTTCGAGCGGGACGCGCATCGCATTGGCGTCGCCCTGCTCGTAGTAGTGGACACGACCAGACAGCATGACAACAGGCACGCCCGAGAGCGTTCCGGCCACAAGTTCGCCGGCATGGCCGGAGACGCTGCTGACCGGGAACCCGGGGATCTCGGCGTAGGAGAGGCGCAACGTCTCGTCCAAAGCCTCGACCAGAGAACCGAGGCCAGAGCCGAGCACGATGCCATAGCGTGGAGAGAGGCCCCCGAGCCTGGCCTTCAACAGTTCAGCGGCCGCGGTCATCCGAGAATCTCGGTCTCGAAGCTGTGCGGCAGCAGGTCCGACAGTGCCAGGGTCTTTTTCACGCCGGTCTCGTCGCACAGGAAGATGCGCGTGCTGGCGCCGGAGAACTCCGCCAGCCGCTGGCGGCAGCCGCCGCAGGGCGGGCAGAGCGCCAGCTTCTCGGCAATGACGGCGACTTCCATGATCTTGCGCTGGCCGGCCATGACCATATGGCTGATCGCGGTGGTTTCGGCGCACCAGCCCTCGGGGAAGGACAGGTTCTCGATGTTGGCGCCGGTATAGATCTTGCCGTCCTCGGCGCGGATCGCCGCGCCGACCGGAAACTTCGAGTAGGGCGCATGCGCCTTGGCCATTGCGTCACGCGCGGCTTCGAACAGTTCCTTTTCCATGGTTCTAGCGCTCCTTGACATAGGGGACGCCGCCGGCCTTCGGCGGAATGGCCTTGCCGATGAAACCGGCAAGCAGGATTACGGTGAGGATATAGGGCAGCGCCTGCATCAACTGCACCGGCACCTGGCCGATCAGCGGCAGCGGATTGCCCTGCAGACGGATGGCGAGCGCATCTAGGAAGCCGAAAAGCAGGCAGGCGAGCATGATGTTGAATGGACGCCACTTGGCGAAGATCAACGCTGCCAGCGCGATATAACCCTTACCGGCGGTCATTCCCTTGACGAAGCCGGCGGTCATGGCCAGCGACAGATAGGCACCTGCAAAGCCGCAGAGAATGCCGCAGCAGATGACGGCGCGATAGCGCATCCAGATCACCGAAATACCGGCTGTGTCGACCGCGCCCGGGTTCTCGCCGACGGCGCGCAGCCGCAGGCCGAAGCGGGTGCGATAGAGGATCCACCAGCTGATCGGCACCATGGCAAAGGCGACATAGGTCAGGATGAAATGCCCGGAAAGCAGGTCCGAATAGATCGGGCCGAGGATCGGGATTTCGCGGATGCTGTCGGCATAGGGAAAGGTGATCGTCTGGAAGCGTGCGCCTTCGCCGAGCGCCGGCGTGCGGCCGCCCTGGCGGAACCAGGCCTCGCCAAGGATGACGGTCGAGCCGGCGACGATGAAGTTGATCGCGACGCCCGAGACGATCTGGTTGCCGCGCTGGGTGATCGAGGCATAGCCGTGCACCAGCGACAACGCGATCGAGATCAGGATGGCGGCAAGCAGCCCCATCCAGACCGACTGGGTGACGGCCGCAACAGCGCCGGCGGCAAAGGCAGCACCAAGCATCTTGCCTTCAAGGCCGATGTCGAAGATGCCGGCGCGCTCGGTGAAGAGCCCTGCCAGCGCTGCGAAGATCAGCGGGACGGATACGCGGATGGTGGACTCGAGGAGCACCACGATGACGTGGAAGAAATCCATGGCTTCAAGCTCCCTTGGTCTGTGCCACGACGGCCGCACGGCGGCTCTGCATCGCAAACAGCCGGGCGATCGCCGGCCTGAACATGTTTTCGAGTGCACCGGCAAAGAGAATGACGAGACCCTGGATGATCACGATCATGTCGCGCGAGATCGACGGCATTTCGAAGGAGATTTCGGCTCCGCCCTGGTAAAGCATGCCGAAGAGAATGGCGGCCGGGATGATGCCGGCCGGATGCGAGCGGCCCATCAGCGCCACGGCGATGCCGACGAAGCCTGCGCCCTGCACGAAGTCGAGCTGCATGCGCCCCTGCTCGCCCATGATCGGATTGAGCGCCATCATGCCGGCAAGCGCACCGGATATCATCATGGTGATGACGGTGATGCGGCTTTCACTCATGCCGGCGTAGCGCGCGGCCGAAGGGCTGTGGCCCATGGTGCGCATTTCATAGCCGAGCTTGGTGCGCCAGATCAGAAGCCAGACGCAGAAGGCCGCGACCAGCGCCAGCAGGAACGAGACGTTGAACGGCGCCGTACCGATATCCAGCCCGAAGATCGCGAGCAGCCAATCGAGCTTGGGCAGTTGCCCGCCTTCGGCGAAGGTGCGCGTCTGCGGCGACATCGAGCCGAGCGGCTTCAGCACCCGCGTCAACAGGTAGACCATCAGGCTCGAGGCGATGAAGTTGAACATGATCGTCGTGATGACGATGTGGCTGCCGCGCTTGGCCTGCAGCCAGCCGGGCAGGAAGGCCCAGGCGGCGCCGAAGAAGGCGGACCCGAGGATCGCCAGCGGGAACACCACGAACCACGGCATCGTCTGGTCGAGCCAGAGGCAGGCAAGCGCCACGCCGATACCGCCGACATAGGCCTGGCCTTCGCCGCCGATGTTGAAGAGGCCGGCATGGAAGGCGACGGCGACGGCAAGACCGGTGAAGATGAAGGTGGTGGCGTAGTACAGCGTGAAGCCGAGATATTCGCCGCGGCCGAAGGCGCCGTTGATCAGGTGATAGGCCGCTTCCAACGGATTTTCACCGACGAGCAACACGACGAGACCGGCGACGAGGAAGGCAACAGCGAGGTTGACCAGCGGGACGAGGCCGTATTCGACCCAGCCCGGAAGCTTAGCATAGGGGGTGCTCATTCTGCGGCCTCCTTGCGGCCTTCAACGCCGGCCATCAGCAGGCCGAGTTCGCCCTCGGTCGCATCCGGATCGCGCTCGCCGACGACACGGCCGGCAAACATGACGAGGATACGGTCCGACAGGGCGCGGATTTCATCGAGCTCGACGGAGACCAACAGGACAGCCATGCCCTGGTCGCGCATCTCGATGATCCGTCTATGGATGAATTCGATGGCGCCGACATCGACGCCGCGCGTCGGCTGGCCGATGATCAGCACATCGGGCCCGCGCTCCATTTCACGCGCCAGCACGATCTTCTGCTGGTTGCCGCCGGAGAAATTGGCGGTCTTCAGCCGCGGATTCGGCGGGCGGATATCGTATTCGGCGATGCGCTGCTCTGCGTCCTTGCGGATCGCATCGACGTTCAGGAAGACGCCGTTGAGGTAACGCTTGTCGTGATGATAGCCGAGGATCGCGTTTTCGCATTCCTCGAACTTCAGCACGAGACCGACATGGTGGCGGTCTTCCGGCACGTGGGCGAGACCACGATTGCGCAGTTCGGAGGGGTCGGCGCGGCCGGTAACGTCGATGGGCTTACCGTTGAGAAGCACGGAGCCCGACACGGCGCGACGAATGCCCGAAATCGCTTCGAGCAGCTCGGATTGGCCGTTGCCGGCAACTCCGGCAATGCCGACGATCTCACCCGCCCTCAGGTTGAAGGAGACGTTGTCAACCATGGTGACACCGCGGCCGTCCTTGACCGTCAGCCCCTCGACCGCGAGCTTCACCTCGCCGGGCTTGGCCTCGCCCTTTTCGACACGCAGCAAGACGCGACGCCCGACCATGAGTTCGGCAAGCTCTTCGACCGAGGTTTCAGCCGTCGTGCGCGTTGCTACCATCTCGCCGCGGCGCATGACCGACACCTCGTCGGTGATCGCCATGATCTCGCGCAGCTTGTGGGTGATGAGGATGACGGTCTTGCCCTGGTTCTTCAGCTGTTCGAGCACCCGGAAGAGATGGTCGGCCTCAGCCGGCGTCAAGACGCCGGTCGGCTCGTCGAGGATCAGGATATCGGCCCGGCGATAAAGTGCTTTCAGGATCTCGACGCGCTGCTGCAGGCCAACGGGCAGTTCCTCGATGACGGCATCCGGATCGACTTCTAGCGCATATTCGCGCTCCAGCCGCTTCAGCTCGACGCGCGCCTTGGCAATACCTTTGTTGAGGATCTGGCTGTCCTCGGCGCCGAGCATGATGTTTTCGAGCACCGTGAAGTTCTCGACCAGCATGAAATGCTGGTGGACCATGCCGATGCCGGCGGCGATCGCCGCATTCGGATCGCGGATCGCGACGGGTTTTCCGTCGACGAGGATTTCACCGCTATCGGCCTGATAGAAGCCGTAGAGGATCGACATCAGGGTCGATTTTCCCGCACCGTTTTCGCCGATGATGCCGTGGATCGTCCCTTTGCGGACTTTTAGATTGATGTTCTTGTTGGCGTGGACCGGACCGAAACTCTTGTCGATCCCACGCAGTTCGATGGCAATATTGTCCATATTGGCCTTGCGATCCCCAAACTGGCCCGCTTCGGCATTCTTCCCAGAAACCGTGCCGGCGATTTTTTTACCATTTGGTCTAAGTTTATCATCGATTTTTCGGGGCGAAAGCCCTCAACCGTGATCTCCTTATACTCTCATCAGATCGCTGGTGAGAGTCCAGCGTGAATATACACAGGCACTTGGACGCGAAAAACCGGCGACAACGGGTGCCGCCGGTCCTTCATATTGGGATTATTTGGTGGTTCTCAGACGGCTCGTACGGGCCGAAGCAGCCTGAGGGCATTCATCGTGACGAGAACGGTCGCACCGGTGTCGGCGAGGATCGCCGGCCAAAGGCCGGTAACGCCGATGATCGTCGTCACCAGGAAGACCGCCTTCAGGCCAAGCGCAATCGTGATGTTCTGAACGATGTTGCGCATCGTCGAGCGGGAGAGCCGGATCATCGCCGCAACGTCGCCGACACGGCCGTGCAACACCGCCGCGTCCGCCGTTTCCAGCGCCACATCGGTGCCGCCGCCCATGGCGATGCCGATGTCGGCCGCGGCCAGCGCCGGCGCGTCGTTGATGCCGTCACCGATCTTGGCAACGTTGAAGCCTTCCGCCTTCAGTTCGCGCACGATACGTTGCTTGTCCTCGGGCAGGAGCTCCGCACGGACCTCCATGCCGAACTGGCGGCCGATCGCTTCGGCCGTGCGGCGGTTGTCGCCCGTCAGCATGACGACGCGGAGGCCGGCGTCCGTGAGCGCCTTCACACCCGCGGCCGCATCCGGCCGAGGCTCGTCACGCATGGCAATGGCACCGGCCATCACGCCACCGGCGACCAGCACAGAAACGGTTTTGCCCTCATCGTTGAGAGCGGCGACGCGCGCCTTTTCGTCGGCCGTCATCGGCGTCCGCTCGGCTGCGGCCTTCGGCGAACCGAAGAACAGCGCGATGCCTTCGACGGTGCCTTCCAGCCCCTTGCCGCCCACCGCGTTCACAGTGGCGATATTGGGGATCGCAACGCCATCAGCCGTGCTGCGCTCCAGGATGGCCCGGGCAAGCGGGTGGCTCGATCCCTGCTCCAGTGCTGCGGCAAGACGCAGGACCTCCGCCTCCGACCGGCCGAAGCCGACGATGTCCGTCACCTTCGGCTTGCCTTCGGTCAGCGTTCCGGTCTTGTCGAAGGCGGCGGCCGTGACCTTGCCGACATTCTCAAGCACAGCGCCGCCCTTCATCAGCAAACCGCGACGGGCGCCGGCCGAAAGGCTGGCGGCGATCGCTGCCGGTGTCGAGATGACCAGCGCGCAGGGGCAGCCGATCAGAAGGATGGCAAGACCCTTGTAGATCCACTCGTCCCAGGAGCCGCCGGAGAGAAGCGGCGGCAGCACCGCCACAAGCGCCGCGACGACGACGACACCCGGCGTATAGTAGCGCGAGAAGCGGTCGATAAAGCGCTCGGTCGGCGCCTTGCTTTCCTGGGCTTCCTCCACCATGCGGACGATGCGCGCAATGGTGTTGTCGGCAGCGGCGGCCGTGACCCGCACGCGCAGCGCGCCGGAGCCATTGACGGTGCCCGCAACCACGGTGTCATCGACTTCCTTGCGCACCGGCGTGCTCTCGCCGGTAACCGGCGCTTCGTCGACGGCACTTTCGCCGGAGAGAATGACTCCGTCAGCCGGAATGCGGTCGCCGGGGCGAACGAGAATGACGGCGCCCACGCTCAGCGTTTCGGCCGGAACCTCATCCAGCCGCCCATCGCGCTCGACGAAGGCGGATTTCGGAACGAGCGCCGTCAGCGACTGGATGCTGGCGCGCGCCTTGCCGGCGGCCACGCCCTCCAGCAGTTCACCGACCAGGAAGAGCAGGACGACCATTGCCGCCTCTTCCGTCGCGCCGATGAAGACCGCGCCGATCGCGGCGATCGTCATCAGCATCTCGATCGAAAACGGCGTGCCCATGGTCGCAGCGACAAAGGCGCGCCGCGCAATCGGCAACAGGCCGACGAGCATGGCGAGGGTAAAGATCAAGGGCTCGGTCGCCGGGATCGTCTTGCCGACCGCATAGGCGGCAATCAGCGCCAGGCCGCTGGCAATCGTCAGCTTGCCCTTGCCCGACTTCCACCAGGGGCCGCTCGTCGGGCCGTGGTCATGACCGTGAAGGCCCATCGCTGCCGCGGCTGTCTCGCCCTTCTGGCTGGCGTTACCCTCGTGATGATGGGCGTGCTCATCGTGTCGATTACCATGATCATGGTCATGGTCATGGTCATGACTGTGATCGCCGTGATCGTGGTCGTGGTTATGATCATGATCGTGTCCGGAGCAGACATGCGCCGCTTTCCGCTCCGACGCCTGGCCTGCCTGGATCGGATGCAAACGATAGCCGAGCTTTCCGACCCTGCTCACAATCGACGTCGCAAGATCGTTTTCGTCGGCAAACTTGACCGACATGGTGCCCGCCGACACAGAGACCGATACGTCCTCGACGCCCGACAGCCGGCGCACCGCCGTATCGATCTTGGACGCGCAGGACGCGCAATCCATGCCCTCGACGCGATAACGGGCTTCCCGAATAGTGCTCGCCATAACCTGCTCCTTGCAAATTCTGAAGCAAGGCTACGACCTCTAGCAACTAGAGCTACAAGGCCAAATTGCTGCGTGATTGCAGATTTTTTGGCGAATTATCGCGACAGGAAGCGGATGACCCAGTCGGCAATGCCCCGATAGGGCGGTTTCACCAGGTCGCTCGGCGCCGGATCGAGTTTCCTCAGCACCGGCATCGCCTTGGAGAAGGTCAGGAACCCGTCGCGCCCGTGATAGTGGCCCATGCCGCTGGCGCCGACGCCGCCGAAAGGCAGGTCGTTGCAGCCGAACTGGTAGAGCGTGTCGTTGACGCAGACCCCGCCGGCGACGATGCGTGACAGGACGGCCTCGATTTCAACGTTATCGCGACTGAAGCAATAAAGTGCCAACGGGCGGTCGCGATCGCGCACATAGGCGATGGCTTCGTCGATGGAAGCGTAACTGACGATGGGAAGGATGGGCCCAAAAATCTCCTCGCCCATGACGGCGCTGTCGTGGTCCGGATCAAGCACGAGCGTCGGCAGCAGGACGCGTTCCCGCGCTATCGCGTCTGCTGCCCCTTCGAGAAGGGAAACCACCGGATGACCGCGCGCCTCGACATCCGCAATGAGCCGCTTCAGGCGCTCGTACTGGGCGTCGTTGATGATCGACGTGTAATCGTCGAGACCACGCTTCGACCGATAGCGCGCCACAGCCTCCCGTTTGAGCTGCTCCACGAAAGCATCCCGCCTGCTCTCATGGATCAGCACATAGTCGGGCGCGATACAGGTCTGCCCGGCGTTGAAGAACTTTCCGGTCGCGATGCGCGCAGCAGCCTTGGCGAGGTCTGCGGCTTCGCCGACGATCGCCGGCGATTTGCCGCCGAGCTCCAGCGTGACAGGTGTCAGGTTCTGCGCGGCCGCCGCCATCACCTTGCGGCCGACGGCGGTCGAGCCGGTGAAGAACAAGTGATCGAAGGGAAGGGCGGAGAAGGCTGCCGAAAGCTCGGCGGCCCCCAGGGCAACAGCCACCCGTGTCTCGGGAAAGACTTCGGCAAGCAGCGAGCGAAGGAATTCCGCGGTGCGCGGCGTGTGTTCGGACGGCTTCAGGTACACGTGGTTACCGGCCGCGATCGCCGCCACCAAGGGGGCAAGCGCCAGGTTGACCGGGTAGTTCCACGGCGAAATGATACCGACGACACCGAGGGCGCGATGACCAAAATCCTCTTCGATCGCCTCGCACATCTCCTCCATGCGGTCGCGCAGGCGGTCCCTGAGCCGGCTCAGGTCCGCACGGCGTTGTTCGACGGACGGCCGGTTGTCGCGCCAGGTCGTGCGTAGCCCGTCGAAAGTGGCATGGAGACCTGCGGGGTTGTCAGTGGCTATGGTCATCGGTCGAGCGGGCAAAGAACCATTGGGCTGCGTAGTAGGTGCCAAGCACCCAGAGCGCGTTGAAGGGGATCGCGAAGCGGAAGCGGCCATAGGCGAGTATGCTGTCACTGATCAGGAACAACAGGCCGCCATAGGCGGCGAGCCGTGCCGCCGTTGCCCGGGGCGTTCCCGAAAGCTGTCGGGCGCGCGAAATGGCCTGAGCCGCCATTGCTCCAAGCGCCAGGGCGTAGATGATGACGGGAATGCGCATTTCGTCAGGAAGCGAGGTCCAGAGCCCACCGACAACGGCGAGCGCAACGAGGGCAAAGGCCGCGAAGATGCCTTTGCTTTCGGCAAACTTGGCATCACGGGTGAGTGCGTAAATATAGGTGCAATGGGTCAGCAGAAAGCAAACGAGGCCTGCCAGGAAATAATCACCCGGCAGCATAAGAAAGACATCGCCGGCCGCCGCGAAGACGAGACCGATAGCAACGGCCCAGGCATAGGCGCTGGGTGTTTCAGAGATCGTTCGCAACACCACGACGAGAAGCAGCAGCGTCGCCGTCGGCTTCGTCAGATAATGCAGCCAGCGCCAGGGAGAATCGTCGGGGGCGGCAAGCAGGCTGCCGAGGATCGCCAAAGCGGCGCAGACGAAAAAGAGCACGTGGACGGGCCGGCTTCGGTGAACGTCCAAGGTTCCCTGATAACTCATGTCGTGCCACTCCCGCCCTAAGGCCGCGTTTCGACTCTGTTCCGGTCACGGCGATAGTTTCTATTTTTGCGCGATTGTCCAGCGGGCGCGCGCGGGCATATCGAGCAACACTACACTCCTGACGGACTACTGCGGACATCGCTCCGCTGGTGAACCGTCCGAAGCGCGGCAGGATTGCCCTTTCGCCGGCGGCTGGCTCATAGTGCGTTCCATGATCGCCCATTCCACCAACGGGCCGCAGCCAAGATCGGCCCCCGAACTCTTGCTGCTGCACGCATTGCCGCTCGACGGTTCCATGTGGGCGGAGCAGATGCATCTGCTGCCAGGCGCAACCCATGCCCCGACCCTCTATTCTTCGGGAGAGACGATTGACGCATGGGCGCGGGCCGCACTCGAACCGCTGAAGGGCGACAATATCATCGTGGTCGGCTGTTCCGTCGGCGGATCGTGCGCGCTCGAGGTCGCGACCATCGCACCGCAACGGGTCTCGGCGCTGGTGCTTATCGGCACGAAGGCCAGGCATCATCCCGATCCGACTTTCCATGCCTCCGCGCTCAGGCTGATTGGCGAGGAAGGCCCGGAAGCTGCCTGGGAATCCTATTGGGCGCCGCTGTTTTCCCGCGCCACCAGTGCGGCGACCGTCAACCGGGCGAAAGTAATGGCGTTACGATCCTCGGCGGCGGAGATAGCAAGGGGCGTTACCGTGTTTCATACGCGGCAGAGCCGGGATCACTGCCTCTCGACGTTTCCAGGGCCGATCACGATCGTGTCCGGAGCGGACGACGTCGCTCCGGGGCCAAGGGCGGGCGCCTCACAGGCCGCCGCCGCGATCGACGGCCGTGTGCACGTCCTCCCGGCTTGCGGCCATTATGTCCCACTGGAGCGTGCGTTTGCGCTGAATGCCATCCTGGCGGACGTGATCAGATCTCAGGACGTCACCTAAATTGGACGCTTGCGGCTTAGCAGGGGAATGCTTTCGGCCGTTCAAACGCCAAAAAGCCCGCTGGATTTCTCCATGCGGGCTTTTTTTGATTTGGTTGCGGGGGCAGGATTTGAACCTGCGGCCTTCAGGTTATGAGCCTGACGAGCTACCGGGCTGCTCCACCCCGCGTCCAGCGCAAATCCCTTTGGGATTTGGCGCGGTAGCGTAAACCGCTTGGCGGTTTATGCTTTTTCCGGTCCGGGTTTTGCGAAGCAAAATCCCGTTGTGTGTTTCGATTTTACCTACGCAAAAAGGCCGCTTGGTGGCGGCCCTTGCGTTTCGGCTTGGCCGAGTTTTGTGTCGAGAAGATTTCCGGATTTTCTTGCGATTTGCAGACCTGGCAGCGACCTACTCTCCCGCGTCTTAAGACGAAGTACCATCGGCGCTGGGGCGTTTCACGGCCGTGTTCGGAATGGGAACGGGTGCAGCCACCCCGCCAGAACCACCAGGTCGGCAAAGCGCAAGATTTGCGTCTAGCGGACGCAAACCGGATGAGAAGCTGGTGAGGTCGGCGTAAACCGCTTGCGGTTTATCGCCTTCACTCGTTTTGTTTTGAACACGTCGCTCATCTGGATGATGAGCATGAGCAATGGGAACGATCAAGCCAATCGAACGATTAGTACTGGTAAGCTTCATGCGTTGCCGCACTTCCACACCCAGCCTATCAACGTGGTCGTCTTCCACGGTTCTCAAGGGAATACT